>NZ_VCGZ01000040.1:0-1121 GCF_016597775.1 Marinobacter sp. 1-3A
CTGGTCGTGGCTATAGGGCCTGAAGCGGGGCTTGGCTTTGGGCATCTGACGGCTCCTTGTCTGTTTGCTCAATCCTATCAAACCGAGGCGCGATTTCGGGGTTTTTCTACAGCCTCAACGCCCGGGTAATAGGCGAGAGCTTGCGAGCGTCCTAATTGACGCGTTTGTTAGCATTTTATGACCAGATGTACATGCTCGATTTTTTATTTAGAATCTTTAGCTCAAACGACTTAGTGCAAACACTATTAGCTATTCCATAGCAAACGTGCAACGGCAATAAATGCTCTTCTCTTGGGTGACAGTAACGAGCACCGGGGGCTTTTTCCCATTGGATAAATCTTTGTTCTCTTTCTTCTTCAGTAATACTACTGTTAGTGCAAGTCTCTAGCAGCCACGCTTCAAAAGATTCATTTAAAGTTTTTGATTCACTGGTTTCAGATGAAAAAAATGCTTTCATATTATGAAAGGAGAAACCAGAACCAATTATAAGTAAATTTTCATACTCCAAGTCTTGGATTGCTCGCCCTATCCCGACATGAGCTGCTGGACTGAGATTATCGACAAGAGAGAGCTGAATGCACGGAATATCTGCCTCCGGGTACATGATTTTCAGAGGAATAAATAGACCGTGGTCAAAACCGCGCTGCTCATCAAGTTTTGCGGAAATACCTGAATGCTCCAGCCGCTTATAGGTCTGCTCCGCCAGTGATGGCTCTCCCTGACAAGGATAGGTAATACTATAAGACTTTTCTGGAAATCCATAGTAATCGTAAATAAGGGAAGGGTTGGCGCCCGAAGTAATGGTTGGGATTTTTTCTTCCCAGTGCGCACTTACCACTAAAATGGCTGATGGCTTACGCAAAATAGATGAGATTTTTTGCAAGCAATCAATCATTTCTTTATGCCCAACATCACCTAGAAGTGGCATCGGCCCGCCGCCATGAGACAAAAATAATATTTGAGGTTTAGTGTTCATCACGATCCTCTTAATAGGAGAATGCTAACGAGGCTGTAGAAAAACCCAAAAATGAGCGAGCATTCCACCGCCTACGATCTCGTTTTTATTCAGCCGGTCAGTTCGCCCGACAACGTTCAGTTTTCGGATGAATTGTCCTTTATAG
>NZ_VCGZ01000004.1:0-410975 GCF_016597775.1 Marinobacter sp. 1-3A
GTTACGGACTGCCGGACTTCGCAGAGGAACTCAACTACGGAGTCGATCTATCAACCATTTGAGGGTGGTATCAGATTGATGGGGTGAAGGTGCCCCATCAACCATTAAATCCGTATACCCAAAAATATCACCTATAGATACTCTATCCCAAATGCTATTTGCTCGCCGGTCATAAAGACTTTCAACATCATATTCCATGGGGAACCCACTTCAGCCTATTCAATTATAGTTAAAATGAAAGTGGCCCAGTACTCCGGGCTCACTTATTAAAAATTGTACTGGGCACTCAGGTTGACTCGTGAAACGGAGTAGTTACCCACCTGGTTGGCATCCAGCTCGTAATAGCCGTATTCCACACCAAAGCTAGTGGACTTCATCGGGCTCCAGAACAGGTTGATGATGCCGGTCGAAGTGCTCTTGGCGACGCCAGCCGGCATGCCGCTCATGTCTTCGTCAGCTTCGGTATGGGCATAAACAGCGGTTGTGCGCCAGTTCCATTTCCCGCCCCATTTGTGGGCATATTGGGCAGACACGCCCCAGCTGTTAAAGGCTTCGATCTTGTCGTTATCCACATAGGCGTCAGGGTGTGCGCTCATCGACACATAGCGTCCCAGGGCGCCGTAGTGGTATTCAAGCGTCAAGTTGTTGCTGGCAATCGGCAACCGGATGGTTGAGCCAAAAGCACCTGCGAGAGTTTCGTCGTCCACGTCTCCCTGAGACGCCGGGTTGTCCATGGTCAGCATTCGTCCCATGAGCTTCCAGGAGGTGTGGACATCTCCGAACGGAATATCCGCTCTCAGAATCACATCAGGATACTTCTGGTCGTCTTTCTGGGTGTCGGCCACGGAATTCGACAGCGTGACAACCTTGTCTTCGTAGGAGTTCTCAGCAGCGATTTTCAGAGATCCCCAATCACGATTCAGGGTGTAGCGCACCTGAGGTTGCCGGACTTGAACCAGGTTTGCGTGGCCGCCAAAGTTAATCAGTTCTCCAGCCGCCGCAAAGTCGAAAAATGTGGTGAACTCCTGTCCTACCAGCCAGTTGCCGTAGGTTGCAAAGGCGCGCCTCAGTCTTAGCGCATGGCTGTGGGTGAAAGACTCGGTGCCGTCTGCGCCGTAGAAGTCGATTTCGAGGTAGGTGTTTAGTCGGTCTTCTTCGGTGGGAGTGCTCGTTTTCAGCCAAAGCCGGCTACGACGCGCGGTCCAATCAACTGCAGTATCTCTACCTTCAATCTCTCCGAAGGGCGTACTAAGCAGGCTCGGAGCGAATCCTGGGTTATTGGGCAAGCCGCTACCGCTCTCTCCAGCAGCGACTTCCAGGTGGATGAAGCCTCCTACCGAAAGGTCGGTGGATGTGCCTGGGAGTCGAATTGCGCCCTGAGACTCTCCAGATCGGACCGCTTTGTTCTCCAGATCTTCTTTAAGAAGACTGATCTCCTGCTCCAGACTTTCAAGTTTTCTCTCGAGCGCTGCATTGTCTGCATAAGAGTAGGCTGGCACGGTCATAAACGCAGCACAGATAGATCCAATCGTTAATTTTTTGTGTTTGGACAACATATGAGACTCTTTTTGTATTGTTAGTATTGTTACTCTTTTACTGCCAAGGCCTCACATGTTAGTTTTCTGGAAATTTTCCGCATCGTCCTAACAGACAAACTTGCACAACGAGCCAATCGAACACGACTAGTCCACTAGGGCACGTTTTTGATTCCGGACAGTATAAACCTGCAGAGTCAGAGAGGCTTAGGTTTCAGTCTTGGCTCAGATTCGGCGTGGGGGGGCAGAAGGTGTGCCCTTTTACGCACAGCCTTTCAGCGGTTAATCAAGGGTCTGCTTCGAGGGAAGTGGTGGCTCTCTACTCTTAGACGAATCTCGGGACCACTGGCGCCGATGTCTGAACCAACCAACGGCTTCGGTGGTGCGTAATGCTGGTAACACTCAGTCTCATCCAGCTGAGTGTCGAGTCTTCAGTGTAGTAATACATTACTTCGTCCAGTGGTTAGACAGGGCTTCGGCCTGTTCCATGATCAGTTCAATCGCTGCCGGCGCCTTATCGGGCGGGTACTTGTAACGCTGCAACGTCCGCCGCACGAGAATCCTCAGCTTGGCCCGCACGCTCTCCCGCACCTGCCAGTCCACAGTGGTGGATTTGCGCAGCTTGTCGGTGATTTCCACGGCGATCTTCTTCAGGATCTCGTCGCCCAGCTCCCGCACGGCGCTCTCGTTGCTGGCCAGGGCGTCATAGAAGGCCACTTCGTCCGGGTTCAGGCCGAGGGCTGCGTCTCGCTCCATTTCAGCCTGGAACTGCTTGGCCATAGCGATCAGCTCTTCTATGACTTGTGCTGTCTCGATGCCTCGGTTGTTGTACTTGCGCAGCGTCTCCTGCAGGCGGTCGGCGTACTTCTTCTCCTGCACTACGTTGTTGCGGGTCTTGGCCTTGATGTCGTCTTTGAGCAGCTTCTCCAGCAGCTCCACGGCGAAGTTCTTGTAGGGCATCTGCCGCACGTCTTCCAGGAACTCGTCTGAGAGCAGGCCGATGTTGGGCTTGTCCAGCCCGCACAGGGCGAAGACATCGGTTACCCCTTCGGAGACCAGCGCGTTGTCCAGAATCTGCTTCAGGGCGGTATTCTTTTCTTCCTCGGTCAGCTTCTTGTCTACGCTGGTGAACTTCGTAATGGCGGTCTTCACCTGCGACAGGAACGCCACTTCCTTCTGCAGTGCCTGGGCTTCATCCAGGGTGGCGCACAGGGAGAAGGCCTTGTTCATGGCCAGCACGGTATCCAGGAAGCGCTTCTTGCCGTCTTCCAGGCTGAGCACGTAGTTGGCGGTGGGCACCAGATACTTGTGAGGCTCGGTCTCGAATCCGCTGTAGCTGAATCCCTTACCTTTGGGGCCGGGCGCAAACATGCTGTGGATGATGTCCAGCTTTTCCAGCAGGATGGCGTAGGCTTCTTCGGCGCTGTGGGTGGGGGAGCCCTTGCCCTTGGCGTCGGTGTAGGTTTTCAGCGCCTGCTTGAGCTCGTTGGCGATGCCGATGTAGTCCACCACCAGCCCGCCGGGCTTGTCCTTGAACACGCGGTTTACCCGGGCAATGGCCTGCATCAGGTTGTGGCCCTTCATGGGCTTGTCCACATACATGGTGTGACAGCAGGGCGCATCGAAGCCGGTCAGCCACATATCCCGAACGATCACCAGCCTGAGCGGGTCGTTGATGTCCTTGAAGCGCTTCTCGAACCGTTTCTTGGTCTGCTTGTTGTGGATGTGCGGCTGAAGCAAGGCCCGGTCAGAGGCGGAGCCGGTCATTACAACTTTGATGGCGCCTTTCTCGGGATCATTGTCGTGCCACTCCGGGCGCAGGGCGACAATCTCGTTATACAGGTGAACCGCAATCTCCCGGCTCATGGCCACAATCATGGCCTTGCCGTCGATGGTGCTGGAGCGGGTTTCAAAGTGGTTTACCAGGTCTTCCGCCACCTGCTTCAGGCGCGGGCCGGCACCGACCAGCTTCTCCAGCCGGCTCCACTCGCCCTTGGTTTTCTCGCGGCTGCCAACGTCTTCGTCGTCTTCAACCACTTCCTCCACCTGATCGGACAGCTCCTCGATCTGTTCGCGGTTGATGTCCAGCTTGGCCAGGCGGGATTCGTAGAAGATGGGCACGGTCGCACCATCGTCCACCGCATCCTGGATGTCGTAGATGGAAACGTAATCGCCGAACACGGCCCGGGTGTCTTTGTCTTCGCTCTCGATGGGGGTGCCGGTAAAGCCGATGAACGAGGCATTGGGCAGGGCATCACGCATGTGGCGGGCGTAGCCGAACTTGTAGGTGCCGTCTTTCTTGAGGGTGGCTTTGAGGCCGTACTGGCTGCGGTGGGCCTCGTCTGAGATCACCACGATGTTGTGGCGGTCGTTCAGAATCGGGTGTCCGGATTCGTCGTTCAGCAGGGCGAATTTCTGAACCGTGGTGAAGATGATGCCACCGGATTCCCGCTCGGACAGCAACCGGCGCAGGGTATCCCGGTCATCGGCCTGCACGGGCTCTTGCTTCAACAATTCCCGGGCCGCGCTGAAGGTGGCGAACAACTGGCCGTCCAGATCGTTTCGGTCGGTGACGACGATCAGCGTGGGGTTGTTCATCTCCGGCTGTTGCAGCAGCTTGCCGGCGTAACAGCACATGGAAATGCTTTTGCCAGAGCCCTGGGTGTGCCACACCACCCCAGCTTTCTTGCTGCCCGGCAGAACCTCGTCGCCGTAGGTGGCCCGCTTCTCGCTGATACCATCGCCGCTCATATCCCGAGCTGCAATCACGGTGGCACGAACCGCCTCACGCACCGCATGGAACTGATGGTAACCTGCGATCTTCTTGATCAGTTTGTCGGAATCCGTCTCGAAGATCACGAAGTAGCGGATGTAATCCAGAAACAGCTCCCGGTCGAAGAAGCCCCGCACCATGGTTTCCAGCTGCCACTCCAGCAGGGGCTTGTCGTCCTCATGCTTGATGGTGCGCCAGGGCATGTAGCGTTCCTGGCTGGCGGTTAGGGAGCCTACCCGGGCCAGATAGCCGTCGCTGATGATGGCCGCTTCATTGTAGGCAAACAGATCGGAGCATTCGTCTTTGTAGGTCTGGATCTGGTTGTAGGCGTCCCATATGTTCACGTTCTCGGCGCCGGGGCTCTTCAGCTCCAGTACCGCCAGGGGCAGGCCGTTGATAAAACAGACCACGTCCGGCCTGCGGAGCTGTTTGGAGCCTTCGAGAGTGAACTGGTTGATGGCACGAAAGCGGTTGGCGCTCAGGTCGCCGAAGTCCACCAGAAAGGCCTGGTCGTGAACTACCTTGTCGTCGCGTTTGTACTCCACCGGCACACCGTCCAGCAGCAGGCGGTGAAAGGCCCGGTTGCTGATCACCACATCCAGGCTTTCGGGTTTGCGGACGACCGCCACAGCCTGTTCAACGGCGCTCTGGGGCAGGTGAGGGTTGATGCGGTGAATGGCCGCCTCAAGATCCGCCAGCAACAATACCTGCCGGTAATCGGCGCGTTCCGGGGCTTCGCCCTCCGGTGCCAGGTCAGGCCCGTGGGCGATTTCCCAGCCGCCTTCGGCAAACCATTCCAGGCATTGTTGTTCCAGCTGATCTTCCGTCATTTCGTACTTCCTTACTTGAACGCATCTACTCAAGACTTGTCGCCATGCAAATACACGCGATTTACTTCCGCAAACGGTTTCGCTTCGGGAGCTTGCGGCTTTTCTCTAGCCATGGGTTCCGGAATGGAACCTGTGCTCTTTCGGACTCTGGATGACGGAAAACCGCTTGTCCTGGGCTGGAAGCCTGATTATGGGCAAGTGGCGCAACTACCGAGAGATCCTCGGCGGTTGCCGGTTTCGAATCTACGCATTTGCTCGCTGATCGAACGTTCCGGAAATACCGGAGAGTTCCCGATCCCTTTTGCCTGATTCAGCAATATGCAGTTTGTGCATACTGCTCATCTTTTCCCTCGACAGTAATCCGGGCATCAGTCATCGGCCGCAACCACCGTCCAGACTCGCTTAAGTGGCAGCTGGGCCTTCAGCTCATCGTCCAGCTTGTCGTATACCGCGAACAGCTCATCCAGCAAGTCATCCTGAGACCATAACCGCAGACGGAAGAAGCTGCTGGCCATGTCCTTCTGCACATTCTGTTTGAACCCGCCCCACGCGACAAACAGACCATGGTCGGCGTTGAACTTCGACATGGCTCCCAAGAGCTTGTCCACAGTGGGCCTGTCCACCGTTCCAGTGCCGGACTTCACCTCCACACAGATGGTTTGGCTACCGAAGCCCATCATGCCGTTGGAGGCCAGAATATCGGCGCCGCCGTCTGCACCTTCGGGGCTCTGCCAGATGGTGTAGCCTTGTGCCCTGAGTATGGCACCGACTAATCGGGTTAACTCATGGCCTTTGAACTTCTGCTCAATAAGGCTGACCACCTGTTGCTTGGCCAGGTCTGCCAGATTGAAATCGAAGCCGTCATCACCGGACACATCATCAGCATCGTGGTTAGTAGACTGGCCGGTGTGCTGGATCACTGACTTGGTGTTCTCAGCCTGCCAGCCAGACTTGTGCATGGCCTGCAGGCGTAGCAATGCGTTGTTGCGTCTGATGCGGCAGATGGTCATGAACGCGCCAAAGCTGTAGAGCAGGTCTTGCCCAAAGTGAGAGCGGGGGATCTCCTGCCCAAACCACTCGACGGATCGCCAGTGGAAGAAGGGATCCGGGCCTTTGGCGTTATGAACGTAGTCCTCCGTTATCTTCCCGACATACACCACAGGCTGTTTTTTGGAGGGAAGCACCACCCAGTCACCAGCTTGCATCGTTTTGACGAACGGCCATATCTGGCTGCTGTGGTTCTGTAACCGCTTCAGCTTTTCATTCGGGTAAGTCTGCTCAAGGAGTTCCAGGAGGCACTGCCGGTTATCCAGTTTCGACAGATCCTCACCAAGCTCGTCCCAGGTCAGATAGATTCGGCCCTCGTCGAGGAACTTTTGTTCGAACTCGCCATGAGATCCTGCTCGGGTCAACCACAATTCCATTACTCAACCCCTTGAAGTGGGCTCAACGGTTCGGCTTTGGGTTGGTTTCCCTTGTTGGGTACGGAGAGGTCGCCAGAGAGGAGCTTCGGAAGAATGACATCTCTGGTGCTAGCTAAAGACACAAGCTGTCTCTCTATGCATGCCATTTGCTGTCCCATCGGCTCTACAGCTCCTTCGTAGGCCCTGCTTAACTTCAATGAGGGCCTTGCAAAAACTATCTCTTCGAGAACTTGTTTTCGAAGCTCAGTTTGCCCAGTTGATCCTGCGCCGCTTGCTTCTATGAGGGGCTCGCTAGTAATCATCAGCCCGGCTAAAAAAGCATTGCTTATCAGTCGATTATTAGCTCGTATGACTGTTACATGGCTGTCTGCGACTGATGGTTCGGGTAAGTGCCGAACAGGGGCAAGGCGTCCAAGCGTCCCGACACCTGTCGAATTAACTAGAACATCTCCTATTTGGATTTCTCGGCCATCAATTTTTCTTTTAGACGTATCGTTTCTGCGCGCTAAAGAAAAGTCTACTTTATGATTTCGGATACATTTTTGATTGATAACCTGGATGCCGCCTTCTTCAGTATATTTTGGAGAGATGCCTCTTCTAATCTCAATAGTTGATGACTTCAGGTCTGTCACTTCCCACCCCTCCGGAATTTCCCCCAACTCACTATCCTGCATAGCCGACGGAAACAGCTCGGCGGTGGCGCGGAGTTCGGCGTATTGCTCGGGCTGTTCGGCCTGGAGGCGGGTTAGCTCCGCTTCGCCTTTGCCGGAAATGGCCTGCATGGCGGCGAGCAGGGCGTCTTCTTCGCTGCCGCCGGCTTCCAGTGCGGCGATCTTGGCTTTGACCGGCTCGAAATCGACAAACCAGCTTTTGAAGATGGCCTGAGCCATCTGTTCGAGGGTTTGGTTGATTTGGTGGTTGAGGTCGATCTTATAGGTCAGTGAGTTAAGGGTGCCGTTGATGGCTCTGCGCTCCTCAAGAGGAGGAATTGGTATTTCAATTGTGTCGAGATTGGCTTTGTTTAGCTTAGGTTGAACCGCTCCTGTGATATAGGGGGTTAAATCAAGCTGAGAGAAATAATATTCCAAGTAATCAAGGATACCTTCTTCTTTCTCTTCGAGGATATGTGCATGGTTATTAACCCAGAATTTCCCATGAGCCTTAAAGGCCACGGGAGTTTTTCGAGATCTTAGGTTCTCACCATCCTCGGAGATTAACAGGTAGGTTCCATCAAAGATGTAGTCGTCAATGTAATCGACTACTCCAGATGCGCCATAGTATGGATATATACCCTGCCTCTTGGCTCTATCGAGGCTTTTCAAGGGAATGCGTTTATTGTTGCGATAGACAGCAACGTTAGAAATTTTCATTGAGGGCCAATCAGCACTCATACCCCAGCCCCCCAAGATTCCGCTTGATCTCAGCCTCCAGCCGGTCATTCTCCGCAAACTGCTCCCGCAGCTGCCCGGTCAACCGCGCCATCTTCTCGGCAAATGGCTCGCCATCGTCTTCCTGCGCCAGAGCGCCCACGTAACGCCCCGGCGTCAGCACAAAGTCGTGCTTCTTGATTTCGTCCAGGCTGGCGGATTTGCAGAACCCCGCGACATCCTCGTAGCCTTCGCCGCGTTGCCAGGCATGAAAGGTGTCGGCGATCTTGGCGATGTCGTCATTGGTGAAGTCCCGCAGCACCCGATCCCGCATGAAGCCCAGGTTGCGGGCATCAATGAACAGGAATTCTTCCCGGCGGTCGCGCTTTTTCTCGTTGCGCACCATGCCGTTGGCTTTGTCCCGGGTCAGAAACCAAATGCAGGCGGGAATCTGGGTGTTTGTGAACAGCTGGCCGGGCAGGGCGACCATGCATTCCACGAGGTCTTCCTCTACCAGGCGCTTACGGATTTCGCCTTCGTTGTTGGTGTTGGAGCTCATGGAGCCGTTGGCCAGCAGCAGGGCCATGCTGCCGGTGGGTGCCAGGTGGTGGATCATGTGCTGCATCCAGCCAAAGTTGGCGTTGCCCTTGGGCGGGGTGCCGTACTTCCAGCGCACGTCCTCGGCCAGGGATTCGCTCCACCAGTCTTTGATGTTGAACGGCGGGTTGGCCATCACGAAGTCGGCGCGTAGGTCCGGGTGCTGATCGTCCAGGAAGGTGTCGGCGTTTTTCTTGCCAAAGTTGAAATCGATGCCCCGGATGGCCATGTTCATGGCGGCCAGCTTCCAGGTGGTGGGGTTGGACTCCTGGCCATACACGGAGATGTGCTTCTTCTGTTCGGCAGCGTCGTAGTGCTGCTCGCTGGCGTGTTCCTCGATGAACTTGTCGCTGGAGACAAAGAAGCCGCCGGAGCCCATGGCTGGGTCGTACACCCGGCCGGAGTAGGGTTGCAGCATTTCGACAATCAGGGTGACGATGCTCTTGGGGGTGTAATACTGCCCGCCCTGCTTGCCTTCGGCGAGGGCGAACTGGCCGAGGAAGTATTCGTACACATGGCCGAGGATGTCTTTGCTGTGCAGGCTCAGCTTCTCACCCTCGAATACCGGCCGGGTGAAGGAGGTGTCGGAGAAGGTGTTGATCAGGCCCAGCAGTTTGTCGTTGTCCAGCTGGTACTGGCTGATTCGGTTGAGAATGCCCTTGAGCTTGGCGTTGCTCTTCTCGATCTCTTCCAGCGCGTTGTCGATCAGCCAGGACACAGAGCGTAGCTTTACGTCGTTACCGGCATCGTCCTGCCAGAGCACGGTGCCCACGGGCAGCACGGCTTTCTCTTTCAGCGTGCTCCAGCGGGCCGGTTTGGGCACCCAGAACACGTTGGCTTCGCGGTAGTAATCTAATACTTCCAGCTCTTCCAGCAGGGCTTGCTGGTAGTCCTCGTCGCCGTCGTAGTCTTCCGGCGGCAGGTAGTAGATGTCGTCGTTCTCATCCTTGAATCGTTCCAGCAATTCTTCCTGGCGCTCCTCGAAGGCATCGGAGACGTACTTCAGGAAGATCAGGCCCAGCACCACGTGCTTGTAGTTGGCGGCATCCAGGTTGGCGCGGAGCTTGTCGGCGGCTTTCCAGAGCTTGTCGTCCAGGGCTTTGAGGAATTGCTGTTCCGTGTTGTTCATTGCTCGGTTGTTCCCTATGAGAAGTTACTGCTTGGGCTCTCTGATAAAGCGTAAAGGCACGGAGCGACAGCGTGTGTCGGTTCGTGCCTTTGGTTATTCCGGAGAGTTGCGGGCAATACTTGGGGTGTATTGCTTGCTAACCACTCGATATAAGGTTGTTTTACGTTACTTGGTGGGGTTAGGCAAGGCTGGGGGAAGCTCTGTGCCCAAACCCTCTAAACGGGAAATCAGGGCAAAAGTCGGGAAAAGGGTTGGGTGCTAATCTGTGAAAAAATCGTGGGCACTGTCAGGGCACCATTTGGGCACAAGCCAAAAAAAAGGACCTGCGTTTTCACGCAAGTCCTTGATATTCATGGCGCGCCCGAGAGGATTCGAACCTCTGACCTCTGCCTCCGGAGACATGCGCCCGTTGCGTAAACCCTCAAAAGTACTCTCTATCGCCATTGCCTGGTGCGGGATTATGCTAACAGGCCTGTTTGTGGCACTTGCTGTTAAAGCAGCATCTATCGCGTTTGAAATTCATATTGATCCCGAGGTTCTGAGAAGTGTCGGCCAAGGCATAATTGATTAGCCTATGCGAATGTCCAGGCCAATATTCTCGTAACCTTTTGCCCCTGCCTCATCTCGATTTCCCGTACCTCGGTCGCCCCAAGCTTGCGCATCAGTTTGGAGGAGGGCTTTACGTTCTCGGCTTTCGAAACCAGGCTTGTAAACCAACGGCATTGCGCTGCAAATAGCTGACTCTCTTTTATCATTTTTTTAAGGAACATCTGTTCGCCGCCTTTGCACCATAGTTCCGCTTCCTGGCCACCAAAGTTCAGAGCTTGCGATGCAGCCCCGGGCTTTGTCTCACCCCGGTTGCGTGCAAGGTTTTTCAGCTTTAACTGACTGCTCTTGAGTGCTTCGTTTTGTGAAGCATGGAAGGGGGGATTGCACACGCTGACATCAAAAAACTCTCCTTCCCGAATAATTCCGTCGAAGATCTTGTGCCTGTCACTTTGCATGCGCAGGGTGAAACGGTCTTTCAGTATGGGGTTGTTGGCGATAATGCGGGCAACGTTTTCAAGCGACTGAGCACTTATATCACTGCCAACGCAATGCCAGCCGTACATTTGGCATGCCAGTATCGGGTATATGCCATTAGCCCCTGTGCCTATATCGAGCAAGGTTATGCCGGTTTGGGTGCTAGCCTGATTCGCAAATGGCTCAAGCTCCCCAAACAGTTCAGCCACGTGATGAATGTAATCTGCTCGCCCCGGAATGGGAGGGCAAAGCGCGCCTTCCGGAATATCCCAGCCAACAATGCCGTAGTAGTGTTTCAACAGGGCGGCGTTCAGCAATTTTACTGCCTTTGGATCTGCGAACTCTATGGAGAGGTTACCGTAAGCGTTTGCTTTAACGTAGGGTGTTAATGCCGGGTGGCTTTTTATAAGGGATGTAAAATCGTAGCCTTGCTTGTGAAGATTTTTGGGGTGTAAACCTTTTCCACCAAGCTTTGCCTGATGCCTGTCGCTTCGCTGGGAACTGCTCACAGTTTTATTTCCGGGTGTGTAGCTCAAAGCCGGTGCCTGTGGTTGAGCAGATACCGGCTTTGAAGGTCTTAGCGGCTATGGATGCTCAGGAATTAGTGAGCTTTTCCCACTCTCTCATCGCGTCCTCTTTGGTGGTGCCGTATTTCTCTTGAACCTTACCAATAAAGTGGTCGCGGCGGCCGGCGATCTCATCCAGATCGTCGTCTGTCAGCTTGCCCCAGTTCTCGCGTACCTTACCTTTAAGCTGCTTCCAATTGCCTTCAATGATGTCTTTGTTCATAACGATTTCCTCAAGTTAACAGGGCGACGTAAAAACAAAGCGCCGCCGGGATAAAAGGAATATCCAGCTTGCTATGTCTACCGCAAGCCGCAACATCGATAGTAAACTTGGCACAGCAGCCTGCGTTTAACAATGCTTTCCAGGTTGCGATAAATTCATCCCGAGTCGTTTGCCAGGGTCCGGTGCCGCATTCGAAGAACACACCCTGCTCTGGATGAATTGTCGTTATAGCGGGTATATTGGCGGCGAAGTCACAAATACAGGCAGGAGCCTCAGATGCTGCAGGCCCACGAGTTCTGGTTGTTTTTCAGTGCGAGCTTTTTACTCTGGATAACTCCAGGACCAGACACCGTGTACATTTTAGCCAGAACCCTGTCCCAGGGGCGCGTTGCCGGGCTGTTATCGGTGTTCGGTGTAAGCGCGGGCATACTGGCACACACCCTGTTTGCTGCAATCGGGCTATCAGCGCTGCTGGCAACGTCTGCACTGGCATTCACAGCGGTCAAGTTTGTTGGAGCTGCCTATCTGGCCTACCTTGGCATCCAGGCCCTGCGCGCTCACAACAAGCTCGCGCCAGCCTCTGTAACCGCCTTTCGGCGCCGCTCACAGCTGTTCTACCAGGGTTTTCTGACCAACCTGTTGAACCCGAAAATCGCAATCTTCTTTCTCGCTTTCCTGCCGCAGTTTGTGGCGCCCGGAGCCAGTAACAGCTCGGCAGTATTTCTGTTTTTAGGCGGTATTTTTGTGCTGGGCGGCACCTTGTGGTGTCTTTTTCTAGTCACATTTGCTGCCAGCTTTTCAAGCGCAGCCAGGTCGGACTCGCGCCTGTCTGGAGTGATAAGTAAAGTCACTGGGCTTGTGTACATCGGGCTTGGTTTGAACCTGCTTCGTGCGAAGCTATAGATCATACAAGGCAAAAGCTCCATGAACGCATCCCCACACGCTGCTCTGACCCGGATATTCGTCCTTCTACTGGTTGTCTGTACTCTGTCTTTTGTGTGGGAAACCTCAAAGCATTTTGAATCGCAGCCAACTATTGGCCATGTAACCGCCCATCAGTACAGGGATTACACTATCCGTTATAGTATTCAGGGCCAGACCCATCAGTTTGTAACAAGGCGCGGGATTCTGGACTTTTTCGGGCGCCTTAAATCACTACAAACGGGAGACGAAGTGCCATTGCTGGTCAACCCGAAGCCCCCCTACGAGGCCGTGATCAACACCCTGAATGGCCGGTATCAAATTACCATTACCTTTGTCGCGCTTATGCTCGTGTTCGCTGCGACGGCCATGGCGTCGGGATTGCGGCGACTAAATGCTCAGGATTCATAAAAATGAAAGACTTATCTGATAATCTAGACACCCTTGATTGGCTCGATGCCATTCGCTGGACTGCGGACGGCCTGGTTCCTGCGATCGCACAGGATGCTGCCACGGGCGATATCCTGATGATGGCCTGGATGAACCGGGAATCCCTTCGCCTCACAGCTGAAGAGGGCCAGGCGGTTTACTGGTCACGTTCACGGGGTAAACTCTGGCGCAAGGGCGAAACGTCCGGGCACCAGCAAGTGGTCAAGGATATTCGCCTCGACTGTGACGAGGACGTTATCCTGCTAAAAGTAGAGCAAAAAGGCGGCATTGCATGCCACACTGGCCGGCGTAGCTGTTTTTACCGCTCATTAAAGGGCGACCAGTGGGTGGGCGTTGAACCCGTCATTAAAGATCCGGATGCCATTTATGGCAGTAACTGAGGAGTGGATGTATTGAGTGATGTTCTGGAAAATCTGACACGGGTTCTGGAAGCCCGTAAATCAGCCGACCCTGAGAAATCCTACGTCGCCAGCCTCCACGCCAAAGGCCTGAACAGGATTCTGGAAAAGGTTGGCGAAGAGTGTACAGAAACACTGCTGGCCGCCAAGGATGCGGAGCACTCGGGGGAGACCAGGGCAGTCATCAGTGAAACAGCAGATCTCTGGTTTCACTGCATGGTTATGCTTTCCAACCTGGGCCTGAGTTCCAAGGATATACTGGCTGAGTTGAGCAGCCGTTTCGACCTTTCCGGGCTGGAAGAAAAGGCGTCCCGGAGCAAGTGAGCAGGTAATACCCCTAACGGGGGTTTCCGCCACCCGGCTCTGGTAACGTATAATGCTAATCTACGAAAACATCAAAACGAGGATCCCGTAATGGGCATCAGCATCTGGCAACTTCTTATTGTACTGGGCATTGTGATTCTGTTGTTCGGAACCAAGAAGCTGCGCAACATTGGCACCGATCTTGGTGGAGCGATTCGCGGCTTCAAAAAATCCATGAATGACGAAGACAGCAAACCGGGCGACCCGGATTCGCTGGAAGGCACTCAGGAAGAACAGACGCGACAGGCGGCTGAAGACAAGCCCAAGGAAAAAGCCAAAAGCTGAGACCAGACAAGATGTTTGATATCGGCTTTCTTGAGCTGCTGATTTGCGGCGTTATAGCTCTATTGGTGCTTGGCCCCGAACGGCTTCCCACGGCTGCGAGGGCGGCTGGGCGCTGGGTTGGTGGCGCGCGCCGCATGGTCACCCAGTTCACCTCGGAGCTGGATCGCCAACTGAAAGCCGAAGAGCTGAGGAAAGAGCTGAGCGAAGCCGGTGATGTGGGCCTGGATGACGTAAAAAAGACCGTGCGTGGTGCTCTGGATGAAGCCAAAAAGTATGAGCATATGATCTTGTCGGATAAACCTGCCGGCAAATCAGCGAGCGAGCATAATAGCGAGCCAGATCAGCACCAGAAAAGCGACTCCACCGCAGCCCCCAGTGACGACAAGCCGGCCGCACCAAACCCGTCGGATAAGCCTTCATGAATGCAAAAACAGATGGCGAACAGCCGGAAATGCCACTGGTTGCGCACCTGCTGGAACTTCGCGACCGATTACTGAAGATGGTTTTGGCGGTAGTAATTTGTTTTGCCGCCATTTATCCGTTTGCCAATGAACTGTACCTCTGGCTATCCGAGCCTATCCGGTCACTGCTGCCGGTAGGTCAGACCATGATCGCAACGGATATTACCTCACCGTTTTTCGCGCCCCTGAAACTGGCCCTGTTTTTGTCGGTATTCGCCGCTATCCCTGTGATTCTCTACCAGCTTTGGAGCTTCGTTGCACCGGGCCTCTACGCCCATGAAAAGCGTTTGGCGTTTCCACTGCTGTTTACCTCGGTGATCCTGTTCTACCTTGGTGCCGCGTTTGCGTATTACGTGGTATTCCCGCTGGTGTTCGGCTTTTTTACGGCGATAGGCCCGGAAGGCATTGTTGAGCTGCCAGACATCAGCAGTTACCTGAATTTCGTACTGAAAATGTTCTTTGCATTCGGGATTGCCTTCGAAATCCCCATCGCGACGATTTTGCTGATTCTCAGTGGCGTAACGACTCCGTCAGACCTTGCAGCAAAACGTCCTTACGTTGTGGTGGGCTGCTTTGTAATCGGCATGATGCTGACCCCCCCGGATATCATTTCCCAGACACTTCTCGCTGTGCCCATGTGGATATTGTTCGAGCTGGGCATTTTGTTTGGCAGGCTGGCAGTACGCGAAGTAGCAGAGACGGACGAGCCTTCCTCTTAATGAATCTCGCCTTACTGTTCGATGAGGATTTTGTTGCGCCTAACCGTGCTGTGCTGCGGGGGCGCAGGCTTGAGCACATGCGATCTGTGCTGGGCACCACCCAGGGGGACCAGTTGCCGGTTGGCCGCGTAAACGGTCTTATGGGGTGGGGTGAAGTTGTAACGCTCACCGCTTCGGAAGCTGAGCTGCTTGTTACTCTGGACCAACCACCACCCTCACCACTCCCCTTTACACTCATTCTGGCCATGCCGCGGCCTAAAATGTTCCGCCGGGTTCTGCAAACCAGCGCCACTCTTGGGGTTAAGGATATCTGGCTGATCAACAGCTACAAGGTGGAAAAAAGCTTCTGGCAAACGCCCTGGCTGTCAGATGACAACTTGCGGGAAAACCTTACTCTTGGCCTGGAGCAGGCAAAAGATACGGCTATGCCGAAGGTGCATATACGCAAGCTGTTCAAACCTTTCGTGGAAGATGAGCTACCCGCCCTGTTACAAGGCAAGGTGGCCCTGGTTGCGCACCCCGGTACGGCCACCCCCTGCCCTACCCACCTCAACAAGCCAACCGCGCTATGTATTGGGCCTGAGGGCGGTTTTACGCCCTACGAAGTAGGTAAGCTTGAAGAGGCAGGCTGCCAAAGCGTTCACCTTGGGCCTCGCATTCTTCGGGTGGAAACAGCCGTTCCCGTTCTCGTAAGCCGTTTATTCGACGCTTGCCTCTGATCTGGATGCCAAGATCCTGATCAGTGGTGTAAGTACTGCCACGAGCAAAGCCCCCGCCAGCAAGCCAACCAGCCCATTAGCAACCGTGCTGAACAGCACAGCGGGAACACCGCCAAATCCTGCGGCGAAGTCTTCGATAGCGTTATAAAGGGGCGCTACCCCGTGAACAAGAATGCCGCCACCCACCAAAAACATGGCAATGGTGCCGACAATAGACAGGGTTTTCATCAAGTAAGGCGCAAACCACAGTATGCCGTGGCCTATCTTCTGAGCCACCGCACTCTCTTGCTGGGTAAGGTAAAGCCCGCCGTCATCCAGCTTTACTATGCCGGCTACCAAGCCGTAAACACCGACTGTGATCAGCACTGCGACCACCGCCAGAACAGCAAACTGTATCCCGATAGTTTCTGCGGTCACCACCCCGAGAGTGATGGCAATTATTTCTGCCGACAAGATGAAATCGGTGCGTATAGCGCCTTTGATCTTTCGCCTTTCTACAACCCTCAAGTCCACATCAGGCTGCTTTAATGCCTTGAGAAGTTCGTCCTTCCGTTGCGCTTCTTCCTCTGAGTGGAAGAATTTGTGAATGATTTTTTCCGCACCTTCAAAACATAAAAACGCACCACCAAGCATCAACAGGGGCGTAACCAGCCAAGGCACAAAAAAGCTGATGGCCACTGCGGCCGGCACCAGTATGGCCTTGTTTGCGAATGACCCCTTGGCTACAGACCAGACGACAGGCAGTTCCCGCGCCGCTCTTACGCCAGTTACCTGTTGAGCGTTCAGTGCCAGATCATCTCCCAACACCCCGGCAGTTTTTTTGGCCGCCGCTTTGGTCATCATGGAGATGTCGTCGAGGATAGTGGCAATATCATCGAATAGCGCGAGAAGACTGGTTCCTGCCATAAGCGCAGATCCTTCAGTGTGATAGTAGGTTAAACATCAAGGCCCATGGCCTCGGCGGCAATTCTGTTCTTAATGGGGCCCAGGCCGTCCAGCCAACGCATCCCGGTGTTTCTCAGCCATCTGAGTGGCAATTCATCGCGGCCAAACAGTTGTTTGAAGCCTTCCATAGCAACCATCATGGCGAGATTTTCGCCTTTTCGGCGGCGTTGATAGCGCGCAAGAACCAGTTCATTAGCTGGGCTCAAGCCACTGCGTTTAGCCTTGGCCAGCTCCTCCAGCAAAACCCGGACATCGCCGTATCCGAGGTTGGCACCCTGGCCTGCAAGCGGGTGAATGGTGTGGGCCGCATCGCCCACCAACGCAAAACCGGGCGCAATATAGTCTTTCGCATGCCGCTGTCGCAGAGGAAAGGCAAAGCGTTTGGACACCGCCTCCAGGGCACCCAGCTCTCTTTCAATTGCCCGCTCCAGTTCCGCAGTGAAGGCTGCATCATCCAGAGCCATAAGGCGGCGGGCTTCTTCGGTATCCTGCGACCAAACAATAGAACAGAAGTGCTCGTCATTGTTTTCCGTGGCCAACGGCAAGAACGCCAAGGGCCCGGTTTGCGAAAATCTCTGCCAGGCTGTGTATCCATGGCTTTGAGCTGTGCGCACGGTACATACAATGGCCTGCTGGTCGTAATCCCATTCGCGGGTTGGCAAGCCTACCCACTGGCGCAGCCGGGAGTTTGCGCCATCGGCCGCAATAACCAGACGAGCCCCGAGTTTGCGTCCATCGGCAAGCTCAATGCTGCGCTGGTCGCCCTCCTGGGAGCAGCCGGTAACCTGCACACCATCAATCAGCTCAACACCACTGGTTTCCACAAGCTCGAACAGTGCCCGAACCAGGCTGCGGTTTTCAACGATCGTGCCCAGAGCGCGGGCCTGTAATTCAGCAGCATCAAAGTGAATACGCCCAGTGCCATCACCGTCCCACACAGTCATGCCCTGGTAGGGGCAATGGCGGCCCGCTACAACGCCCTGCCAGGCGCCTAATGAATCGAGCAACTGCTGGCTGGCCATGGAGATAGCGCTGACGCGAGGCTCAAAATCTGCCACGCTCTTCACCGTCACCGGGGCCTGCAACAATGCAGCGCGCTCACCGGCCTCTACCAATCCCACCTGCCAGCCCTGCTGCGACAAACCAAGAGCCAGAGCTGTGCCGGTCATGCCGCCGCCAACCACAAGAATATCGAACACCTTGGTATCACTCATTGCTTATCGCTCGTTGCTGGCCCATTGATAACAGCACGGCGCCCGGCTGTGCCCATCGCTTTTCGCGCAAACAAGCGCTTTGCACCGGGGAGCAAATCCAGCCCTACCAGCCCGGCATCCCGCGCTGCCGCAATAGGTGCCAATGAATGACCAAAGATGCGGATCAGTGAATCCGAGAACTGCACGGTTTGCTGCCAATCCGGCTTATGTAACTCGTGATAGCAGCGCAAAATCTGGAAGTCGCCCGGCGACCGGCCTTGTTCAACGGCCAACCGGAACTGCTCCACCAGAGTCATCAAACCCCGCAGCGCCAGGTTGAAGCCCTGCCCCGCCACCGGGTGCAATGCATGGGCAGCATTACCCACAAGCGCAACACCCGGCCTTACCGGCTCGTCTACTGTGGTCAGCGTTAGTGGGTAGTGGTTGCATTCACCTATGCGGGTGAATCGGCCCAAGCGCCACCCAAAGCGCTCCTGAAGCCGCTGGCATTTGTCGCTCTCCGACATGCCCAGAACCTCTTCAAGCTCCCTATCATTCAGCGTCCACACCAATACAGATTGATGGCCGGCGCGGGAAGGTGAGCCATGGGGCAACAATGCCATAGGGCCGGCATCGGTAAAACGCTCGAAAGCAGTGAATTCATGGCTGTCGCTGGTGGAGACGTTTGCGATCAGGGCATTCTGATCATAGCCGTGGTGATTTGTCTGGAAGCCGAGTTTTTCTCTCAGCCCGGAACGACCACCATCTGCAACAATCAGGCATTTGGCCTTCAGGGTGCCGGTCTCACTGCCGATTTTTACCGCAACGCTCACACCCTGTTCGGAAGACGCCATATCCGTCACTTCGGCGGGCGCCAGCCACTGGATATTGGTTGCAAGCAACTCCCGCATCAGGCATAGCCCCATCCAGCGGTTATCGACAACATAGCCCAGGGCTTGCTGCTGGAACTCGCTGGCATTCAGGCGGGTCGCGCCAAACCGGCCCCTGTCAGACACATGAATATGCTGGATGGGCGTCGCATGTTCTGATATCCGCTGCCATAGCCCAAGCTCTTCAAAAATCAGCCGGGAACCCCAGGCCAGCGCAGTGGAGCGTGCGTCGTAGCTGGGCTGATAAGCATCCGGCAAGGCATCCGCAGACAGCGGAAAAGCCTCAACCACCGCTACCCTCAATGCAGGAGCAACTTTGGCCAGTGCCAAAGCCAGCGTTGCGCCCGCCAGCCCGCCACCTGCAATGATCACATCGGTATCAGAGTGTTTCACAGGCTCATCCCGCCATCAGGGCTTCAATCTCTTCAATGGTCTTGGGTACGCCGTTCGTCAGCACCCGACAACCATCCTTGGTAACCACCACGTCATCTTCGATACGAATGCCGATACCACGCCACTTTTCGTCCACACTGGTATTGTTCGGCGAGATATACAGGCCAGGCTCAACCGTCAGCGCCATACCCGGCTCGAGCAACCGCCACGCGTCGCCAATTTTGTAGTCACCCACATCGTGCACATCAAGGCCCAGCCAGTGACCGGTGCGGTGCATGAAAAAGGGCTTGAAGGCTTCACTTGCAATGGCATCTTCAACGGTGCCCGACAGCAGGCCCAACTCGATCAGGCCACCGGTCAGCACGCTCAAAGCCGCTTCATGGGGATGGTTCCAGTGATTACCGGGGCGCACCGCATCAATGGCTGCATACTGGGCCGCCAGCACCACCTCGTAGAGCGCCCGCTGCTCCGGGCTGAACTTGCCGTTGACCGGGAAAGTGCGAGTAATATCCGAGGCATAACACTCCACCTCACAGCCCGCATCGATGAGCACCAGATCGCCGTCATTCAAGGGCGCAGTGTTCTCGATGTAATGCAGAATACAGCCGTTGGCGCCGCCGCCCACGATAGACGGATAAGCTGTGGAGCGGGCACCATGGTCCATAAATGTATGAATCAGTTCGGCCTCAAGGTTGTATTCGTAGCCACCCTTTCGAGCGCGCTTCATGGCACGGCAATGGGCTTCAGAACTGATCTGACCTGCCTTGGCCATGGCCTTGATTTCGTTTGCGCTCTTGAAAAGCCGAAGATCGTGCAGAAGGTGCTCCAGCGCCACAAACTCACCAGGCGGGTGCGCACCGCTTTTGACCTTGCTGCGGATAACCTTCACCCAGTCCATCACCCGGGTATCGAATCCCTGATCTTTGCCAAGCGGGTAATACACCCGGCTGCGACCTTCAATCATGCCGGGCAGAATGTCGTCGATATCGGCAATGGGGAACGCATCGTCCAGCCCGTAAAGCTCGATCGCGCCCTCAGGCCCCACAAGAAACCCATCCCACAATTCTTTTTCGGGGTTTTTCTCTTTGCAGAACAGCACCGACTCGCCGTGTTCACGGCCGGGAATCAGCGCCAGTACGGCCTCGGGCTCACCAAAGCCGGTCAGGTACTGGAAATCACTATCCTGTCGAAACGGGTGCAAAACGTCGCGGTTACGAACGCGCTCCGGCGCAGCCGGAATAATGGCAATGCTGTCTGGTGCCATGCGCTCCATCAGTTTGCGTCGGCGCTCGGAAAATTCCTTGACGGGTATAATGGACGACATAGGTTCTCCCGCAGTGTGTGACTTGATTAATGCAGTGTTGATGCTTGTGACGCCGGCCGTTCGGGCGGATTGAATTCGGTAAACACGGCCAGAGCACCAAGCCGGATGTATTCGGTTATCTCCACCAGCTGCTGCTCGCTTTCCTGGTCTGATTCCTGATCTTCAGATACCTGGCTTATGGCCACCATGTCTTCGATAAGTTCGCGGATTTCCTCCGGCGCTTCACCCAGAGACTCTCCGGCAGACAAGGCCATGCCCTCCAGAAAACCACGCACCCAGGCTACAAGAGCCTCAAGGCGCTGGTCGATAGCATAGTCATCGTCTGGCAGCAGCGGATGGAAGCTCATATCCGCCGACTTCAAAAACGCCAAGGTCTGTTCGTAGGCTTCATTCATGAACACAGACAGACCATCAGCCTCCGCAGCTGCGCTTTCAGGCAAACCCATGTGCTCGCAAACCATGGCAAGCCACTCATCTTCCTCGATGCGAGAACCGGCAGCCAGTCGCCCGCACAGGGCACCATGAAGCTCGGAGGGATGGCTGAACGCTTTGTGCGCGGTGAAAACGTTCGCCCAGCGCTCAAATTCAGCGGCGTAGGCCGCGCCAACAGTGTCGGTTTCTGACATGAACCTTAACAATCCTGTGTTGAGAAGTTAGGCAACTATCCTAGCATTCAGGCGCCTTCAAGGCACTGAATGGTTGATTTTCGAGGAGCAAGAGAAGATCATGTTATAACATAACACTCATCACTAATGGACACGGGCATGCTCTCAAAAAACCATCGCGCATTCTCAATCGCTTTTGCACTGGCCAGCACCCCACTTATGGCCGCCGACAACCCGGGCTCACACCAACATGGCCAAGCTGAAATGCAACTCGCATTCGCGGATAACCAGGTTGAAGTACTACTCACATCCCCGGCTGGCAATATGCTGGGGTTCGAGCACCACCCTCGCACGCCAGAGCAGCACCAGATTGAAGAGCTCGTTACCCATTGGCTAGGCGAAAATCCGCTGATTAACACTCCGGAATCAACCTGTCAGATACATGCCACCACGGTTCAGCACGAAGTTGCAGGCAGTCACGATCATGGGGGGCACAGCCACGGGGACGAGAGCCAGCACGCCGATATCACCGTCACCCAGATTCTGAACTGCACCGGGCTGGATCATTCTGTTTCCCTGACTACACCACTTACCGCCCGTTTTCCGGCTCTGGAGCATCTCGATATTGCCTGGGCCGGGCCGGATGGACAGGGTGCAGCTCGCCTGGGGCAAGGTGAAAGCTCTTTCAAACTGGGGCGCTGAAGCTACTCCTCATAGAGCTCAACCGTTTCCGCCACCATTGAGTAGGATGACGTGCCAACATCGGTTTCTGTTCGATCTATCACCAACGTGCCTTCAATCCAGACAGGATCGTACAGGGCCTCGAGCTTGATCCCCTGCTTGTATTTAATATGGATAATCTGATTGGGCGGCGGGGGTGGCACGTGGATACAGGCACCGTAATAGGGCACCAGAAAGAATTCCAGAATGCGCATATCGTTGGTGGTTTTGAGAGGTACCACAAAACCCGGGATGCGGCCTTTAACATTGGCCATCTCGGGTACAACCCTGCCGGTCATGATTTCATCTGGCAGCAAGGCAGGGCCGTCGCCCTCATGCTCCAGTTCAGGCATATTTTCCAGCAGGGCCAGATCTTCTGCCGGCATCAGTTCCAGCCAGTCGATCTCCCGGAGTTCTGAGTAGGCCGGCATGGAAACGCTCAGCAAGAGAATAAACAACGCCGAAAGCCGAACCCGGGCAGAGGAACATGAAGTGGGGATCATTAGCAAAGCTCTCCGGAAAACCAGCAGCCATTACAGTGCACATGAATAGTAGCCAGACATAATACACGGGGCAGATAGCGATCAACATGAACAACCAGTCAGAAACCAACGCGCACCATCGAGAACATGCGCCAGCGGCGATCGACGTCAAAAGCCTCAGCTTTAGCTGGGGCAGCCAACAGCCGACATTACTGTTCCCGGACCTCACACTACCTCAGGGCGAACATCTTTTTCTTCATGGCCCGAGTGGCACAGGGAAAAGTACGTTTCTGAGCCTTCTTGCCGGCATGCTCGCACCAGGTGCGGGCTCCATCAAGCTACTGGGCACTGACATCCAGCAACTGGGGGCCAGCAAACGTGACCGCTTCCGGGCGGACCACATGGGCGTTATATTCCAGCAGTTCAACCTGGTGCCCTACCTCACAGCCGAGGCCAATGTGACCCTGCCCTGCAGGCTGTCACATCGGCGCAAGGCTGCCACCGGCGAGTCGCCAGCTGCCGCCGCTCAGAGATTACTGGCGGCTCTGGCCATTCCACAGAGCCACTGGCAACGCAAGGTTACTCAGCTCAGCATTGGTCAGCAGCAGCGCATTGCCGCTGCACGGGCGCTGATCGGGGCGCCGGAGATTATTCTGGCAGATGAGCCCACATCCGCGCTGGACAGTGATAATCGCGACCGCTTCATTCAGCTATTGCTAACCATGGCTGAACAACGCAACACGTCCGTGCTGTTCGTCAGCCATGACCGCTCGCTGGCCCAGCACTTTCATCACCAGCTAGAACTCGGGCAGGTGGCGGCATGAAGATTCACCTCGCATTATCACTGGCAAGTGCCAGCCTGTGGCACCGGCGCAAAGTGCTGGCTCTGGTATGCTTCACCCTCACCTTGAGCGTCACCCTTCTGCTTGGAATCCAGTATTTGCGCACAGAAGTGAAGCAGTCCTTTACCAGCACCATCAGCGATACCGATTTGATTATCGGCGCCCGCAGCGGCCAGCTGAACCTGCTGATGTACACGGTGTTCCATATCGGCGACGCCACCAACAACATCCGCTGGAGCACATTTCAGGATCTTGAACAGGACACGCGCATTGACTGGCTGATTCCCATTTCCCTGGGCGACAGTTACAAGGGTTTTCGGGTTGTGGGCACAGACAAAGGATTTGCCGAGCATTTCCGGTTTGGCCGGGGCCAGCCTCTTAACCTGGCTGGGGGGCAGTGGTTTGACGGAATTTTCGATGTGGTACTGGGTGCCGGCGTTGCCAGAACCCTGAATCATGGCCTAGGCGATAAAATCATACTGTCCCATGGCGGCGGGCGCACCAGCTTCTCGAATCACAAAGACACGCCTTTCACCGTGACTGGCATTCTTGAGGCCACGGGCACACCTGTTGATCAAGCGGTCTATATCAGCCTGCAAGGCATGGAGGCTATACACGTTGGCTGGGAATCGGGCGTCGCCATTCCTGGTCGCACACTCACCCCGGAGAAGGCACAAAACCGCGACTTCACACCCAAAACCATTACCGCTGTTTTTGCCGGGCTGGATCGCAAGATCCTCACGTTCCGCGTGCAGCGTGATCTGAACCAATACGCGGGCGAGCCACTCTCGGCCATTCTGCCCGGCGTGGCCTTGAGTGAATTGTGGCGACTGATGAGCCAGTTTGAGCAGGCACTGCTTGGCATCACCGGATTTGTGGTGGTGACGAGCCTGATAGGACTGATTGCGGTACTGCTCACACTGCAAACCCAGCGCGCCCACGAAATCGCAATTTTGCGTGCTACAGGTGCCTCTCCCGGCCTGATTGCAAGCCTCTACCTTATCGAGTGCCTGGCACTTGCCCTTGTAGCCTGTGTAATTTCGCTGGCATTGGGTGCTTTGGCGATTTCAATGTTTGGCCCCTGGCTGCTGACAAATTATGGAATTCAGCTTCAATTACGCCCATTAACCTTCGAAGAATGGTCTCTACTGATATCCGTGCCGCTGGCCGCCCTGTTAGTAGCACTTATTCCCGCCTTCAGCGCTTGGCGGCAAAGCCGTTCTCAGGGCTTTGGAAGCCCCGGTGGGACGTGACAGAATCGTGCTCAGAAGCGTCAAAGAACGGAAGGCTTCAACTTATGACACGCGTGTAAATTGACCGCTATGGCGCGCGCACTTATAGTTAGTCGCAATAACTTCAACCTATGCTGGGCACGTCATGGAACAGTCCGAAGTACAAGCATTAGCGGACAAGCTGGACAAGCTGATCGAACACTGCCAAAAACTGGAGCAGAGCAACGCTGCCCTGAGGCAGTTGCAAGATGACTGGAACCGGGAACGGGCCCAGCTTATGCAAAAAAATGATCTTGCCAAAAACAAGATCGAAGCCATGATCGGTCGCCTTCGGGCACTGGAGCACCATTGATGTCCAAGCAACCCACCACCGTTGAGGTAAAAATTCTCGACAAGGAATACCTGGTCGCCTGCCCTCCCGAAGCACAGGAGGCACTTGTTCGGGCCGCGAGGCATCTGGACAGCAAAATGCGGGAAATACGCACCAGCGGCAAGGTATTCGGAACCGAGCGCATTGCCGTGATGGCAGCACTGAATATGACCCATGATTTGCTAGAGCGGGACACCATGTCAGAAGCCACCAGCACGCTCCTGAAAGCCATGGACAGCAAGCTGGAAAACGCCCTCGGAGAGCAGTCAAACCACTGATTTATGGTAGATTCCCCGATAGGTGTTGCAATCGCACCCGGATCTGGCCCTATAATGGAATCACTTCCTGGGCTGTTCGCTGGTCGGACTCGTCCTCGAGCCGATGCGCTTTACCCAGGTGGCCACTACAGGGCATTGTGAGCATGTCCCCGCAGGGGGAAAGCCTAATATGTCACAGCGGCCGCCGACCTTGAACTTTGGGTTCAAGGGCCACGTCCGATAACGGCAGCTCGGGAAGCTTTATTTTGAGCCAGACGACCGACTCACACCCTTCCGAATTCGATTTAACTCCCTCGTCTCGCAACGCACTACGGAAGCATTTGCGCCAACTCAGGCGTGCACTGTCGGCAAGGGAGCAGGAACAGGCCTCGGCTTCTCTCGCTTTGAACCTGCTGAAAAATCCGGACCTGCACAGAGCCAGACACATTGCCATCTACCTGCCCAACGATGGCGAGATTGACCCGCATCCGTACATGGCTATGGCCATGGCCCGCAGCAAAGGCGTTCACTTTTACCTGCCCGTACTGCACCCGATCCATCCTGGCAGGCTGGTTTTCAGCCCCTACTACGATGGTATCGAACTGACAGCCAACCGCTTTGGCATCCCCGAGCCAGCATTCAGCAAAGGACTCAGGCGACCAGCATGGGCACTAGACGCTGTGATGTTTCCATTAGTAGGGTTTGATGCCCATGGCGGGCGACTGGGGATGGGAGGCGGTTTTTACGATCGCACGTTCGCGTTCACCCGCCTGCGCCCGAGGCTGGCACCAAAACTCATCGGCCTGGCTCACCACTGTCAGCAGGTAAACAAACTACCCATCGAACCTTGGGATGTGCCACTGCATAGCGTTGTCACGGACGAGCAGGTGTATCGAGTAAAGTAAGGCGGAGAGCGTTACAGGGTCAACGGAATTCTGATCGGGTAGTCGCCATATAGGTGGAAACTGGCGCAGCAGAACTTTCCGTTACGGTCGCGGGTCTGTCTTCCGATGCCTGCAGCGAAGTAAACCCTGTAATTACAAGGCCGACAGCGAAGATCAGCACAATGGCCCGGATAATATCAGGCTTGCCACCCATGACACTTATTCCTGTTCCAAATAAAGTTAAATCTGCGAGAAATCAGCTGACTATTCTTGTTTCCAAGAATTTGTCGAAAGATTAACACGCATTCTGGATTTTACAATTTTTGACAGGTTAAAGTTCAGTAAGAAAAAAACAGGGATAGGGATAGTAAATAGCCAGCCCGGAAGCCATCGCCCGGGCTGGCCGATTGACAGTATCAGGATGCCTTGCCGTTGCCTGCACCTAAAAACAGCTGGTAAGCCTCGTTATCTGTCATATTTTCATAACGGAAGCCTACCTTGCCCAGCATGGTTTCGAAGTCCTTCACTTCATCATCCTCCACTTGCGCGCCCAGCAGCACGCGGCTGTATGCGGCACCGTGATTGCGGTAGTGGAACATCGAAATATTCCAGCGCGTTCCCAGCGACATCAGAAGTTTCAGCAGCGCCCCAGGGCGTTCCGGGAACTCAAACTGAAATACCTTCTCATTGGTAATGGTGGGCGCGTGGCCACCGACCATGTGGCGAATGTGCTGTTTGGCCATATCGCTGTCGGTGAGATCGAGAACGGAATAGCCGTTTTCACGAAGATCCTGCACCAACTCGTCTCTGCCCAAACCGCCAGCCTGAACCTGAACACCTACAAAAATCGTTGCCTTGCTTGCATCGGCATAGCGATAGTTAAACTCGGTAATGCTGCGCTTATGCAAAGCGTTGATAAAGGTCTTGAAAGCACCCGGTTTCTCCGGAATGGTCACCGCCAGAATAGCTTCACGCTTCTCACCAATCTCCGTGCGCTCTGAAACATAGCGCAGGCGGTCAAAATTCATATTGGCACCGCTCAGAGTGGCGATCAGGTTTTCATTCTCGATCTTTTCCCGTTCGATGTATTTCTTGATACCGGCAACGCCCAACGCACCTGCAGGCTCCGCGATCGAGCGTGTATCTTCAAAGATGTCCTTGATGGCGGCGCAGATCTCATCAGTGGAAACGGTAATCACCTCATCCACGTTATCCTTGCAGATCTCCCAGGGGTGCTTGCCAATCTGCTTTACCGCCACGCCGTCAGCAAAGATGCCCACTTCGTCCAAAACCACACGCTTGCCAGCCTTCATAGCGGCCTGCAGGCAATTGGAGTCTTCCGGCTCTACGCCAATCACCTTGATTTCAGGGCGCAGGTATTTGATATAGGCCGCCATGCCAGCTATCAGGCCACCCCCACCTACACAGATAAACACCGCATGGATAGGCTTGCTGAACTGCCACAACATTTCCATGGCAACTGTACCCTGCCCGGCAATGACATCGGGATCGTCATAGGGAGGAATGTAGGTGTAACCATGCTTCTCAACCAGCTCCTCGGCATGGGTAGCAGCTTCATCAAAGGCATCGCCCTTCAATACTACCCGCGCACCATGATCCCGGACTGAACGTACTTTGATCTCAGGTGTGGTCTGGGGCATCACGATAACGGCCTTGATACCCAGCTCTTTGGCAGCAAGCGCTACACCCTGCGCATGATTGCCTGCGGAAGCACAGATAACCCCTTTGGATTTTTGCTCTTCCGACAGCTGAACAAGCCGGTTGTACGCGCCGCGAATCTTGAAAGAAAACACCGGCTGAAGGTCTTCCCGCTTGAGCATAATATTGTTGCCAAAGCGCTTGGACAGACTACGGGCTTCAGTGAGGGGTGTTTCAATGGCCACGTCATAGACGCGCGCATCGAGAATCTTCTTGATGTAGCGTTGCGGCATGTTGGTTCCGGTTGCTGATTGGATGAATGGTCGGAGAAAACCCACAGTGTAGGAAGTTTGCACCACAGTCGTCTATAAGCAGGCGGCTCTTAAGCGCTATAATGACCCCGAACTCATTCGATTTGCCCCCCCGGAGCGCCTAATGACTCAGGACGAACTAAAGAAAGCCGTTGCCAAAGCGGCTGTGGATTACATTGCACCGCGCCTGGAGCGTGACAGTATTATTGGCGTAGGCACAGGAAGCACCGCCAACTTCTTTATCGACATGCTCGCAGATCTGAAAAACGAATTCGACGGCGCTGTCGCCAGCTCAGAAGCAACGGCAGAGCGCCTGAAAAGCCACGGCATACCTGTGTATGACCTGAACGGTGCCGGCGAACTGGAGTTTTATATTGACGGCGCCGACGAGACCAACGAACGCCTTGAGCTAATCAAAGGCGGTGGTGGCGCACTCACCCGCGAAAAGATCGTGGCGGAGGTCGCCAAGACATTCATCTGCATTGCCGATGAATCCAAAAAGGTCGGCGTACTGGGCGAATTCCCGCTACCTGTAGAGGTAGTTCCCATGGCACGGAGCCATGTTGGCCGCGAAATCGTCAAACTGGGTGGCGACCCCGTTTACCGGGACGGCTTCACCACTGACAACGGCAACATTATCCTGGATATTTATAACATGGATATTTCCCGCCCGATTCAGGTTGAAGAACGGCTGAACAATATAGTGGGCGTTGTCACTAACGGTTTATTTGCCCGTCGCCCAGCAGATCTGTTGCTGCTGGGCACCAGCACCGGCGTTCAGAGCATTCCTCGCAAAGACACCTGATCCCCGCCACCCCACGAAAAACTGGCGCTACATGCCAGTTTTTTTATGCCTGCCAGACTCCAAACCAAGCGCTTGCTTGGTGCTAAAAATTGAGCGACACTAAGGCCTGCCAAATACAAATATAGAGGTGTTCCACCGTGTCCAGTTACTTCAATGAAACCCATGAACAGGCACGCATGAGCGCGCGCAAATTCATCTCTACGCATGTACTTCCTCATATCGATGAATGGGAAGAAGCCGGCGAGTTTCCCCGCGAGATCTACAAAAAAGCCGGGGATGCTGGCCTGCTGGGCATTGGTTTCCCGGAGGCCTTGGGCGGTGTTGGTGAAGGGGACATCTTCCTGAAAGTAGCGGTTTCCGAAGAGCTTATGCGCTCCACATCTGGCGGCTTTGTTGCCAGCATTGGCTCTCTCGACATTGGTTTGCCACCGGTTGCCAAGTGGGCTAAAAAAGAAATCCGGGAACAGATTGTCCCCTCGATTCTAAGTGGCGATAAAATTTCTGCGCTGGCGATCACTGAACCGGGCGGCGGCTCCGACGTAGCCAATCTGAAAACCCGCGCGGTAAAAGATGGCGATCACTACATAGTGAACGGCAGCAAAACCTTCATCACCAGCGGCACACGGGCCGACCACTTCACCGTAGCCGTAAGAACCGGGGGCGAAGGCCATGCTGGCATCAGCTTGCTACTGATCGACCGCGACATGCCCGGCTTCTCCAATGGCAACAAGCTTAAAAAGATGGGCTGGTGGGCCAGTGATACCGCTGAGCTGTTCTTTGAAGACTGCCGAGTACCTGCAGACCGCCTGATCGGCGCAGAGAACGCGGGTTTTATAGCCATCATGAGCAACTTCCTGGCGGAGCGCCTCAGCTTATCCGTCATGGCCTACATGACCGCACAGCTGGCGTACGAAGCGGCCATGGAGTACGTAAAACAGCGCCAGGCATTCGGCCGCCCGGTTTCCGGTTTCCAGGTAACTCGCCACAAACTGGTCGACATGGCCACCCAGATCGACGTGGCTCGTGAATACACCTACCGCTGCGCAGCATTGATGCAGGCTGGCAAAAACCCGATCAAACAGGTGGCCATGGCAAAGAATTTCTCAGTGGATATCTGCGAAAAAGTCACCAGGGAAGCGGTGCAGCTTTTTGGCGGCATGGGCTTTATGCGGGAATCTGTAGTGGATAGGCTATATCGGGATACCAAGATTTTGTCGATTGGCGGCGGAACCACCGAAATCATGAAGGAGCTAATTGCCAAACAGATCCGGCTGTAGGCTTCGATCACGTCGAAATCAGGTTTGCTCAAATGCTCGGGCTGCCCTCTGCCGGTACTGCCCAAAAACGTGGAGCGCCAAGGATGGCGCGACCGAGCCCTACAGGGAAGTATTTACGGGCGTTTTTTGGGCACTACCGGCAGAGGGCAGCGTGCACTAAAGCCCCCCAACCAAGGTTTAGTTTCGAATGCCTGCAGAGTCCCGTATAATTGCGCTCACTTTTCAAGCACAGTTAAACGAACCTAACGTATCAGGAAGGAACTCTCATGCAATTCAGCAATATCCCTGCGGGCAAAAACCCACCAGAAGACATCTACGTAGCCATCGAAATCCCGGCTAACAGCTCCCCGGTCAAGTACGAACTCGACAAAGACATGGGCGCTCTGCTGGTAGACCGTTTTATGGCAACGCCTATGTTCTACCCAGCCAACTACGGTTTTATCCCTCACACCTTGGGTGAAGACGGCGATCCGCTGGACGTTCTGGTTGTTACCCCTTACGCGCTTCAGGCGGGCTCAGTGATCCGCTGCCGCCCGGTAGGCGTGCTGAATATGGACGACGAAGCCGGTGGCGATGCCAAGCTGGTAGCCGTACCCCACAGCAAGCTGACCAACTCGTACCAGGACATTCACGAAATCGACGACCTGCCTGTTCTGCTGCGCGACCAGATCCGCCACTTTTTTGAAAATTACAAAACACTTGAGCCAGGCAAGTGGGTCAAGGTAAAAGGCTGGGACAACGCTGCTGCAGCCAAACAAGCCATTGTTGATTCGATCAAAGCTTACCAAGGCTGATCTGATCTGCAGAAAGCAAAAAACCGGGCAAAAGCCCGGTTTTTTTATGCCTGAACAAACGCCTCTGGCTTAGCCTCGTGACAGCAGATCCCGCATATCACTAATTGCCGCATTAGCGCGGGAAAGGTAAGCCGCCATCGTCAGCGAGTGGTTCGCCAGAACCCCAAACCCACTGCCGTTGAGGATAACCGGGCTCCACATTTCGCCCTGGGCACCCTCTAACTCAATGATTACCTGCTTCACGCTGGAAATAGCATTCTTGTCCTGGAGAACCTTGCGGAAATCCACTTCAATCGCGCGGAAAATATGCAACAACGCCCACGAACTGCCCCGAGCCTCATAAAACACATCGTCAATCTTGGTCCAGTCGGTTTTGATATCGCCGCCACCGGTTTCTTCGTTCAGCGGATTGTCTGCATCCACATTGGCTACCGCTTCTGACACCGATGCCTTACCAACGCTCTCACCAAGTGTGCGCGAAAGGCTGCCCAGCCGGGTTTCCAGATCACCAAGCCAGTTGCTCAGGTTGTCGGCTCTGGCAAAGAACTGGGCGTTTGCCTGCTCCGGGCTGGACAGCCGATTAAGATAACGCTTCAGCGCGGCAATACCACGACGATACTCCGCCTCTGTGGAGGGTATAGCCCAGCTCTCGCTGTCAAAGTGAAACTGGGGCTCCGCTATGATCAAATCCGGGTCTTCCGCAGATTGGCTCTGAGAGCGGCTTATGTCCTTACGCATGGCCCGAGACAGGTCGCGAAGCTGCACCAGCACGCCGTACTCCCAGTTGGGCTGGTTATCCAGCCAAAGCCCCGGGGGAAATATATCGTTGGACAGGTAGCCACCTGGCTTATCGAGAAGCGTTTCGGCTATACGGATCATGGTTACCGTTGTAGCAAAGCCGGTTATGGGTTCCCGCTGCATTTCATTGGCCACTGCCCGCGTATGCTCACGCACAGAGAAGGCCTCGGGCTCACTGCTCCAATAGATCCCCAGTACAACCGTTACCAGCAAATATACCAGCAAGACAACAGCTACAAATTTGCCGATCACGCCGTTGTTGCCGGCAAAATCCTGAGCGTCTTCTTTCTTGTCTCTGAAATACTGTCTGATTTTGCCTGGCATATTACGTTAAGCCCCTTGTCTGTTAATTGACTGCATTACGGTCTGTATGGATCCTAACCCATGGCGCTTTCTATATACACACCTCAGAATTCACAAACAATTACATGGTGCAACCTACGCCCACAACTCTAAACACTATAGACTCCAAAAACAGACTAAAGTTGGAAAAAACGTCCACGCCCTGAAGGACGGCCCATAATGAAAAGAGGCAGCCCCGAGAATAATGAGCGACGCAAGCCAGAAAGAAAAACTCAGGCAGCATTTTGCTCGCCGTGTGACCACTCAGGCCCGGGTTGTACTGGACACCTGGCAGAAGATTAATGCCAACAGCGGATCATTTCCCGCGCTTCGCGAGGAGTTCCAGGCCGCATCCGACAAACTGGTGCGCTATGCCCAAAGATTTGAGATGGCAGACCATGCGGAAGCAGGCAACCAGATTCTCAAGGCTGTAACAAACTGGTCGGGCGAGACTGCACCAGACGACGCCACGGAGCTACAGCTCCAGGATGCCATTGACGCACTTGCACGAAGTACCCTGAGACGAACCGACCACAGTGACACAGAAGCACCTCACCAGTTCCGGCGCACCCCGGTATACATAGCACTCACCAACTCCGAGATGGCTAACAGGTTAATTCGTCAGCTTGAGTTTTTCGGCTTTCGTGCTGCGGCGTTCAATTCGGCTAAAGAACTGACCGAAGCCTGCGCCCTGCATAAGCCCGAAACCATCCTTATGGATGTAAATTTCGGAGGTGCCCCGAACGCCGGCATAGCCACCATCGAGCAACTGCAAGAGCGGCACGACACGCCTGTTCCAGTTATTTTCATGAGCGACGAAGACGGCACCATTGAAACCCGTCTGCGCGCCTCCCGCTGCGGCGGCGAAGAGTTCTTCTACCCTGCGGTTGATCCGGGCCAGCTTATCGAGAAGATTGAAACCTACACCCACGGCAATACTGTGGAGCCTTACCGGGTACTTGTTCTGGACGATTCCAGGGCACAGGCCAAATTCATGGAAACGGTTCTCAAAAAAGCGGGCATGACTGCCCACATCATTACCGATCCCATGGAAATCATTCACGCACTGGACACATTCTCACCAGAGATCATCATCCTCGACATGTACATGCCTGGCTGCACCGGCATGGAGATTGCGCGCGTTATCCGGCAGCAAGACCGGTTTCACAGCGTGCCGATTATCTACCTTTCTGGCGAAGAAGATGTCACCAAACAGTTGCACGCCATGAGCCTTGGCGGCGACGACTTCCTGACCAAGCCCGTAGACCCCAAACACCTGATTGCCACACTCCATAACCGCGGCCGTCGCGCACGTTCTCTCCTGGCGCTGATGATCCGCGACAGTCTCACCGGGCTCTACAACCACACTCACACCCTGTATTTGCTGGATCAGGAAATCGCACGCGCAAGGCAAAAAGGCCAGTCACTGTGCTTTGCGATGATCGATATTGATTACTTCAAGAAGGTGAATGACACCTACGGCCACCCCATTGGCGACCGTGTTATTCGCAGCCTCTCCATGTTTTTCAAACAGCGCCTGCGCAAAACCGATCATATTGGCCGTTTTGGTGGCGAAGAATTCGCCATCATTCTTCCCAATACCCGGCCAAGCGATGCGCGCAACGTTTTGAATGAAATCCGGGAGCGTTTTGCCGAACTTCAGCAGCCTGCCGGTGACCGGGAGTTTAATGTTACCTTCAGCTGTGGCGTGGCTGCATGGAATAATGACCCCGCCCATACTCTATGCGAACGTGCCGACCGCGCGCTCTATGTTTCCAAGGAACGCGGGCGTAATTGCGTCACCCTGGCCGACAGCTGATCAGCTCAGGCAACTGACCGGGCAGCCCACACAAGGCTGCCCGTATGAAACCATCGTCGTATAGAAGTCCCCTCCTCCGTTAACGACAATGATAAGTATCAGCAAAAAGAACATGCGGGCGCCTCCAGCCTCTGGGATGTGGCCGATCGCTAGCATGCAACATTGTCAAAAAGTGTTGATCTGAAGAATAAAAGCACACACCATGGGTGGAAAATGCCGTTATATTCGGCGATTCTGTTTATAAAGTGAAAAAGGCAGACGCAACCATGTCGACAATTCTCGTGCTCCATGGCCCCAACCTCAACATGCTCGGTATTCGCGAGCCAGAGGTTTATGGCCACGAGACACTGGCGGATATTGATGACCGGTTACGAGGGATAGCCGCAGAAAAGGGCCATCACCTGCTGCACCTGCAATCAAATGCCGAATACGAACTGATTGAACGGATCCACGAAGCCCGGGCAGAGGGCGTGGATTTCATCATTATCAATCCTGCCGCTTTCACTCATACCAGTGTTGCCTTACGGGACGCCATACTGGCCACAGGAATCCCGTTCATAGAAGTGCATCTTTCCAACGTGCATGCGCGGGAAGCCTTCCGCCATCATTCGTATTTTTCTGATATCGCCGTAGGCGTTATCTGCGGATTAGGCAGCCAGGGGTACGAACTCGCCCTTCAGGCCGCCATGCAACGAATTCACCGATAGACCTGATACAACGGGATTGGACTGACTATGGATATTCGCAAAATCAAGAAACTGATCGAACTCATCGAAGAGTCTGACGTCGAAGAGATTGAGATTCATGAAGGAGATGATTCTGTTCGCATCTCCCGACGTCGTGAACAGGCTTCCGGTACCCAGTACATTAGCCAATACGCTCCACCAGCACCGCAGTATGCGCCGGCACCAGAGACCCCGGGCCCGGTTCAGGAAGATAGTGCACCGCAACCCGTCCACAATGGACATGCGCTACGCTCCCCCATGGTTGGAACCTTCTACAGGGCGCCTTCTCCCACTGCCGACGCCTTTGCAGAGATTGGCCAGCAAGTAAAAGCGGGCGACATCGTCTGCATCGTAGAAGCCATGAAAATGATGAACCAGATCGAAGCCGACAAGAGCGGCACGATTACAGAAATTCTGGTTGAAAACGGTCAGCCCGTGGAATTTGACCAGCCGCTGTTAATCATTTCCTGAACCGGTGATAGCTACTCATGGCCATGTTAGAAAAAGTTCTGATCGCAAACCGGGGTGAAATAGCCCTCCGGATTCTGCGTGCCTGCAAAGAACTCGGCATCAAGACCGTCGCGGTTCACTCACAGGTTGACCGCGACCTGATGCACGTTCGCCTTGCCGATGAATCTGTTTGCATCGGCCCCAACAGCCCTCTGGAAAGTTACCTCAACATTCCAGCCATTATCAGTGCTGCTGAAGTAACCGATTCCGTAGGCATACACCCTGGTTACGGCTTTCTCGCAGAAAACCCGGACTTTGCCGAGCAGGTCGAGAAAAGCGGTTTCCGCTTTATCGGCCCCAGAGCAGAAACCATCCGCCTGATGGGCAACAAGGTGTCTGCCATAAACGCAATGATTCGTGCTGGTGTTCCGACCGTGCCGGGCTCTGACGGCCCGCTGACCGACGACGACGAGCGCACTCTGCAAGTGGCACGCAAAATCGGATATCCGGTGATGATCAAGGCCGCTTCCGGCGGCGGTGGTCGCGGTATGCAGGTAGTTCACTCCGAGGCTGCCTTGCTCAAGGCCGTGCAGATAACACAGACCGAAGCTCAAAATGCCTTTGGCGACCCCACGGTTTATCTGGAAAAGTTCCTTGAAACGCCACGCCACGTTGAAGTTCAGATTCTGGCCGACATGCACGGCAACTGTATTCATCTGGGCGACCGTGACTGTTCCTTCCAGCGCCGTAACCAGAAAGTTATAGAAGAAGCGCCCGCGCCCAACATCAACCCGGAAGCCCGCGAGCGCACACTCAAAGCCTGTGTAGATGCATGCAAAGAGATTGGCTATGTCGGCGCCGGCACCTTTGAATTCCTGTATCAGGACGGTGAGTTCTTTTTCATCGAAATGAATACCCGGGTTCAGGTAGAACACCCGATCACCGAAATGGTCACGGGTGTCGACATTGTTCGTGAGCAGTTGCGCATTGCCAGCGGCCTGCCCCTGCAATACAAGCAGGAAGATATCCAGATCCGGGGCCATGCAATGGAGTGCCGCATCAACGCGGAAGATCCGAATACCTTCGTGCCAAGCCCCGGAAAGGTGAAATATTTTCACGCTCCTGGAGGTTACGGTGTGCGAGTAGATTCCCACCTGTATAGTGGCTATACCGTTCCACCGTTTTACGACTCCCTGATTGCCAAACTGATCACCTGGGGCGACGATAGACAGGTGGCCCGCCGGCGTATGAAGATCGCTCTGGACGAGCTGTTGATTGAGGGCATCAAGACCAATCAGCCTCTGCATCGGAAACTGGTACGCGATGGCGGCTTTAAAACGGTAGACTTCACCATCCACTACCTTGAGAAACTGATGCGGGACTAACCTCCTGCATCGCAATGCAGGAAGAGCTATGCCCTGGATACAACTTCAGATCCCAGCTGATCCCGAGACCGCGGATCAGCTTGAAGATCTGCTTATGGAGATGGGCGCTGATGCCGTCTCCATGGAAGACGCAGCCGATCAACCGCTCTACGAACCCGACCACGGCACCACACCCTTGTGGAGCCAGACCACCGTTACCGGGCTTTTTCAAGCCGACCGCGATATAGACCAGCTGTGCTCAGACATACGCAATGCCTGGCACCAGCAAACCCAACAATCACTCTCCGATATAGACGTTACCCTGGTAGAAGACAAAGACTGGGAGCGCGCCTGGATGGACGATTTTCATCCGCTGCAGTTCGGCGAGCGCTTGTGGATAGTGCCAAGCTGGCATGAAGCTCCGGATCCGGATGCCGCCAACCTGATGCTGGACCCAGGTTTGGCCTTTGGCACAGGCACGCACCCCACCACTGCCCTTTGCCTGGAGTGGCTGGATGGTGCGGATGTTACAGACAAGCAGGTAATCGACTATGGCTGCGGCTCGGGCATACTCGGCCTGGCAGCTCTGCTTCTTGGCGCCAATCACGTTACCGGCGTAGACACCGACCCCCAGGCACTCGAAGCCAGTCGTGAAAACGCCCGTCGCAACGGTGTGGACGAAGCCAGACTGGATCTGTACCTTCCTGAAAATGAGCCAGACGGCAAAGCCGATGTAATGCTGGCCAATATTCTTGCACAACCGCTGATTGGCCTTGCGCCTCATCTGGCCAAGCTGACAAACCCCGGGGGTGACCTGGTACTTTCGGGCATTCTTTCTTACCAGGCCCGCTCGGTAATGGCTGCTTACGAGCCCTGGTTTATTATGGATGAGCCAGCACAGCGCGAAGAGTGGGTACGCCTCACAGGACGGCGCAATGACAGATGACGGAGGCTGTCTTAAAGACTAAACTCCCAACTCGTATTTCAGTTCATAGCTCAGTCGCTTTCAGGAACAAAGCATGGCCCAGAGTAGTCTGCAAACCGAATGCCCAAAATGTCATACCCGCTTCCGGGTGACCGATGAGCAGCTTGGCCTTGCCAAGGGAAAGGTGCGCTGTGGTCATTGCATGGCTGTTTTCAACGCGATTGAGCACAAGATAGCAAGTGCCACAAGCGGCACCCAGAAAGCACCCTCGGTTACAGGCAGTAAAACGCCTCCGGAGCGTGAATCATCTGAAGAGTCCGCCAGCGGCTTCGTCAGCGACACCTCGGGAGATGACTTCATCTTCGCGGATAACCCCGAAGAAGATGCTCAAGAAGGGCGCTATGCCGGCACAAAACTGACGTTCTCGGATGACGAACTGAGTGACAGCTTCCGTAGCTTCGACGACCGAAATCCGTCATCGCTGGATGAAACCAGCGATGACGACCCCACTGGGGATGTTGATGAAAGCTGGGCCGAAGCGATCCTCCGGGAAGACGACGCTCCAGCCGATCCCGCAAAACCCGGCCCTGAGACTGCTACAGAAGCACCCTCAGAATCAAAGCCACAGCCTGAACCTTTGGCTGAAGAAGCTGAGCCAGAAAAAGACGACAGCCCTACAGAAAACCCCCAGGAACTCCAGCAAGAAGATCCTTCTGGCTTCTTCGTTGACGAGCAGGCCGATCCGGCGCTTGAGTCCTTCGCCAATGAGCATGAGCCAGATCCAGATCGCGGACACCAAGCTAAAAAGGAGCCCTTTGAAGCGGGCGCACCCTTTGGGGATCTCCGACACGAGCCGATTTCCATGGGCGGAGGCAACAAAAGCTGGCTCCGCACCCTGACCTGGTCTGTCATTGTGCTTGGCCTTATCGGGGTTCTGGTTGCGCAAGTCACCTGGTTCCAATTTGACCGATTGTCTGCAATACCCGAACTACGACCATTCTATGAAAAAGGCTGCGAACTGGCAGGTTGCGAGCTGAAGCCTTTGATCAATGTTGAGGCTATTCAGAGCCGCAAGTTAGTCGTTCGCACCGATCCGGAAAACCGAAACCAACTGGTGGTAGACGCAGTCATCATCAACCGGGCAGTGTTTCAGCAACCCTTCCCCGCCATTGCTCTGACCTTCTCCAACCTGAACGGAGACGTCGTTGCCCAAAGTATTTTCACTCCTTCGGACTACCTTGCCGGCGAAGCTGAAGAACTCGACATCATGCCCGTGGAAACCCCTGTGCGCATCGCCATCACCATTCGCGACCCAGGTCGCGACGCGGTCAACTACAATATAATTTTCCGCCCCTACACCCCCTGAGCGAACCTGCCGGAGATCACCCGGCAGGCACTCCACTCGCCACCCCGTAGAACAAAAGTCAACCAAAAAGAGCGAAAAATAATCAGTTTTTTCGCTCCCTTGCCCCTTCAATCAAAGTGCCCCCGGCGGTATCATTAGCGCCCTTCGGAACTGGCATCGGTTATTTATTAAACAACCGCACCACTCCGACTTTTGCATTCTCTGCTGTGATACGGGTTCAAACCATGTTGCCGACGGCAAAAATCGGGCCGTACACGCTGCCCAATCCGCTGATTGTTGCGCCCATGGCCGGTGTAACAGATCGACCATTCCGACTGCTTTGCCGAAAGATGGGCGCGGGGTTGGCGGTCTCGGAAATGGTAATAGCAGACAGCAAGCTCTGGCATACGCGCAAATCCCGAACCCGCATGGATCATGCAGGGGAGCCCGAACCAAGGTCTGTCCAGATCGCGGGTGGTGACCCGGAAATGCTGGCCAATGCGGCGCGGCTTAATGCCGAATCCGGTGCCCAGATAATCGACATCAACATGGGCTGCCCGGCTAAAAAGGTATGCAACAAAGCCGCCGGCTCTGCGTTGATGAAAGATGAGCACCTGGTTAGAGAAATTCTGGAAGCAGTGGTCAGTGCCGTGGACATACCCGTTACCCTGAAAATGCGTACCGGATGGGACCAAAGCTACCGTAACGCCCCAGCAATAGCCCGCATGGCAGAGGATATCGGCATTCAGGCGCTGGCCGTTCATGGCCGCACCCGCGCCGACAAGTACAACGGCGATGCAGAGTACGACACCATCGCTGAAGTTAAAGCCAGTGTTGGCATTCCGGTTTTCGCCAATGGCGACATCACATCACCGGAAAAGGCACGTGAAGTTCTGGCATATACCGGTGCCGATGGCCTGCTTATTGGCCGTGCGGCTCAAGGTAGTCCCTGGATTTTCAGAGAAATACTGCATTTCCTCGAAACCGGACAACACTTGCCTTCGCCCCCGCTGGACGAAGTGGAAAAAATATTAAGCGAACACTTAGTCGCCCTGCACAGCTTTTACGGCGAACTGATGGGCGTGCGTATTGCCAGAAAGCACGTGGGCTGGTACTTGCAGTCCCACGACCCGGACAAAAAGTTCCGTAGTCGCTTCAACGCATACGACACTGCGTTGGAGCAGAAAGACAGCATCCGAAAGTATTTTTCAGGTTTACGAAATGGAGAGGTATTCGCAGCATGACCGCTGAGACTTTGGCAAACAACCCACTGGCCGCCCCGGCCAACGATGATGTTCACCAACTGCAAACGGTGAACAGCAGCGGCAACACCGTTACCCTACGGGATAACGTTGAAGTGGCCCTGAAAAACTATTTCGCTCAGCTCGATGGCGCCCCAGTTACAGAGGTATACCAGTTGGTGCTCTCTGAAGTGGAAGCACCTCTGCTGGAGCAGGTAATGAAGTACACCCGCAACAACCAGACCAAAGCATCGACCATGCTCGGCCTGAACCGCGGAACCCTGCGCAAAAAGCTGAAGCAGTACGGACTGCTATAATCGAGACACCCTGACTTGAAGAGGGCCTCCCGGAAACCCTTCGCGAGGCCCTTGTTCGTTCACCCCAAGTGAAGAATGTGACCCCATGGCAAACCAGGCTAATACCTCCGTCCGTCGCGCACTGATCAGTGTCAGTGACAAATCCGGCATCATCGAGTTCGGGCGCGCCCTCGCAGGCCGCGGTATCGAACTGCTCTCCACTGGAGGCACTTTCCGCCTCCTGAAAGATAACAATGTTCCCGTTACTGAAGTCTCTGACTACACCGGGTTCCCGGAAATGATGGACGGCCGGGTAAAAACCCTGCACCCGAAAATCCATGGCGGCATTCTGGGCCGTCGCGGCACTGACGACGCAATCATGGGCGAGCATGGCATCAACCCGATTGATATGGTTGTGGTGAACCTCTATCCGTTCGAATCCACAATCGCCAATCCGGATTGCGACCTTGCTACCGCGATTGAGAACATCGACATTGGTGGCCCAACCATGGTTCGCGCTGCTGCCAAGAACCACAACGATGTGGCCATTGTGGTTAACGCATCTGATTACAGCCGCGTTCTGCAAGAGCTGGATGACAATGATGGTCAGCTCAGCCATGCCACGCGTTTTGATCTGGCTGTTAAAGCCTTTGAACACACTGCGGGTTACGACGGCGCCATTGCCAACTACCTGGGTGGCCGCACCGCGGATAACGACAACGCCGATTTCCCCCGCACGTTCAATGCCCAGTACATAAAAGTGCAGGACATGCGGTACGGCGAAAACCCGCACCAGCGCGCGGCCTTCTATGCCGAGCGCAACCCGAAGGAAGCCAGCGTTGCCACGGCAAAGCAGCTTCAGGGCAAAGAACTGTCCTACAACAATGTGGCAGATACTGACGCCGCTCTGGAATGCGTTAAGCCATTTGCAGATCCGGCCTGTGTAATCGTCAAGCACGCCAACCCCTGCGGTGTTGCGATCGGTGCGGATATTCTTCAGGCCTATGATCTGGCCTTTGCTACCGACCCCACCTCCGCGTTCGGTGGCATCATTGCCTTCAACCGGGAGCTGGACGCAGAAACTGCCAAGGCAATTATTGATCGCCAGTTTGTTGAGGTCATTATTGCCCCAACCATTGCACCGGAAGCGATAGAACTGGTTGCTACCAAGAAAAATGTACGCCTGCTGGCCTGTGGCGATCTCAACGGTGAACGTGCCCAGTCCATGGACTATAAGCGTGTAACCGGTGGCCTTCTGGTACAGGATCGTGACTTGGGCATGGTGGCCATGTCCGACGTAAAAGTTGTAACCACCCGCCAACCAACCGAGCACGAACTGAACGACCTGCTGTTTGCCTGGGAAGTGGCGAAGTACGTTAAATCCAACGCTATTGTTTACGCCCGCGCTGGCCGCACCATTGGCGTTGGTGCAGGCCAGATGAGCCGCGTGTACAGCGCCCGGATTGCAGGGATAAAAGCTGCCGACGAAAACCTGGAAGTGAAAGGTTCGGTGATGGCTTCAGATGCCTTCTTCCCCTTCCGCGATGGTATTGATGCCGCCGCCGAAGCTGGCATTACTGCTGTAATTCAACCCGGTGGCTCCATGCGGGATCAGGAAGTTATTGATGCCGCTAATGAGCACGGCATTGCCATGGTGTTCACGGGAATGCGCCACTTCCGGCACTGATGACAACTCTTTATAAAAGCACAGGGCAACGAGATATGAATATTCTGGTAATCGGCAACGGCGGGCGCGAACACGCTCTGGCCTGGAAGGCAGCCCAGTCTCCGGATGCGGATACGGTTTTTGTAGCTCCAGGCAATGCGGGCACCGCCCACGAGCCGGGCGTGGAAAACGTCAACATAGATGTGCTGGATATTGAAGGCCTGGCTAAGTTTGCGTCCGAGAACAACGTTGGTCTGACCATCGTTGGCCCCGAAGCCCCCTTGGTGGCCGGTATTGTGGACCTCTTTGAGGAACGCGGCCTGCGCGTATTCGGCCCCAGCGCCGACGCAGCACAGCTAGAAGGCTCAAAAGCCTTCACCAAGGATTTCCTGGCTCGCCAGAATATCCCAACCGCTGGATACGGTAATTTCACCGACGTAGACGAAGCTCTGGCTTACGTTCGCGAACAGGGTGCCCCGATTGTAGTCAAGGCCGACGGCCTGGCTGCAGGCAAAGGCGTTATTGTAGCCATGACCCTTGAAGAGGCCGAAAATGCTATCCGTGACATGCTCGCAGGCAACGCCTTTGGCGAAGCAGGCAGCCGTGTAGTAGTTGAAGAGTTCCTCGAAGGTGAAGAGGCCAGCTTCATTGTGATGGTCGACGGCGAAAACATTCTGCCCATGGCCACCTCACAGGATCACAAGCGTGTAGGCGATGGTGATACAGGCCCTAACACTGGCGGCATGGGTGCCTACTCTCCTGCGCCTGTTGTAACCCCTGAAGTACACAAGCGCATTATGGATGAGGTTATTTACCCAACCGTGCGCGGTATGGCAGCAGAAGGCCTTCCATACAAAGGCTTTTTATACGCTGGCCTGATGATCGACAACACCGGCGCCCCCAAAGTGATCGAGTTCAACTGCCGCTTCGGTGACCCGGAAACCCAGCCAATCCTGCTGCGCATGAAGTCAGACATTGTTGCGCTCTGCCAGGCGGCTATCGACGGAAAACTGGATGAATGCAGTTCAGACTGGGACGAGCGCGCCGCAGTCGGCATTGTACTGGCCGCAGGCGGGTATCCTGGCGACTACAACAAAGGCGATGTTATTTCCGGGTTGCCGGTAACGGACACCGAAGGTGAGAAGGCGTTTCATGCTGGCACCAGCCTGAGCCAGGATGGTAGCCAAGTGCTTACCAATGGCGGTCGGGTACTCTGCGCAACCGCGCTGGGCCATAGCGTTACGGAAGCTCAACAGAAGGCTTACGCACTCGCGAAAAAAATACACTGGAATGGCGTATTTTATCGCAAGGACATTGCCTATCGTGCGATCGCGCGGGAAGGATCATAACGACGCACTGCATACTGAAGCCCGGCCAATGTCCGGGCTTTTTTATAGAGTAATGTACATGCAGTCGCCCAGCCGGCACAAAATACAAACAACCTGGATTCGCCCCACATGCTGAAAAAATCCCATTTTACTGCCGTTGCTCTGCTTTTATCTGTGATGTTGCTCAGCGCCTGCTCCCGCCAGGGCATCTATGAAACAGCCATTGGCTTTGAGCGCGCCTCTGCCGGCCTTGAAGCAGACAATATCACTGTGGGTGACCTGGAGATCGCGTACCTGCGAAACGCCGAAGCAAACAACGGTGATACCATTGTTCTGGTACACGGTTTTGGCGCGAACAAAGACAATTGGACACGCATCGCCCGAGAGCTCACCGACAGTTTCAATGTCTACGCCATAGACCTTCCAGGCCACGGCGAAAGCAGTAAACCGCTGGATTTGGGATACCGTTTTGAAGAGCAGGTCGCCCACCTAGCCGGTATTCTTGAAGCCTTGGGCATCAACGAGATGCATATGATGGGCAACTCCATGGGCGGCGGCATTACCGCGCTTTACACCGCTACCTACCCGGAACAAATCAAAACAGCCGTACTGTTCAACCCTGCCGGAATACTGGATTATGAAAACGAGATGGTCGACATGGTCCTTGCCGGCGACAACCCGCTTATCCCTAGCAAGCCCGGAGATTTTGATCGCCTGATGGATTTTGCCCTCGAAGAAAGGCCTTTTGTTCCCTGGCCGATTCTGGGTGTTATGGAAGAAAAAGCCATCGCCAATCAGGAAGTGAACGAAGTGATCTTTGCCGCGATAAAGGAAGTTGGCCTTACCCCGGATTTCCGCAATGCTATCAAACGTATAGAAGCCCCCGTTCTCATCGTATGGGGCAAAGAAGACCGCATACTTGACTACCGCAATGGCGCTGTCTTTCAGAAGGCGATTCCCGGCTCACAGCTTGAGATACTGGAAGGCATTGGCCACGCGCCAATGATTGAGGCACCCGAAGTATCGGCACGCCTGTTCCTTGAATTCGCCAAACCCTTCATCTCAAACGCCGACTAAGTCAATTGGGCAAGAGGTTCTGCCGTTATTGTCTTCAACGGTTGGGGAAAACAAGGTAGCCTTACACGGAAGCTAATTTCTCCCTTAAAGAACCTCCCATGCCTGAAGCTATCTGGATATCTTTTGCATTCGGTCTTGGCCTTCTGATCAAGTCTGTCGGCCTGCCACCACTGGTAGGCTATCTGGCAGCCGGCTTTGTGCTCAGTGGCCTTGCCTCCAGCCCATCTATTGGCATTTCTGCAGAACCCACAGCGGTACTGGCACATATAGCTCACCTGGGCGTTTTGCTCATGCTGTTCACCGTGGGCCTCAAGCTTAAACTCAAGTCGGTTATCAGCCCGGAAGTCATAGGCGGCAGTCTTCTGCACTTTGCCATCACCTGCTTCGTGTTTACCCCGGGGCTCTACTTGCTGATGGACATAAGCTGGTACGTAGCGTTTATGCTGGCAGTTGCCCTGTCTTTCTCATCGACAGTGCTGGCCGCCAAGGTGCTGGAAAACAAGCGCGAGCTCAGAGCCTTTCACGGCCGGGTATCCATCGGCATTCTGATCATGCAGGATTTGATTGCGCTGCTGGTTATGAGCCTGGCGGCAGGCCAGACACCTTCGGAATGGGCACTGATTGTCTTTGGCTTGCCGCTGCTGCGGCCGCTGCTGTACAAATTGCTGGACGCCAGTGGGCACGATGAACTGTTGGTTCTTCTGGGGCTACTGCTGGCTCTGGTTATCGGCGGTTTGGGCTTTCAGTCCGTCGGGCTTAGCTCGGAACTGGGCGCTCTGGTATTCGGTGCCATTCTTGCTAACCATCCTCGTAGCCAGGAGTTGGCGAAATCCCTGTGGAGCGTGAAGGAAATCTTCCTGGTCGGTTTCTTTCTGCAGATCGGCATAGGCGGTCTGCCGGATACCAATGCCATTATTTTTGCCGTGGTGGCCGCTCTGGTACTGCCCATAAAGGGCATTCTGTTCTTCTTCCTGATGCTGCTGTTCCGCCTGCGCGCCCGCAGTGGCTTTCTGACAGCGTTGGCACTCACCAACTACAGTGAATTCGGGCTGATCGTTGCCAGCATTGCGCTGCCGGAGTGGCTGGTACCTCTGGCCATTACGGTTGCCCTCTCTTTCCTTATCTCCGCACCACTGAACCGGCTTGCTCACCCAATATACGACCGGCTGAGCAATCGGCTTGTGCCCTTCGAGAGCAAACAACGGCACCCAGATGAGCTACCCATCTCTTTAGGTGACACCCGGGTTCTTGTGATGGGCATGGGGCGTACAGGCACGGCGGCTTATGATTGGCTGCAAACCTCAGAGGCAAGACTGATGGGGCTGGATTCCGACCTTGCAAAAGTGATGCGCCATCAGAAGCAGGGGCGGAATGTGGTTTATGCCGATGCGGAAGATAAAACCTTTTGGGAAGCGCTGCACATGCCAGCGGTGGATGCTGTCATTCTTGCGATGAGCGATATAGAAGCAAAACTGATCGCCGCCAAAAAGTTACGCAAATACGGTTTTACTGGCTACATTGTTGCCCATTCCATGTTCGAAGACGAAGCCAGGAGCATTTGCGAAGCCGGCGCTGACGAGGCCTATCTCACCATGAGTGAGACAGGTGTGGCTCTGGCCAGTCATCTTCTTGAACGCTCCCCGGGCACCATGCCCGCGCCGGTTTCAGACAAGGCGAGCTGAGGCCTGCTTCAGCTCAAGGCACAGGTCCGGAAGCCCGTGTATACATCGTTTCTCTGCGGCAGGTACGCCTGACGGTAGGTACCACGAATGAGACTGGATGACGTGGCACAACTGCCTCCACGGCTGACCTTGTGATCCCCGAACTGAAGCGTGGACATGAATGGGTACATGTCGATGCGAAAGCCGTCGTAGGGGAGAAATTGACTACTGGTCCACTCCCATAGGGTGCCGATCATCTGCCGGCAGCCGAAAGGACTGGCGCCATCAGGATAATCCGCCACCGGGTTCTGGGCCATGCCGCTCGCGTTCATATCAGCGCGCCTGGAATCCGGCAGTTCATTACCCCAGGGGAATTTACGAAATTCCTCACCGCTGCGATTGCCAAGCGCCGCCACTTCCCACTCCTGCTCTGTAGGCAACCGCCGCCCCGCCCAATGGCAATAGGCTTCGGCCTCCCAATAAGTCACATGGGAAACTGGCGCATCGGGGTTCAGAGGTTGCCATTTATCGAACAGACGCTCTCGCCACCGGCCTTCGAAGAGGCGCCAATAAACCGGATGCTTTGGCGTTTGCAGCATTGGTTCTGGCATGCCCTGAGCCAGCGCCATATCAACTTCCGTTCGCAGCCATTTCTGACCACCAAAGGACCAGAGCTCGGGCCTTTGGTAACCGCCGTCTTCAACAAACCCCATAAACTCATAATTGCTCACCAGGCACCTGGATATCGCAAACTCATTCAGGCTCACAACATGGCGAGGCTTTTCGGCATCGAACGCAAAATCCTCCGTTGCGTAGTGCCCGGAATCTCCCGGCATGCCTATCAGCCAATCGCCGGCTGGAACCAAGGCATCCGATTGCTTTGGGTTGGCAGACATCTCACCCGGCGCCGGGCGCTCAAAGGTTGCCCCGGGTGGTAACGCGTACCCAACAGTCTGGCGGCACCATACCAACGACTCTATGTGCATATTCTGGTGATAGATGGCGTAGCGAAACAGGTAGACCTCCTGATCGCTCAGTTGTGCTTGTTCAATGCGCTGGGCCATTTTTTCGTACACATGGTCGAAGTAGGCCAGGGTCTTTTCAAGGCCGGGAAACATGTCCCGGCGCCACCGATCCGGATGATCAATATGAAACGAGTCCCACAGATCGTCCATGGAAGGGTCAAAACTGGCGTCGCCGTCCAGAAGATTGAACACAAACACTTCATAGAAAAAAACGGCATGGCCCATTTCCCACAGTGGTGGATTAACACCTGGGTGATATGGCACATCAAGCTGTTGTTCGCCCAGCGATGTAATGAGCTCCCGCGTTCGCTTTCGCGTGTTCTCAAGCTCTGCCAGCAATTCAGCTTTGTGCATTGGCTTTGCCTCCATCATGATTCCTCAAGCTTGTTTCGTTTTCACAGGATCAGGTCCAGACCAGCATAATCATTGGCACGGCAACAATGGTTACTATGATTGTCAGGGGCAATCCCAGGCGCCAGTAGTCGCCAAATTCGTAGCCCCCCGGCTCCATTACCAGCGCGTTGGACTGGTGCCCTATTGGTGTCATGAACGCACACGAGGCACCAACCGCAACCGCCATCAAAACGGCATCAGATGGCATCTGTAATTCGCTGGCCAGGCTCAGGGCAATCGGCGCAACCACAATAGCGGCGGCGGCATTATTTACTACGTTGGATAACAGTGTTGTGCCCACCAGTATCATGGCCAGCACCGAAGCAATCGACAGATTTTCACCCAGCACCAGCATTTGTGACGCTATCAAAGCTGCTCCGCCGGTGGATTCCATCGCCTGGCCGACCGGTATCATGGCCGCGAGCAGAACGATCACAGACCAGTCAATCGCCTTGTAGGCTTCAGAAGCAGACATCAACTTCACCAGAACCATTGCCACGGCACCCGCAACCAGAGCAACGGGGGCAGATAGCAGGCCAGCCACAATAACTGCAATACTGACGAGAAAGATGCCGGAAGCCATCGCAGTGTTGCGGGGAGAGCCAAGCTTTAACCCTCGCTCAGCCAATGGCAGGCAACCTAGCTCTGCCAGGGTGCCACCCAGCGAATCCTCAAAGCCCTGCACCAGCAATATGTCTCCCGCATTGAACCTGATGTCACCAATGCGCCGCTTGAGCCGTTGCCCCAGCCGCGCTACGGCAACAATGTTGAGCTGGTTACGCTCCCGCAATCTCAGCCGGTTAGCGGTTTGCCCCACCAGAGAAGACTCCGGGGCGATAACGGCTTCCACCAGATACAGCTCGCCTTTGTCTATCCGGGCTGCTGCCTTTTCATCGTCTTTTTCAACGTTCTTGCCATTACCCTCGCTGGCATCGCCAATGACTTTATCTTTGCTTTTTTCAGCGTCGTCTGCGCCTTCATCTTCAACAGCCTGATTCGCCAGTTCAAGCTTCGTTTTGTCGAGAAACACCTGCAAACTGGAGGTGTCGGCTTCTACAAGCAGCACATCCCCTTCATGCAGGATTTTATAGGTAGACGGAACTGCCTGTAACTTCTCATCGCGAATCAGGGCGAGAACAACAATGTCTGCTTCATCTTCTGCTGCTGCCAAAAGGCTGTGCAACGTTGAGCCCGCATGGTTTGAATCTTTCGGCAGACGAAGCTCTGTCAGATATTCGCCAACGCTGAACAGCTTGGCATTCGCAGAAGCCTCCTCCCTGCGCGGGGTAAGACGCCAGCCAATCAGGGTAATAAAGACGATCCCGGCCAGCGTAATTGCTACACCGACAGGTGCAAAATCAAACAACCCGAAGGTTCCGCTCTCACGATACGAAGCAATGATGATATTGGGCGGTGTACCAATAAGGGTCATGGTGCCGCCTAATAATGACCCGAAGGCCAGAGGCATCAACAGCAGTGAAGGCGAACGCCCTGCTTCCCGGGACATCCAGATGGCTACCGGCATCAATAACGCCAGCGCGCCTACGTTGTTAATAAAGCCGGAGCAAAGCGCCACTACGCTGGTCAGCGTGAGTACCTGAAGTGTAGGCCGGTGGCCAATTTTTCCCAGTAGACGCGCAATGTTGTCCACCACACCGCCATTCACCAGCCCCTGGCTGATCACAAGAACAGCAGCCACCGTAATCACGGCGGGATGACCAAACCCCGCAAACAACTCTTCGGTGGGAACCAGTCCGGATATGGCAACCGCAAGCAGGGCAAGCATAGCCACCACATCAAAACGGATGCGGTTCCACACAAACATGGCGAGGGTGATTCCGAGTACCGCAAACACAATGCCTTGCTCGATACTCAAGGGGCGAACTCCTGTTAATGGATGATCAACAGAATATAACAAAGCCCAAAACAAAAACCCCGCTAACTGTTTCCAGTTGCGGGGTTTTGTACTCCCGGAACAAGCCCGGGAGTGAGGGTGCTATAACCCTGCTACAAACTGTTCTCTTAGAACTGGTTCATAGTGTTGTCGGCACCACCGGCTTTCAGCGCAGCATCACCTGCGAAGAATTCCTTGTGGTCATCACCGATGTTAGATCCAGCCATATCCTGGTGCTTAACAGTAGCGATGCCCTGACGGATCTCTTCACGCTGTACGCCTTTAACGTAGGCCAGCATGCCTTCAGCACCGAAGTAGCCTTTGGCCAGGTTGTCGGTAGACAGAGCCGCAGTGTGGTAAGTCGGCAGAGTGATCAAGTGGTGGAATACACCCGCTTCACGCGCAGCGTCGCGCTGGAAGTTAGCAGTCCACTCGTCAGCCAGCTTGCCCAGCTCAGTGTTGTCGTATTCTGCGCTCATCAGCTTGGCGCGGTCGTAAGCAGATACATCCTTGCCTTCTTCCTGCATGGCGTCGAACACCTGCTGACGGAAGTTCAGAGTCCAGTTGAAGGACGGGCTGTTGTTGTAAACCAGCTTGGCATCGGGAACAACTTCCTTGATGCGGTTTACCATGGCAGCGATCTGACCAACGTGAGGCTTCTCAGTCTCGATCCACAGCATGTCTGCACCGTTCTGCAGGCTAGTGATGCAGTCCAGAACAACACGATCTTCACCAGAACCTTCTTTGAACTGGAACAGGCCAGAAGCCAGACGCTTGGGCTTCAGCAGCTTGCCGTTAGACTTGATTACAACGTCACCGTTCTCGATCTGGGAAGCATCTTCGATGTACTCGCCATCGATGAAGCTGTTGTACTGGTCACCCAGGTCACCCGGCTCGTTGGTTACAGCGATTTGCTTGGTCAGGCCAGCACCCAGAGAGTCGGTACGAGCAACGATAACACCGTCATCCACACCCAGCTCAAGGAACGCCAGGCGAACAGCGTTGATCTTGGACAGGAAGTCGGCGTGAGGAACGGTTACTTTACCGTCCTGGTGTCCACACTGCTTCTCGTCAGAAACCTGGTTTTCGATCTGGATGCAGCAAGCACCCGCTTCGATCATCTTCTTGGCCAGCAGGTAAGTTGCTTCGTCGTTACCGAAACCAGCGTCGATGTCAGCAATGATCGGTACAACGTGAGTTTCGTGGTTGTCGATCTGCTTGACCAGCTCAGCAGCCTTGGCGCTGTCGCCAGCTTTTTCAGCAGCTTCCAGATCACGGAACAAGTGGTTCAGTTCCCATGCATCAGCCTGACGCAGGAAGGTGTACAGCTCTTCAATCAGACCAGGAACAGCAGTCTTCTCGTGCATGGACTGGTCAGGCAGTGGGCCAAACTCAGAACGCAGAGCAGCAACCATCCAGCCAGACAGGTACAGGTAGCGACGCTTGGTGTTACCGAAGTGCTTCTTGATAGCAATCATCTTCTGCTGGCCGATAAAGCCATGCCAGCAACCCAGAGACTGGGTGTACTTGGAAGAGTCGGCGTCGTAAGCAGCCATATCTTCACGCATGATCTTCGCGGTGTACTTGGCGATGTCCAGACCAGTCTTGAATTTGTTCTGGGCGCGCATGCGAGCAGCGTGCTTAGGGTTAATCGCGTGCCAGGTCGGGTTTTGCTTCACGATGGAAGCAATAGTATCGACGTCTTGTGCGTATGGCATGGTCTCGATCCTTTGTGTGTTGATGAAGGGGGTTAATGATTTGAGCCCGGGCAAAACACCGAGCTGGTTGTCAGCGTTGGCAGTACTTTAATGGCCCAGAACTTATAATTGAAATTTATATGATGTATTTTCAGCATTTATCTTATGAATGCTCAGCATAACTGCTTTATCGAACAAGGTTTCAGGACTGGCACAGCACAACCAGCCGATCCCCAGGCTGCAACTCAAGATATTGCCTGCGCGGAGGATTCAGGAGCAGATGCCTGCCGCGGGCATCTGCGGTAGCACGAAAAACTCCAAGCGCCACTTCACCCTCAGCTGCCAGCACCTTTTCCAGCACATGGAAGTCGGCACTCGCTGGCAGCGGATAGTCATCAGGATTGCTGAACCTGATTTCACCGCCGCCTACTGTAAACAGCTCGTCCAGTACCGCTCTGAGTTCCCGGCGCAAAGCCACCTGCGCCAGAATGTGACTGAGTATCATCGGGCTGATGAGCACCTCACTCTGGTGACCGTAAAGCAGTTGGCGATTGTCCGGATCGCTAAGCTCCATAATCAGCTGCGGGCGCCCGGGCGACTCTGCCAGTATGTCTTCAAGCTGGAGATAGCCCACCATGGTCCGTGCATCGGCCTCTTCCCCAGAGGCCAATCGATCACTACTGAGAAGTATAATCGTGTCGTAGCTCGCAGGGTTGATCCGGCGCAATTCATCCTCAACCATATAGTCGGCTTCGATATGGCTGTACGTATCAAGAAGCTTGTGTTTTTCATAACGGCTGAGCGCTTGCTCACGTTCAGACACTGGCACAACAGAAACAAGATCCAGCAGGGGTTGCCCGGGGCCATAACTGGCGAACTCGGCCATCAGGCTGGGCACCCTGCGATTCCAACCAAGCAACAGAATACGATGCCCCTCCAGCCCTTCGCCGCGCACAGAGCGTTTCGCTTCTCCACGGGTTATACGGGGTAATGCCTCGGCTTTTGGATCCGCATCTGTTTCGGAATAATCCCGGGCCATCATAACGACCCTGTCCTCAGCTTCTATGCAAGTATCAGAAGGAGCAGCCAAACGGATATCCCACCCCTGCTCACTGCTACGAAGCAACCCAAGAATGATTACGTTCGGGCGCTCAGCGGCCAACTCACCAAGAGACAGACCCGCCACTGTTTCCCCACCGCGAACATAAATCTCGTTACCTTCACCCGCTGTGAGCAGTTCGTTATAAATTTCAGACAGGCCGGGATGCAGCACATTTTGCACCATAAGACGGCTTATAGTCGCATTGCCTGCGACCACCTCAATAGGCCCGGGATAAGCCCTCTCAACCACTGGAAGCTTGCGGATATCCTGAATCTCGGCCACTACAAATGGCAGGGGTGCCTGGTACTGTCTGGCCTGGGCGGCAATCGACAACAAGGCTTTAACGGTTTCCACATCCGAGGTTATCAAGCTTCCCGCTGCATACACGGCACTGGGCACAATCACCGCTGCTGCATCAAGGCAGGCGACCCGGTGCAAGGCATCCGGCTGAATGGCGGAGCCGGAACGCAGGATTATCTGCCGGGCGCGGCGCCCGATGCCGGGTTCATTACGCAGTTCATGGACCTGTTCCGCAGAAGCCTCTTCCGATAGCACCACCAGATTAAGCTTCTGGGTGTCATGTTTTTCCAGGAATCGGCGCATACGCCCGGATGAGCCCAGCAGCTCGGAAAGCAAAGGCAGTGTTTGGCTGGTCCAACCAAGCACCACTACGTGCTTTTTCAGGGTAACCGGCGTAAGCCCACGCTCAAGCTCTGCCATTTTGGCAATCAGCCAGCGGGTAAGAATGGCCACCAGAGTGCCCATGAACACCACATAACCGCTGATGGTCAGGAGCGTTGAAACAAACCGCTGCCAGGTGCCCACATCGTCACCCAGATAACCAGGGTCCGTCAGGCGCAGAAATGCCCACCAGACGGCCGATCCAGGATCATCGAAGTCACCGCCTTGGGGGACCACCAAAAGCCCACCGATCAACGAGATCAAACCAATAAAAATACCCACCACCAGCAGCTGGAAGCCGGCGCCCTTCACCAACTGACGTTCAACAATAAACTTTACTCGATCAACCACGCGAAACGGCAATATGGCGGTTTTTTTCATGTCTGGGCTCCCGTGAGCGTTGGGTTCTGCTTAGCCATGGATAGCAAAGGCAGTTCAAGGGCTTCCCGCAGAGTGGGCGTAAACTGCAAAACGCCCTCCACCGGCCCAAGGCCGCTTCGTGCGAGCGCGCGCTGAGGCTGGGATTGCAGGTCGGCAATTACAATACGAGTACCGTCTTTCTGGCAGGTTGCAATCAGTTTGTTGAGGGCAGACAGGCCACCAGCATCCAGAACGGTAACCCCATCCATATACAGAATGATTCCCTCAACGTTGCGGGACAGCTCCGCAAGCTCGCCAAAAATACGGTCCGCCGCTGCGAAAAACAGCGGGCCATTGATTTTAAATACCCGCCATCCTGCAGGCAAGTTTTCATCACTGACCCGTTTACCGGTAGTGATGTCTGTAACCTTGGTCATCTCTGCCATTTCACGCATGAATAGCACCGCCGCCAGCAGAACGCCGGTGGTAATGGCAATAACCATGTCCAGTGCCACAGTGAGGGAAAAACAGGTGAGGAAGACCCACACATCGCTGCGTGGCGCTGTTTTCAGCAGGCGCACCGCCTTGGGTGCTTCGCTCATATTCCAGGCCACCATAATCAACAAGGCTGCCATGGCAGGCATGGGTAAATAGGCCAGAATGCCCGCCAGCGATACCAGGGCCAGCAGCACGACGATGGCATGAATCATGGCGGCAACCGGGGATTCGGCACCTGCACGGTAATTGGCCGCAGAGCGTGCAATGGCGGCTGTTGCAGTAATGCCCCCAAAAAACGGCACAATAATATTACCCAACCCCTGCCCCATCAGTTCGCTGTTGGCGCTGTGTCGTTTGCCGGTCATGCCATCGAGCACTACAGCACAGAGCAGGGATTCGATCGCGCCGAGCATGGCAATGGCAAAGGCTGCCGGTAAGAGTTCCCGCACCATGCTCCAGGAAAATCCGAGGGCGTTACCACTAGCATCCGCCTGCTGCCAAGGCCAGGCAAATTCCGGCAAAAACGGCGGGATGCCTGCACCCGTGGCACCACCAGGCAACAAATAGCTGAAGCGCGACCCAATCGTATCCACTGAGGCACCATTGGCGTTTAACCATATGGCAAGCAGACTACCCACAATCACAGCTGGCAGGTGCGGCGGAACCGGGGTTCTGAGCCGTGGCCAGATCAGCATGATCGCAAGCGTAACCAAGGCCACCAAAGCGCTCATACTATCCAGCGCAGGAAAGCTCTGCGCCAGCACCGCCAGCTTGTCCCAATAGTGCTCCGGCATGCTCTCAACAGACAAGCCAAAAAAGTCATTCACCTGCAGAGTTGCAATCACCACGGCAATGCCGCTGGTAAAACCAAGGGTGACCGACTCAGGAATGTATTCGATGAAACGTCCCAGCCGCATGAGTGCCATAATGACCAACAGCACACCCGACATCAGCGTGGCGAGCAAAAGCCCTCCGAGACCATAGGTTTGAGCGATAGGATAAAGAATAACCACAAACGCCGCCGTGGGGCCCGAAACGCTGAACCGGCTACCACCGGTAAGGGCAATTATAAAACCGGCAATGAACGCTGTATAAAGACCATACTGAGGCGCAACGCCACTGGCGATTGCCAACGCCATGGCCAGTGGAATTGCAATAATGCCCACGGTAACGCCAGCCATAAGGTCCCGCAGGAACCGGCGGCTGTTGTACGGCTGGTCAATGCAGGCTTCCCGGAAGGCATGGGCAAGCCGGAGAGAAAAAAGATGGGCGCGATGGGGCATACTGGCCTCGTGTCTGGGAATACATACAAGTAGCGAGGCCTTACATCATATATAATTTTTCCATGAAAAGTTTGTTCATCACTGCACTGGCTCTACTAACAGGCACCCTGGCTGGGTGTGCCACCGCATTCCATTCCAGTGAAAGCAACACAGGCGCGAGACCAGAAACCCTTTACGAGGCTCAGCTGGTAGACGCCAAAAGTGGCACGCAGCTGAGCGTGGATGCGCTCGCTCAAAGGCTTGCCCATACGGATATAGTCGTTATTGGCGAGTACCACGGCCACCAGGCTGCCCATCTGCTGCAATCCCGGATTCAGGCAGCGCTTTATCGCCAGCATCCTCTGCAGGTGTTGTCCATGGAACAGTTCAACCTGGACAGCCAAGCTGCCGTTGATGCCTACCTCAGTGGCAAAACCGGCGAAACCGAGTTCATTGAAGACAGCGGAGCCTGGGATAATTACCGTGCTTCCTACCGCCCACTGGTGGAGTTTGCCCGGCAGCATGGCCTGCCCGTAGTGGCGGCTAACGCCCCCGCCGCCATTGTGCGTTGCGTCGGCCGTACAGGACCGGACTACCTGAACAAGCTGCCAGCCAACGAACGCGCACAGTTACCCAGCGATGCATTTTTGGACACCCCCGCCTACCGGGAAAAATTCAATGCGGCTATTAACAGCAGCCACAGCGCAGCAAACGACGCCATGAGCGAACGAATGCACAACACCTATCTAGCTCAATTGCTGCGCGACAACACCATGGCCAATCGCATACTGAGTGCCCGTAAAGCACACCCCAACGCACAGATAATTCACACCACCGGCACCTTCCACAGTGAAGAGCATCTGGGAACCGTTGCACTTCTCAGGCAACGGGCACCGGGTGTTTCAGTCGCGGTGATTTCACCGGTAGTATGGCCAGCGGATGCCGGCAAGATGCCTCTGCAGAAAAACCGGGAAAAAGGCGACTACCTCTACTTCATCCAGCCGTTGCCGCAGGAGTTCCTTGACGAAGATCGCGAACACAAAGCGATGTCTGCAAGGTTCCGGCGCCCTAATATAGAAACTTGTGAGGGAGACACTTTATGAAAGTCATTGCTGCCCTGATCCTGGGTGTTAGCGCCATTATTTCAGCCTCGCTGATCAGCAGCGGCCTCACAGACCTGCGCACCGGCGATCGCTATGTCACCGTGAAGGGTGTGGCGGAACGGGAAGTGAATGCTGACCTGGCCTTATGGCCGATTCGATTTGTGGCCACCGGGGCCAGCCTCAGCGAGGCCCAGGAAAAAGCCCGAAACAGCCGCAACGCCATCATGGCATTCCTGAAGCTGCAGGCCATCGGTGACAACTCAGTGGAGTTGCAGCGCCTTGATGTAACCGACACCCGCGCCAACCCATACCAGGACAACAATAACGAACAGAAATTCATCGTCAGCCAGACTCTGATGGTGCGCAGCAATGACATTCAAAAGATTCGCCAGGCCGCACAGGGCGTGAGCGAACTGGTGGATTCCGGCGTGGTGCTGTCTTCAGACTACGGCCCAAGTGGCCCAACCTATCTGTTTAACGGCCTGAATGACATCAAGCCCGCCATGATTGCCGAAGCAACAGCCTCCGCACGCGAAGCCGCCAGCCAGTTTGCCGAAGATGCGAAAACCGAGTTGGGCGATCTACGCCGCGCCAACCAGGGTGTATTCCAGATACTGGCCCGGGATCAAGCGCCGGGGGTGTCTGAGCAACAGCACCCGGTGAAGACCGTGCGAGTGGTTTCAACTGTTGAATATTATTTGCGGTAGCCGGCTCGCGAACCAGCCGGAGGAACGCATGGCGCGGTGTTATTGCAATAATGAAGAGGTCACGCGATTACATAGCCGGAGAGTCTGGGCACGCATAAGGTATTGTTATTAGTTGTTATTTTTGCAGCGGCCAGAAAGGGGCTGAATGAATTGTGGAAGTCACGTTTGTGCCGTGAAAGTTACTTCCACCTAACCACTGTTAAACGTCTTTGTGTAAAACCTCTAGATCATTAGTCAACAAAATTATGGGATTTATATGGAAAATGGGCCATTCGGTTCAAGGAATGTAATTGAATCGAAAATATCAGAAGACAAGCTTAGGAGCTTTCTAGTTGGTTTTGATTTAGATGACGATGGAGTTAGCAAATATAGGTGGTCTCAACTTGTAACAAAAATCACAAATGTAATCCATGAATTTTCATTTGGATTTCATGAGGGTACAAGCACTGAAAATACACAAACTCTTGAAAAAATCATTGAAGCTGCAAATTCAATTTATAAAATCGATGAATTTCAGAAAGTAAGAGATATTTATAAAAATAATGGCCATATTGACGATGAGCTTGATGATAAGTACCTCAGAAGAGGAGAGTTTGGAGAGCTAATTCTTCATTTGATACTAAGAGATCACTTCAATACAATACCTCTTCTCTCAAAAATATATTTTAAAGACTCGCTTGGTCATACAGTCCATGGCTTTGATTGCGTACACATTGAACCAGAATCAAAAACGCTTTGGCTAGGAGAGTCCAAACTCTACCTTGATCCGAAGCGTGGATTGAGCGAACTCATAAAGGACATAGAAGAGCATTTTAAAGTTGATTACTTAGATTCAGAGTTTGGTTTAATTGCAAAGAAGATAAAACATTTTGACAATGTGCCAGAGTCTGAGCACTGGAAAAAATTATTCTCATCGTCAACAAAGCTTAAAGAAAAGTTAAACGAAATCTATATTCCATTGTTATGCACATATAGTTGCGACTTGTTTTCAAAGTACGATGATGAAGACAATTCTAGCTTTATTGATGAGTATGAGAATAAAATCAGGGAATTACAAAAGTATTTTGATGACAGAAACAATCATCCACTGAAGTCAAGATTACGAATAATAGTAATACTTCTCCCTGTCCAGTGTAAGAAGACACTTGTGAAAAAACTGCACCATAAACTCTCTCTATTACAATCTGTTGGAGAGTAGAAATGACTGTAATACTAGAGAAAATCCAAACAGCAACTGAATTTAATAGTTCAGAAACATTTGATATTTATCGTCATTGTGCAGCAGCTCTGATTCAAGATGAAGAAGAAGGTATTAATATTTTAATTCACGTATTAAATTCAAGAGAAAAGTTTTCAAATTCACTGGATGAAATGCTAGCTGACGTGGTAGAATCTATTGGCTTCTACCCATACTTAAAAAAAGAAAGCTTAAAGCTTTCATCAACCAGTTCCAGAATCAGACAAGTAGCTAGTTTATCTTCAAACATAGAAGACAAGTATTTTCACGAAGAACAAAAATATGTTCTCGATTTGTTGAACTCGGATAAGAATGTAATTGTAAGTGCTCCTACAAGCTTCGGGAAAAGTCTGCTCATTGAAGAGATTGTTGCATCTTATAAATATAAGAATATTGTTGTAATACAACCAACGTTGGCACTATTAGACGAGACCAGAAAGAAACTCTCGAAGTATCAAGAAAACTACAAAATAATAGTTAGAACCTCACAAGAAGCATCTGCTGAGAAAAGTAATTTATTCCTTTTAACCTCAGAGAGGGTTAACGAATACCAAAACTTGCCAGATATTGATTTCCTTATCATTGACGAGTTTTATAAGTTAAGTTCAAAGAGAGACGATGAAAGATCGGATTCTTTGAATAATGCATTTAGATATATTCTAGAAAAATTTAACCCTAAGTTTTATCTGTTAGGACCTAACATAGAGGGAATATCTAAAGGGTTTGCAGAAAAGTATAATGCTGTTTTTTACAAAACAAAATATAGCCTAGTTGGTTGTGATGAAATTGATATATACCAAGAGCATAAAGGTAAATTCGGTGCGCAAGGAGAAAAGAAAAAGTATAAGGAAAGAGTATTATTTGACTTGCTATATGACCTCAAAGAACAGAACACTATAATCTATTGTTCGTCCCCATCTAGAGCTAGATATTTATCAGCTGAATTCTTAAAATACTTGATCGAAAAAAACGAGTCTCCTCGAAATCGTGATCTGTCAATCATAGACTGGATAGAAACCTATGTCTCTGAAGACTGGACTCTTGTTGATTGTTTAAAATATAGAATTGGAGTTCATGATGGTGCTTTACAGAAACACTTAACATCATCGATCATTGACTATTTTAACAGCGGAATATTGAAGACTCTATTTTGTACAGCAACAATAATCGAAGGTGTCAACACAACTGCAAAAAATGTAGTCTTTTTTGATCACAAGAAAGGAAGGAATACTCCAATTGACTTTTTTGATTACTCAAACATTAAAGGTAGAGCTGGACGCTTAATGGAGCATTATGTTGGTAGAATTTTTAATTTCAATCCAACACCCAAGCATGACCAAATATATATTGATATTCCTTTCTTTGAGCAAAACCCTATTTCAGATGAAGTACTTATAAATATCAATAATGAGGACGTTCTAGATAAGGAAAGTGAACAATATCAATATTTATCAAAAATTCCAGAAAACGAGAAGGAGATTTTCTCTAGGAATTCTCTCTACATTCGAGGCCAAGATGCGCTGATCTCAAGAATCAGACAAGACATAAGAGAAAACTATGAGCTGATATGTTGGGATTCCACCCCAAGATACAGACAGCTTGAATATTGTTTAGGACTTGCTTGGGATTACCTTATAAAGCCAGGCGAAAATGTTAACCCAATGACAAAGAAAAAAATTGTTAAGGTTACTTTTGACTATGGCATCAATAAAAGCATAATTGAATTAGTAAAAAACAACTTTGTTTATAAGAAAAAGCTTGAACGCTATGATAGTTGGAGTGATAAAGAAATACTCGATGAATCAATACGAGATAGTTTTCAGATTTTGCGTCACTGGTTCCAATATAAAATTCCAAAATGGTTGCTTGTTGTAAATGAACTTCAAAGATTTGTTTGCAGTGAGCTGGGTGTAAAGCCGGGAAATTATACATTTTATGCAAGCTCAATCGAAAGTGACTTTGTTAGAGAAAACCTTACCATCCTTTCCGAGTATGGTGTACCAAGGTCAGCAATAGACAAAATAGAAAAGTATATAGATAAAGATCTCAATCAAGATTTGGTAATAAATGAAATTATCAACAAAAAAATACATGAGAAGCCTGAGTTCTTAAGCTACGAACGTGAAAAATTAATATCCAACTATACCGAAAGAGACGTTTAATCGGGTAGCCGAGGGTATCTAACCCTCAGCCCCCACAACACCCTGCATGCGGGTCCGCACAGGGCGTTTCACCGGGAATGGTGAAGCCTGATCCATCCATCGCGAAGCGATACCAATCCTTCGGCTTCAGGTAGTCGTTCGACAGAGCCTGTTGAATGCCCGGAGTTTTGGAGCTGCGCCATGGACCTTTACTGGTGATGCCACATGCCACGGCAGACTGCACATGCACACCCAGCCTCATCAGGTTTCTCACTTTGGTGCGCGGCTTACGCCACTGTCGCCAGTAAGCCATCCGGACGCGACGGCGGATCCAATGATCCAGATCGCAGCAGCGTTGGTAGCCAGTGGCAATGCCAAAGTAGTTGATCCAGCCACGGAGGTACTGGCTGACCTTGAAGAGCTGGTAGTGCATCGACACGCCCCAGTTCCGGTTCGTCAGTACCCGGATGCGCTGCTTGAACTTATGCAACGTGTCCGGGTGCCAATGGATCTGGGTTCCCTTGAAGGTAAAGCCCAGGAACTTGCTGTCATTGGTTCTGACTACGCGGCTCTTGGCCGTGTTGACCGTCAGTTTCAGGCGATGCTCCAGGTAGTGGCTGATGCTGGCTAGCACCCGGTCGCCCGCGCGTCGGCTGCTCACCACAATGGTGAAGTCATCCGCATAACGGGCAAACCGATGGCCCCGTCGTTCCAGTTCTTTATCCAGCGGGTCAAGCATGATGTTAGCCAGCAGAGGTGACAATGGGCCACCCTGAGGTACACCTTCCCGACTCTCCAGATAGAGCTGGTTATCGATAATCCCAGCTCGCAGGTATCGGGCAATCAGGGCCAGTAGGCGCTTGTCCCGAACCTTGTGGCCCAGGTGCGTCATCAGCAGGTCATGATTAACCCGGTCGAAGAACTTCGACAGGTCCACATCCACGGCAAAGCGCTTCCTTTCCTTGAGAATGCTTTGCACTCGTCGCACCGCCTGGTGCGCGTTCCGGCCCGGACGGAAGCCGTAGCTGTCCGTTGAAAATCCCGGGCCGAACAGGGGCATCAGGATCTGGGCAATGGCTTGCTGAATCACCCGGTCTGTCACCGTCGGGATACCAAGCTGGCGCTTGCCCCCGTCCGGTTTGTCGATCTCAACCCGCCGCACCGGCGCTGGTTGATAATTGCCCGAGCGAATCGACTGCTCGACCACGATCCAGTGGCCGGCCTTTACCCAAGCGGGAAACTCATCGATGGTCATACCATCGACACCCGCCGCTCCCTTGTTGGCTCGAACCTGTTTCCAGGCTTGTTGTAGGTTAGCCCGGTGCAGTACAGCGTCGAGTAGATCATTGCTAAAGGCTGGCTTCATGGCCGTACGCTGAGCCACGTCACTGCCGGACGGCATTCGTGTGTTCAAGTCGGTCAAGGCTCCTCCTTATATTCCCGGTGTTAGGCCCTTCACCCTGTCCCGTCCATTACGACGGGCGTTTGGCTACTATGGCCGCTGCTGACTTCTGCTCATGAGCAGACCCCGATGCGTCGGACCGCCCCAGATAAGAGCATGCACTGTCGCTGCACAACTGCATCATTTACGGTGGCCGTTAGATCACGCGGCTTCGTTGTCTTGTGCCAACTCGCCTCCGGCCTACGCCTCATATGATGTTCTTGTTCATCAGCTCGCAGTTTTGCTAGCGGCTTCCTCCAGACCGTTCCTCACGGATTAGCCCTTGCCATTCGCTAGTGGTTAGCGTTCAATCGGCTAAAACCGGCTGAACGGTGACCTTCCCACAGGGGACTTTCACCCCATTAGTTCATGCCCATGCTGGGCGTACACAAGGCAATCAAATTCGTTCCGGCCTTCGGCCTCCACCGGACGCCCTTGTCAGGGCGCCGTTTATTGCTGGCGTTATGTTTCTCTCAGCGCAGGCTCAAGTCCAAGGTGATCAACAAAGGGGATGAAGTCGCGATCCAAAAACAGCAAGGGCAGCTCTTTCTCTATGCAGAATGTCGCGATGATCACGTCGGCAGTTTTTCTGATCGTGATGCCTTTTTTTCGTAGCGCTCGATAGTTGTCGGCGCACTTAGCTGCCATTTCTTTGCCAAACATTTCATACTGATCCAGAGCAAGCAGGCTTTGCTTGGTTTGGCGATATTGTTTGTCGTTGCGGATACCTTGGAGGATTTCTAAAAATACGAGATCTCCAATAGCAACCGAACCTTGGACTATCGAAGCATCCAGCAGATCAGTTTGCGGGTTGTCGACTCCATTGAAATAGTCGATCCAGACGCTAGTGTCTACCAGGATCATCGGGCAGCTCGCATTTCGTCCAAATCGCCTTCCCACTTGATCTTGCCGCGCAACTTCCGAATTTCCTGCTGCTTGCTAAGCTGGACCAGAAGTTTCAGGCCTTGCTCGACGGCCTCTTTTTTGGTTTCGTAACCGGAGGCTTTGAGGGCTTCGGCCATTAACTGGTCGTCAATGACTATGTTCGTTCTCATGATGCACCTATGTGTATGGTATTCGACTTTTATACACAATCTAGCATCTCAAAGAGAACATAACAAACGGCTGCACTGCGGCCGGTTTTCCGCTGCTTCGCTGCTCCAAACCGACGAGTGAGCCGGGCGTTAACAGATAAGGAGATCGAATATGTCACGTTTTTGGGATGCATTTCAACACCTCGAAATTGCGCAAAACCGCAGAAAAAGTGGTGACGCTCAGATAGATGCAAAAACTGCCCTCCGCTCGATTGATGAGTTGGAAGAAAAAGTAGATCGTCTGTCTTTACTTTGCCACGCGCTATTTGAAGAGTTGGAGCGTGCCACAGGCTTCTCCGAAACCCAGCTCAAAGAGAAGATGACTCAAATAGATCTTCGCGATGGCAGAAAAGATGGGAAATATGATCCGGTTATGGGAGCGGATTGCCCGGACTGCGGGCGTCAAGTAAAGAAAACTCGGAAAAATTGTTTTTGGTGTGGTGCAAGCCTCCAACCTTTGACATAAGCGAACACCATTAACCAGTGTGCACGGCGACGCCCATTACATTGCGCCTTGGGCTATCTCAGCCAGATGGAAGCCCAGTGCGCATAACCGAGTGTCTACTTTTAGTGGGTAGGATCAATTTTCAAGGAGTGAACTTTGGAACTCGTAATCGGGAATAAAAATTACTCGTCATGGTCGTTAAGGCCTTGGCTGCTTTTGTCGGTCCACGAGGTACCTTTTAAGGAAGTGCGGATTCCGCTGAATCAAGCCGGTACATCCACTGCGCTTGCGCAGCATACCGTTGCAGGGAAAGTCCCGGTACTCAAAGACAATGACCTGGTCATCTGGGATTCACTGGCAATTTGCGAGTATATTTCAGAGCAGTATCTAGACGGCCGCGGATGGCCAAGTTCCGTTCGCGCACGAGCAGAAGCAAGATCTTGCTGTGCAGAAATGCACTCGGGGTTCACAGAAATTCGAATCCAATTGCCAATGAATTGTCGCGCAATCGGGCGCAAAGTCCCTCTTAATACAACCCTTGAGCGAGAGATAGCTCGGATAGACCGAATCTGGTCGCAGTACCGAGAAACCTATTCCGCTGCCGGCCCGTGGTTGTTCGGTGAGTTCTCTATTGCAGATTGCATGTTCGCTCCAGTTGCGTCGCGATTTAAAACCTACGGAATCAAAGTCTCGGCGGTATCTACAGAATATATGCAGTTCGTCCTCGACCATGAACAAATGAGGGAGTGGGTTAGCCAAGCTCACGGTGAGCCCGAAACCATAGATGTGTCCGAGGTAGGAATATAACAATCATTGTCACGGCGACATCTACTACATTGCGCCTTCGCCCCCATTCCGCAGCCGCGCACGCTATTGGCGCTATACAGACTAAGGAGAGTCAGATTTGAAGTTAACCAATGTAGTCCCGTGGGGCCGATCTTTTGAAGAATATCAGGCGATGTTTGAGCTATCGGATGATGACCTGAACAAGAAAATTCTAGGTTGCGGTGATGGCCCTGCAAGCTTCAATGTAGAGGCAACAGAGCGTGGGTGTGAAGTTGTTTCCTGTGATCCGGTTTACCAGTTTCAGGTCGGCGAAATACGTCGCCGGATTGATGAAGTGTACCCGGAAATCATGACTAAAGTGCGGCAGGACGCAGACAAGTATATTTGGGAGTCACTGAGTAGCGTCGAGCATCTTGGCGAGGTTCGCATGAATGCCATGTCGAGGTTACTGGCCGACTTTGAGGCGGGTTGTCAGCAAGGGCGGTATGTATCAGCATCTTTGCCGTCGCTGCCGTTTTCCGACTCCGAGTTCGATTTGGCACTCTGCTCCCACTACCTTTTTCTCTACAGTGACCATGTGGATGGGGCAACTCACCTCGCATCAATGCGGGAGCTATGCAGAGTGGCGACCGAAGTCCGTGTCTTTCCTGTTGTATCCTTAGACGGAGAGGTCTCGAAGCATTTGGATCAGGTAAAGACCGCTTTATCTGCCGATGGGATGGATGTCTCATTGCAGCCTGTCAGTTACCGGTTTCAAAAAGGTGCTACTGAGATGTTGGTGGCAAAGTCCGTATAACCAGTGGCTGTTAAGGACGCCACTGGCGTGGCGCAGCTAGCGTTCGCCCCTCGCGGCCAGAGTAACCCAGGATGCCTCTGCGTCTACAAGGTATTTATAAAGCCCCCGGATTATGCTCTCATCGAACATCCTCATTTCCGGTGTTGAATGGCACTCCTTGAGTTCAGCCAGTTCTTCATCGCTCAGGTGTTCCAGTATAACGTAACTGGCTAATTGGCTATATTTTGTCGTTTCACGGGACATCTCTTCGAACTCGGTCTCATTATAGTATGAGTCCATCATTTCCCGGGTTCGCCCTAACATCGGGTACTTTTCCTTCATGTCCAGATTCATCAGCCAGAACATCTGCTTTGTGGTCTTCAGCCAGATTTCCGGATTGCGATATTGGCTCTGCAGAGGCTTCACTTTTTCCATTCGATCGGGGTCTGGCTCGGTAATGCCCAGCTCGAGGGGCACCAGTTTATCGCGAAAGACCTGTGCGCCCTGCCTGGTCAGTCGCTGGTATTGAGCGAAATGGTATTTTTTCATGGAATCACTGGTGAAGCATTCCATTAGGCCCGCCACATGCTTTTGTTCCAGAGATTTGGTGAATTCCTGCACCGAATAACTATAAATCGCCTGAATATCGAGCTTACCGGCGAAGTCGCGGAAAATCCGTGCAAGCTTTTCGGTAGGCACTCCCCGGGCAGTCCGGTTGTTGGCCTCAGAAACGCTCAGGCGGAAAGATAATACTTTCAGGTCAAGTCGACTGGCTTCTACGAGCTTTTTTACGTCATCCGGTGAGACTTCTGCTCTGGCCAATGGCATGGTGACCAGTAACAACAGCACAACAAGGTACTTCATAACGACCGCAAGCACTGATTAACTCAGAGCACTCCTTTGCGTTTTTTGATAAAGCAGGGCGCAATGGTACCACCTGAATCTTAGGCAATGCGGAAGTGGCCAGCAAAACAAAGAGTCTGCGTGGGGGTTAGTATCGAGCTCATAAAACGCGACTCATTGTGTCTGAACCATCTCATCCGTCACCTTGTACTCACCCACTAGCCAGCGCAGGATTTCGCTGGCTGCCGGGTGATCGTAGGCATCGTATGTGCGCAGCAGGCTTTGCCGCTTTTCCTCGCTGATTCGCCCCAGCCCTGCATCCTGAAGCACCAGCAAATCACTGTGAAGCTGCTCTGCCAATTCCCTGCCCAGCACTTCTTTGGCAGCGCTGAAAAACGCATGTCCATACTGGTATTCAGAACCCTGACGATAAGAATCTGCCAGAGTTATGGCAGGAATTCTGGTTAACGTGGGCTGAAGCGCCGGGTTGATGCCATGGCCGGAAATATAGGCACCATTAGCCGCCGGGCGACCTGTAAACCCTCGCAGGTGAAGGTGCTGCGACATGCGGTCGCCGTCGTTTACCGGGTAGTTGTCCCAGAGCACGGGTTTGCGTCCAAGCTGTTCATTCACACGTTTGAGATGCCCAGGGGAGATTTCTCTGGAACAAACTTCCTCTCCGGTCCAGAAAACCTGGATGTCATGATGCAGCAGGCGGCCAAGGGTTTCCAGATAGCCAGGTGGGCGTTCACCGAACACCCGGTCCAGCACCGGATCATCTGAATAGTAGCTGGGGCATATTGAGAGGATACGAGCCTGAGTGCGCTCCCGAATCCAGTGCATGATCTCTACTTGAGTTTCGGCAAGCCCCGGGGTGTCGGAGTGCATGTCGTCAAATAGTATGGCCAGTTCATCAATCCCGATACGGTCAAGCTGTTCGAGCTTCACGGCCAGTGCGCTGCGGGCGTCATCATCAAAGTTATTGAAGATTTCGAAGGGGCTCAGGCCAATACCAAATCGCAGCCCTTGTTTGCGGCAAAACCGACCAAACTCCGCTAATTCTGAAACCATTTCCGGCGGGTGAGGCTCTTGCCAGCGGCGGCGCAGAAAGGCATCGGCCTTGGGTGCATAAAGATAAAAGCCGTATCCATGGGGCGCAAGCGCGCGAACCAGCTGCTGTCGCTCTTGCCAGTTCCATACTGGCCCGTAAAAGCCTTCGATAATGCCAAGTGTTGTACCCATGGCGCTCTCCCTATCAGCTCGGTGTGTTAACACATGGTATACCTACCGCAAGCGAATGGTATATCTCATCCGTATTGTCGGCCGCAAAAGCAAGCTAATATAAAGCGAAATCCCGACGGAACCGGCTATGAATCCATCTCAGGCAAGGCTGGGCAGTCTTGATGCATTGCGTGGCCTCGCAGCTCTGGGGGTGGTGCTTTTTCATTACCTGCCCTATTACAACAAGATCTTTGGCCATTCATTCGAGTTGCCGCAGCTGCTGACAGAGGCTCTGCTCTTTGGCCGTTACGGTGTGCACCTGTTCTTCATTCTCAGCGGCTTTGTCATTTTCATGACCCTTGAACGCACCCGCAATGCCGCCTGGTTTGGTTTGGCGAGGGCGGTGCGGCTGCTGCCAGCACTCTGGGCCGGCATTATTCTTACGTTCACCTCTGTGCATCTTCTTGGCCCCGAAAGCCGCGCGGTCAGTTTTGAAACCGCCTTGCTCAACGCAACCTTGCTGCATGAGTATTTTGGCGCCGAGCATGTGGATGGGGCTTACTGGAGCCTTGTCGTTGAGGTGACCTTCTACAGCTGGATGGCATTATTGTTTTATACCCTGCGGGAGTGGTCACGGCTGCGCCTGGCCTTCTGGGTGTGGATGCTGGTGAGCTATGCAGGCGTGATCTGGTGGAAGCAGATACCTGAGGGCGTGGAGTTTCTGGTCAAGGACCTGATGTTTGTAAAATATGCCCCCCTGTTTATGGGCGGCATACTGATTTACCGCATTTACAAATACGGCCGGCCAGCGATGGCAGATACCGCATTGCTGGCGCTGGCGGTTTGCCACGGCCTGCTTGCCTACAAAATGCCCTACAGTTTTTTTGTACTGGGGTGTTTCACTGTGTTTGCTCTCGCTGTAGCCGGTCGCCTTAACTGGCTGGCAAACCGGCCCCTGCTGTGGCTGGGCAGCCTCTCCTACAGCCTCTATCTGGTGCACCAGAATATTGGATATGGGGTAATCAGCTGGAGCTACAACGCGGGCCTGCCGGGCTGGCTGGGCGTAATTCTCGCGCTCGCCACGGCATTTGTGCTTGCCTCGCTGATTCATTACACCGTTGAAAAGCCCACTCAGCGCCAGTTCCGTAGCTGGCGCCGTCGTTCTGAGGCCGTCAGAACTGCAGGCACAACAGCAAAAGCCGTCGAATAGGCTAACCTTTGATCACTGGATTGACTAAATACCCGACTGCCGGAGTTTGGCCATGGAAATAAAAACCTTTGAAGATCTGATTGACTGGACCCGCCAGCTGCACGCTCACCTGGCTAGGTGCCTGCACGATGCAGCAGAGAAACACGGCAATGAACGCGCAAGTGCGCTTATGGACTACGTTGCCAGCCACGAAACCCTGTTAGCCAAGGCGGTGGCAGAATTCGAAAAACAGGCTGACCCAAAAGTACTGAAAACGCGGCTTTATGACTATCAAACGCACAAGCCCTTTACCCCTGGCGCGGCCTGCGATCCTCGGCTTACGACCATGAGCTTTGATGACATAGCCAAAGAAGTTTTTACCTTTCACGATGAGATTATGGAGCTGTACAAAACACTCATTGGCAAGGCTGAAATCGAGGGCGCAAAGACACTGCTAGAGGATCTCCTGTCCCTGGAACAACACCACGCCATGCAGCTTTCCAGCCAGATTGGCAGGATGAACGACCTTTGAGGCCACTCTTCGGCCTACGACCTATGTCTTACCCAGGGTGATTTTTCGTTTTACTGGCGCAGGTTACTTGTTAATGTGAACCAGTTGAAAGACCTCTCAAAAGAAGGTCCAGCTCGATCCATAACAATGACAAAAGGACACAAGAGCAATGAAAATCCGTTCTGTTCTATCGGCAGCCGTGCTCGCCGTAGCTGCTACGTTCACCTCCGCACAAGCCTTTGCACAAGACACCTTCACCCTGAAAATGGCAGAAACCTGGGGCCCGAACTTCCCGATTTTTGGTGACACAACCAAGAACTTTGCGAAGTCCGTCGAAACCATGTCTAACGGACGCCTCAAGATTCGCATAGATTCCGCCAACAAGCACAAAGCACCTCTGGGCGTGTTTGATATGGTGAAAGCTGGCCAGTACGACATGGGCCACTCGGCTTCCTATTACTGGAAAGGCAAGGTTCCTGAGACCCTGTTCTTCACCAGCATGCCCTTTGGCATGAATGCTATGGAACAGTATGCCTGGTTCTACCATGGTGGCGGCATGGAACTCATGCAGGAAGTTTACGGCGCCCACAACATGCTGTCTTTCCCCGGCGGCAACACAGGCGTTCAAATGGGTGGCTGGTTTCGCGAGGAAATCAAATCGCTGGACGACCTCAAAGGTCTGAAAATGCGTATTCCTGGCTTCGCCGGTGAAGTCTTCGCAGAAGTGGGCGTGAATCCCACCAACATTGCACCAGGGGAGCTTTACACCGCATTGGAGCGCAACACCATTGATGCGGTTGAGTGGGTAGGTCCGGCCCTGGATTTGCGCCTTGGCTTTCAGCAGATTGCCGATTACTACTACACCGGGTGGCACGAGCCAGCTACCGAACTGCAATTCCTGATCAACAAGAAAGTGTGGGAAAAGCTGCCGGCTGATCTGAAGGAAATCCTGCGTGTTGCCATGCGCACCGCCTCTTACGACATGCTGGTTCTTTCCCAGCACGCCAATGCGGAAGCCTGGGCCAACATCAAGAAAGACTATCCCAACGTGCAGATCAAACAGTTCCCACAGGATATCTTCCAGGCCATGTACGATGCCAACAAGAAACTCCTGAAAGAAGCGTCTGCGAGCAACGAGCAAGCAGCCCGGATTGTGAAGTCGCAACAGGACTATCTGGCGCAAAGCCGTGCTTACACCGATATTTCTGAACGCGCCTACCTGAACACCATGGGCACAGTCGAGTAAGATAGCGCTTGAAAAGGAGCCGGGATCGCTCTGAAGGTGATCCCGGTTTTGTTGTTTATAGCAATAGCAGAATCGCCAACCCCCAGGCGGAGGATAGTGAATGCAGTGGATTATAAAGCTGGATGAGGGCCTGGCCCGCGTATCCATTTTTTGCGGCTGGATTGCCTGCGTTGCAATGCTGCTGATGGCAGGCAATGTGTTTTACGACGTTGTCGCCCGATACGCATTCAATGAAGTGTCCATTGGCATGCAAGAAATGGAATGGCACCTCTACTCAGTGGTGTTTCTGCTCGGCATCCCCTATGCACTGCGCACCGACGGCCACGTAAGGGTTGATGTGTTTTACACGCGCTGGAGCAACAAGGCCAAGGCTTGGGTAAACCTGACAGGCGCCCTGCTGTTCGTTGTGCCATTTGCCTGGCTGATAGGCATCTATGGGTATGATTTTGCACTGGACGCTTACACGATGGGCGAAGGCAGTGGTGATCCGGGGGGGTTGCCGTATCGCTGGGTGATCAAATCTGTAATCCCGCTCTCGGCGTTTTTTATCGCCATTGCCGGCCTGAATATGGCCACCTTTGCCCTGCGCGTAATGGCTGGCGACAAGCAGTACGATGTTGAACACAGCGGAGGGGGCCTCGCATGATCGGCATGATTATGTTCCTCGTCGCCCTGTTCATGCTGATGCTGGGCTTCCCTGTTGCCTTCACATTTGGCGGCGTTGCCTTGTTCTTTGGCGTATTTGCAGAAGGCATGGATCTGTTCGCCTTCATGCCTTATCGCATCATGAGCGTAATGCAGAATACGGTGTTGATGGCCGTACCCCTGTTTATCTTCATGGGCGTTATTCTTCAACGCACGCGCCTGGCGGAGCAGCTGTTAACATCCATGGGCCGCTTGTTTGGTGGCCTGCCCGGTGGCCTGGCCATTTCAACCATCCTTGTGGGCGCACTGCTTGCAGCCTCAACCGGTGTTGTGGGGGCAAGCGTGGTGGCTATGGGGCTGATTTCTTTACCTGTCATGCTGGCCCACAAGTACGACAAACGCCTGGCAACCGGCACCATCTGCGCAGCGGGCACCTTGGGGCAGATAGTTCCCCCATCAATCATTCTGATTATTCTGGGCGACGTGCTTGGGCTCCCCGTAGGGGATCTGTTCAAGGCAGCCGTTGGGCCGGGCGTGGTTCTTATTGGCCTCTACATTGTCTACATTCTGGTGGTAACCCGCTTCAAGCCGGAGACCGCCCCGGCTATGCCAAAAGACGACAGCGTGTCCCGTAAAAAGGAAATCATGAACGCCCTGCTGGCGATCATTCCGCCACTGGCATTGATTGTTATAGTGCTTGGTTCGATCTTTACTGGCATAGCGACACCCACAGAATCCTCCGCACTGGGCGGCATCGGCGCCATTATTCTGGCCATTATCTATCGTCAGTTCTCATTCCAGATGGTGTGGGACGCCTCGAAAGATACGGTTAAAGTAACCGCCATGGTGTTCGCCATCCTGATCGGTGCAACCGCCTTCTCCATGGTGTTCAGCTACACCGGTGGCGATTATCTGCTGGAGGAATGGATGCTGGCGCTTCCGGGCGAGAAGTGGGGCTTTATCATCCTGGCCATGCTGGTGATTATGATTCTGGGCTTCTTCATCGACTTTGTGGAAATCTCCTTTATCATCGTGCCTATTCTGGCGCCGGTAGCAGAAGCCCTGGGTATCAATATGCTCTGGTTTGCCATACTCATCGCCATGAACCTGCAAACCAGCTTCCTCACACCGCCTTTCGGGTTCTCCCTGTTCTATCTCAAAGGAGTTGCGCCGCCAGAAGTGCGAACGGTCGACATCTACAAAGGGGTCTTGCCGTTCATCCTCCTGCAGGTATTGGTACTGGCAATGATCGTGATATTCCCGGAGTGGTTTGGCATGAGTTCCTCTTACTGACACTGAACGCAGCCGGGTCGCCCGGTCCGGCTGCAACTTGTCTCCCCGCACAGACCTGACAAACGCAAAACCTTTTCTATACTGAACAGACAATCAAACATTCTCAGACAAGTATTCGGGATTAGCCTTGGCGTAGAGCCGCCGGCCTGAACAGCAATGTTAAGGTAAAAGAGGAAAAGTCCGTGAACCAGAACAGTGCCCAAAAGAGCACCAAAAGGAGTGCTCAAGCCACTGGGCTTAACGAACACTCAAATCAACGCCATGTCCTCAACCTTCCTTTACAGAATACCCACGTAGAGCGCGCACCCCATACCCATGAGCGCTGGCTTGTCGCCAAGCTGATGCGTATGGCAGGGTCTCCGCCGATTCGCTTTCAGCTATGGAATAGCGATGTGATTGAGCCATCGGACCAGCCGGCCCGGTTTACCATAAGGCTTGCAGACCCGAAGGCGCTCTATGCTCTGGTTACCAACCCCAACCTGGCCTTTGGCGACCTTTACAGCGCGGGCCGACTGGATGTGGAAGGCGATCTGCCAGAGCTAATGGTTACTATCTATCAGGCTATCCACCAAGCCCGACAGAAATGGCCAAGATGGCTTGAAGCCTTATGGCGAAACCACACCCCCCGCTCAACAGGCCTGATGGAAGCTCGAGACAATATTCACCACCATTATGATCTGGGTAATGACTTCTATCAGCTCTGGCTGGATAAGGCCGAAATGCAGTACACCTGCGCCTACTACGAGCGGCCAGAACTGAGTTTGGAGCAGGCTCAACTGGCAAAGATGGAACATGTATGCAGAAAACTCAGGCTCAAACCGGGCATGACCGTGGTTGAAGCCGGCTGTGGCTGGGGTGGGCTTGCCCGCTACATGGCTCGAAACTATGGGGTAACCGTTCATGCCTACAACATTTCCAGGGAGCAGATCGCCTATGCTCGCGAACAGGCGCGCCAGCAAGGGCTGGAAAGCCAGATTGAGTACATTGAAGACGACTACAGAAACATCCAGGGACAATATGATGCGTTCGTTTCGGTGGGCATGCTGGAACACGTAGGCAAAGAGAACTACCTGGAGTTATCTGAACTGATAAAACGCACGCTCAGCCCCAATGGCATGGCGTTGCTTCACAGCATCGGTCGAAACACGCCCATGCTGATGAACGCCTGGATTGAAAAGCGCATTTTCCCCGGGGCCTATCCCCCGAGCATTGGCGAAATCATGGCGCTGTGTGAGCACAGCAGTTTTTCCGTACTCGATGTAGAAAACCTCCGCCTTCACTATGCCGAAACTCTCAGTGAGTGGCTGGAGCGCTTCAATACAGTCGAAGCAAACATCACTGACATGTACGACGAGCACTTCACCCGCGCCTGGCGAATGTATCTGGCCGGTTCCATTGCCGCCTTTCGGGCAGGTTCGCTGCAGCTTTTCCAGGTTGTATTCACCCACGGCGACAACCACCAGCTGCCCAAAACTCGACAGGACTTGTACCACTTCCCCGCTGCCCCCGAAAACGCTTGAGGTTACCGGCTATGGAAACATATGACCTGATTATAATTGGTGCCGGCCCGGCGGGGTCGACTCTGGCCAAATCTCTGGAAAATAGTGGCAAGCGTATTCTGCTGATTGATAAGCAGGATTTCCCTCGGGACAAAACCTGCGCCGGCTGGGTAACCCCTGCAGTCATTGATGCCCTCGACATTGATTTGGCTGAGTACGGCAATGCCCGAACGCTTCAACCTATACGCCGTTTTCGAATTGGGATGATGGGGCAGCCGGCAGTGGAAAACGATCATGGCAGCACCATCAGCTATGGTATCCGGCGCTGTGAGTTTGACGATTATCTTCTGGCGAGAACCAGCGTGCCAAAGCAACTCGGCACACCCGTAAAAAGCATTGTTCGAAAGGATGATAACTGGCTGATCAATAACGCCTTCAGTGCCCCATTACTGGTGGGTGCCGGCGGGCACTTCTGCCCGGTTGCGAGGCTGATTGGTGATGGCCCGGGAGGCCATGAAACTGTCGTGGCCGCCAAGGAAATCGAATTCGAAATGACTCCGGAGCAGGCCAAAGCCTGCGAAGCCCGGGGAGACACACCCGAGCTCTGGTTTTGCAAAGACCTCAAAGGTTACGCCTGGGTATTTCGTAAGGGCAATTTTCTGAACATTGGCCTTGGGCGCGAGGATAATCACAAACTGACCGAACATTTACAGGATTTTGTCGAGACCATGAAAACAACGGGCAGGATTCCTTCCGACTTGCCCGGTCGCTTCAAGGGGCACGCTTATTTGCTTTATGATCATGCCGCACGAGCGCTGGTAGACGATGGTCTGCTCCTGATTGGCGATGCGGCTGGGCTTGCCTATACCCAAAGTGGTGAAGGGATTCGCCCAGCCATTGAGTCCGCATTGCTGGCAGCTGACGTTATCCGGCACGCACAGGATTTCTCTGCTACCACCTTGCAGGCCTATGGCGATGCCATAGCAGCGCGCTTTGGGCACCGACGATCTGTTACCGAGGAGGGTTTTCAGGTGCCTGACTGGATCAAAATGCCTCTGGCAGGCACTTTGATGCGTTCGCACTGGTTTACACGCAAGGTAGTGACTGAAAAGTGGTTCCTGCACCAGGAGCTACCAGCCTTGGCTGCAAACTCGTGATACTCGCACTGTAGGCGGGTATCAAAAGATCAGGCATAAAAAAGGCGGCCGATTGGCCGCCTCGTAACTGCTTCCTGAGTTTAGTGCCCCAGGTAACTGCGATACATCCAGACCGTTTTTTCCTGCTGGGATATGTAATCGCTCATCAGTGCCACTGTGCCTTCATCTTGAGCATCGCCCGCAAGATTCAGCAAATCCCGCTGTTTGCCAATCAGCTTGGCAAAGCTGTCGACGATATTGTTCATGGCCGTTTTGCCATCAGCAACGTCTTTCTGCTCCGGGATTTCAGAGCGCTCAATGTAGGTGCTGTATGCGTGGGAAGGACGGTGCCCAAGCGTAAGAACGCGCTCTGCAATTTCATCAATCTTGAGCAGAAGATCGTCGTACAACTCCTCAAATTTCACGTGCAACTCAAAAAAGTTATCGCCTTTGATGTTCCAGTGATAGCCGCGCACGTTCATATAAAAAATCTGGTAGTTGGACAGCAGATCATTAAGAGAGTTGGACAGTTTTACTGTTTTTTCTTTATCCAGACCAATAAAGTTCTTAGTCATCGTACATCTCCTTCGTGGCTGTTAATTCGAACCTGAAACCAATATAACCAAGGCTTCAGGTGTGCGTGAAGTTAACTTATCGCATACACGCCATAGCGGGAATCAATCCCCGGCAGAAAACCTAGACACCAGGGCCGCAATCGGTGCAATCACCCTCTGGAACCGGCCCAATGTTGAGGTTCCGATTCAGATCTCTGAGCGCCGTTCTAACTCCTTCTTCAATAACCGGGTGGTAAAACGGCATTTCCAGCATTTCACTGACCGTCAACCGCCGCTGTACCGACCAGGCCAAGAGGTGTGCAATGTGCTCCGCTGCCGGGCCAAACATCTCAGCCCCCATGAACAACCCACTGCCATGCTCGGCGTAGACTCGAAGCAGGCCTCGGTTCTTACCAATCACCCGACTCCGGCCCTGGTTTTCAAAGGACACTTCGCCAACTGCGAAGCAGCCTCCACAGCGCTTGTCCACCTCATTGATTGTTAAGCCCACACTGGCTATCTGGGGGTCGGTAAACACAACTGCAAGGGGCGTGCTTCGCTTACCGGCCCTTACCTCCGGGTAAGACGCCGCGTTATTTCCGGCAATTCGCCCTTCATCTGCGGCTTCGTGCAGCAGCGGCAAATTGTTGTTGGCATCCCCGGCAATAAAGATATGGCTCTGGCCGCAACGCAGTGTGTGCGCATCGAACAAAGGCATGCCCCTGTCATCCAGCTCTATATCCGCATTCTGTATATCCAGGTTATCTACGTTGGGTCTGCGGCCCGTGGCCGCGAGCAGGTACTCAAAGGTTTCGGTTTTCTCGCCCGCATCACCATTGCTAAATGTAACGGCCACTCCACCATCCACACGCTCGACCCGCTTCACGTCGCCATCCGGGTCCAGGGGAAACTCTTCATTGAAGCGTTTGAGCGCATACTCTCGGATACTGTCATCCTGAATCGGGCCCACAGCGCCGCCCACTCCAAACATGCGTACCCGAACACCCAGGCGACTGAGCGCCTGGCCCAACTCCAGCCCGATCACACCCGGCCCGAAAACCACCACAGACTCTGGCAAGTCCTGCCAATCGAAAATATCGTCATTTATCACCAGACGATCTTTTGCTTCTTTCAGAAAGCCCGGAATATTCGGGCGGGAACCGGTTGCGATGATAATGCGCTGAGCGCTAATTTCGATTTTGTTGTCTACGATGAGCCGGTTGGGCCCAGCAAAACGTGCGTGGCCCATAATCTTATGCTCCTCGGAGAACGCCTCCACTGTGCGAATAACCGAAGCAACAAAGCGGTCACGTTCCGAACGAACCCGCTCCATAACCTGCTTGCCATCCACTGAAATTTTGCCTGGGGATACTCCAAACTGGCCTGCGTGTGCCATCTGATATGCGCTGTCTGCAGCGGCCAGTAGCAGTTTACTCGGCATGCAACCCACTCGAGCACAGGTAGTGCCATACTGATCACCCTCAATTAGCACTACTTTATCAGTGACCTTTCGCACACGACTGTAGGCAACCATTCCCGCCGTACCTGCACCAATAATGGCAACGTCAACTTCTCGCTTTTCCATAAAACAGTCTCCAGACCGTTATTCCCGTGAGCCGGGAACGTGGGTGAAATTTCCTATCGTGATGACACCAGTATAGAAGCCGGAATTATTTTATTCGGTACGTGAAAAAACCGACGGCTGGATTTATGCTGACAGGCTTGCAAAGGTTCTGACACACTCTGATTTCCCACAAGCCTTTGCGCCAATGCCTGATACAGCCTAGTCCAGATACAAAGAACCCAGAGAGAAATTTGCGTATGAACAGTTACTGGCCGGAATTCTTTACTGTGGCACTCGTTCACCTGCTCGCTGTTGCAAGCCCGGGGCCGGATTTTGCTGTAATGCTGAGGCAGGCCCTGTGCCAGAGCCGGAGAAATGCGCTGCTCACCGCAGCCGGCATCGGGGTCGGTATTCTGGTGCACGTCAGCTATTCACTGCTGGGTATTGGCTTGATCATCCAGCAGTCGATCTTGTTGTTCACCATTCTCAAAATTGCAGGTGCGCTCTACCTCACCTGGATCGCTGTGCAGTGCCTGAGAGCCCAGGAAGGTGGGGTTTACGTGGACACAAAAAACAGCTCTCAACAGACAGGACTTGCTGCTCTGAGGCTTGGTTTTCTGACCAATGCCCTGAACCCAAAGGCTACGTTGTTCTTTGTCTCGCTATTCTCGGTGATCATAAGCCCAGGCACACCTGTTGCTGTGCAGGCCGGATACGGCGCTTATATGGCGCTGGCAACCGGGCTTTGGTTCACCCTGGTTGCTGTGTTTTTCACGCTGCCTGCCGTGCGCAAAAACTTTAACCGCTTTGGCCACTGGCTGGACCGGCTCATGGGCGGTGTGCTGCTGCTGTTAGCTGGCCAGCTTTTGCTCTCTACAGTGAGCGGAGCAGAGCCTCCGTCTGATCCCAGCTCAGGCATGGGTCAGTAATAGAACAGCCATAACGCAGGTCGTCGCCATCATTTTGCCGGCCTGCCTCCAAAAAGCTTTCCAGCATCAGGCCCCGAATACCTGCAGAACCCGCATGCTTCTGGCGCATCACTTCACGGGCTACGTCGATCTGTCGCTCAGCCTGCTTACAGGCATTATCGTGACTGCAATCCACCATGATTGCGGCACACAGGCCGGCATCAGACAAACTCTTCGTGGCATGCTGAATGCTCTGTTCGTCATAATTGGTGATGCCACGGCCGCCACGCAACACAAGGTGAGTGTCCGGGTTGCCACGAGTGCTGACCATAACCGGTGTTCCGTGGCTGGATACGCCCAAGTGGTGATGCGGATGAGCACCAGACTGCATCGCGTTGATAGCCACGCTGATCCCGCCATCGGTACCATTCTTGAACCCGGCAGGCATGGGCAAGCCGCTAACCATTTCACGGTGAATCTGGGATTCAGTGGTGCGGGCTCCAATCGCCGTCCAGCTTACGAGATCGCCCAGGTAGTCCATGGCAAAGGGGCTCAGCGCTTCTGTGGCAAGCGGCAATCCCATCTCGGCCAGATTCAGAAGCAGGCGGCGCGAGCGCAGCAAACCTTCGTTGAGGTCGCCCGATCCCGTGCGTTCGGGATCGTACAGCAACCCCTTCCAGCCTACTGTCGTTCTTGGCTTCTCCAGGTAGGCTCGCATCACAATCAGAAAACGGTCGCTGAGCGCATCGGCCAGAACTTTGAGTTTTTCACCATACTCCAGCGCGGCTACCTCATCGTGAACCGAGCAAGGTCCCACTACAATCAGCGTGCGCTCGTCTGAGCCGTGTAAAATATCCCGCACAGCTTGCCGGTGCCTGCCCACCTGCCGGGCAAGTAGCTCATCGACAGGCAGGCGCTGGCGCAGCTCAGCCGGCGTTGGTAATGCAGTTTCCTGCCGATGTGTTGCGGCGGCACTCTGCATCTGACGTTCCCCAACAGTGTTTAAAGGCATGTTCATGTCTGTGTTCCCGTTTCCTTGCTTCAGAATCAAAAAAGCCCCGGCTGGGCTACAGTCGGGGCTTTTTTGATTCCGACGGCAGCCTGGTTTTTTCGCCGGGCTGCCATCCTCGTTGTTCGTTTTTTGAAGATGTTATGGGCGGCCCTGGCTCTGGCTATAATAAAAGCCATAACCAAACCACCAAAAAAATACAGCAGCGACTGCCGCCAACGGTTTTTGGCCGAAAGCTTGCAAAACATTCAATTGACAGATCGCTTGTGTCGTCTTCATGCTTATCAATATATACCCCGGGTTTTCAACTTGGCAACCCGTAAACCGGATTATTTAACAAACAAACCGGCTTTATCAGAAGGATGGGAACCAGCTATGGCACTGAAATCAAGGAATCTCAGCTTCCTGCTCCTTTTTATAACTGCGCTTGTACTTTTTTCCGGAGCTGGCACTGCACACGCTGAATCCCGGGCTTATCAGCTCAAAAACCGGCCCGCGACAGACGTTGCCAGCCAGGTAAGGGAGCTCTACCAGGGTGAGCCCATCTCTATTACCACCCGAGGCCAACAGCTGGTTATCCGCGGCGAACAGCAACTGCTGGATGAAATAGCAACCCTGATTGACACACTCGATGTGGCCCCTGCACAACTCCGAATCACTGTGCGGTCTACAGAAGATATTGGCGGCAAGCGCTCCGGCGCTGGTGTTACCTCAACACGCAACGAAATTGGCGTAACCGCAGAGCACAGGGTTACCAGCACCGGCGGCTTCCGGGAAAGAAGCCTTGTGGTTATGGATGGGCAGTCTGCTCATATCAGCTCAGGCCAGGTACGCACCCTGCCCTTCGCAGTGCGCGGTGGCCGAAACCCTGCCGCTATTTTGACCCAGGTAGAAACGCGCAGTGGGTTCGTGGTTAGCCCACAGGTGATTTCAGATCGCTCGGTGGAACTGAACATTGTGTCTTTCGAGGCCGACCCTGCCGAACTGAAGGGCTATGATACTCAAGCAGTTGTCACCATTCGCAGAGTAGAGCCTGGACAGTGGATTTCCCTTGGCAGCACGTCAACAGAATCTACCAGCAGGCAATCAGGCATTGCTTACAGCGTGAATAGTAGCCGGTCTGATAATCGCAGCTTTGAAGTCAAAGTCGACGTCATCCACTAACCTTCACTCCCTGGTACGCAGTAATACACTTTTGGCTTCGTTGATTTTTGCGGCCAGATAATCGCTCCCGCCGCGATCCGGGTGCAGCTTCTGTATGAGGCGGCGGTGCGCCAAAACAACATCCTCTTTTGAGCAAGCCGTTGTAACACCCAGTATTTCGCAGGCCTCTCGCTCTGTCATGCCATTACCGGGCGTTTGCCCGGCCCCGGCGTGATCTGCATTTGGCCCGACACTATCCTTTCCGGTAAACAGGCGATTAAGCGCCGGAAAGAAACGGGCAAGCTCGGGCAATTTACGCAGCAGCGGGATCAGTGCTGCAACGGAGGCTGTCAGCACATGCACCCGGCCGGTTAAAACCATTACAAGCAGAAACACCCCGCCAACAATAAGTACGAGCTTCCAGGTTGCGGCTTTCTTCTTTTCCGCAGACAATCTGCCCCACTGTTTCAGAATTACAAAGACGGCTGCCGCCAGCGCAATTCCCAATATCCAATGCATGAATGATCCCTTGCCGCTAAAAGAACGTAATTCTGGCACCTAGTGTAACGACAATGTTCGCCAAAAGTACCTACAAACCGGTGACAACAGCACGCGGAATTTTGTAGCATGCTATGTTTTGTCGCGAATCAATCCTTCCCGCATCCAAACAGAGATTTCCAGGACCAGAATTATGCGCACTGCTTCCCGCTTCCTGATCGCAATTATTTTCCTTGGCGTGGTGCTTGGTGGCATCTTCGGCTACAAGTTTTACCAGTTCGGCCAAATGGGAGAAATGCTGTCCAAACCCCAACCGCCTGCAGAAATCGCTGCAACTGTCGCCCGCACTGAAAGCTGGACACCGTCGATCAAAGCGGTAGGCAGCATCAAGGCGGTAAATGGCATAGAGGTGGCGAATGAGATGCCGGGCGTTATCGAAACCATTAACTTTGAGTCTGGCGATGTCGTAAAACAGGGCGATATACTCATTCGCCTTAACACCGCAATTGATGAAGCAGCGGTGCGCACCCGCCGTGCAGAAGCACAGTTGGCTGAGCAAGAGTTCAAGCGCATCTCCGATCTGCTGCCAAAACGTGCCGTGTCACAGTCCCAGTATGATGAATCCAAGGCGAACTTTGATGCCGCTTCGGCACGTGTAAATGAAGCTGAAGCGCAACTGAGCAAGAAGATTATCAGAGCACCCTTTAACGGTACTCTGGGCATTCGTATGGTGGACCAGGGCGAATACATTCCCACAGGCACACCGATTGTCGAAATTAACATGCTTGACCCGATCTACGTCGACTTCACTCTCTCTGAAAAGAACTTGCAGGGTGTTGCCCGAGGCTATTCTGTTGTCGCAACCGTTGCTGCAGTTCCTGAACAGGAATTTGAGGGTAAGGTCAGCGCCATCAATACCTCGGTGAATCCGGAAACCCGCACCGTGCGTGTGCGCGCTACCCTGAGCAATCCGCAGAAACTGCTGCGGCCAGGCATGTTTGCAACCATTCAGACCCTGCAGCCAAACGATAACGAAGTGGTTACCGTGCCCCGCACAGCTGTGTCTTACAACACCTACGGTGATTTCGTATTTGTTATTGAAGAAAATGACGAAGGTGAATTGACGGTCAATCGCCGCAGCGTCTCCACAGGTCAAACCCGAGACACCTATGTGGCTATTCTCTCCGGCCTCGAAGCTGGCGAGAAAGTAGTTTCCAAAGGATTGCTGAGACTCCGCGCAGGCCAGAAGGTCAAGATTCAGGACGAAAGTCAGGAAAAGCAGCCGCAGGAGGCATCTGAGTAATGCGATTCACCGACATTTTCATCCATCGTCCCGTATTGGCGACGGTGGTTAGCCTACTTATCCTGCTGCTCGGTGCCCGTGCCGCCATGGAAATGGAGATCCGGCAATACCCGGAGCTCGAAAGTACAACGGTTACGGTTACAACAGCCTATCCTGGCGCCAGCTCAGACCTCATCCAGGGCTTCATTACCACACCGCTGCAACAGGCAATCGCCGAAGCAAGCGGCATCGACTACCTGACCTCTACCAGCTCTCAGGGCGTGTCGACCATTGAAGCCAAGATGGAGTTGAACTACGACGCCAACGCAGCTCTTGCTGAAATTCAGGCAAAAGTCGCCAGCCAGCGTAACGTGCTTCCTGCAGACGCCCAAGATCCGGTTATTACCTCTACCACCGGTGACTCCACGGCCCTGATGTACATTGCCTTTTACAGCTCGGAAATGGCCGTACCGCAGATTACCGATTACCTGACCCGGGTGGTTCAACCCAGGCTTCAGGCACTCTCGGGCGTAGGTAAGGCACAACTCCTTGGCCGTAAGTTTGCTTTGAGGGTCTGGCTCGACCCGGAACGCCTTGCAGCTGTTGACATGACGCCCCAGGAAGTGGTCGCCAAGCTGCGCGCGAACAACTATCAGGCCGCTGTTGGCAACACCAAGGGCACCTATACCGAAGTCAGCATGACCAGTGACACAGATGTGGCGGACCCGAACGAGTTCCGTAATCTGGTGGTCAAACAGGTTAATGACACCCAGATTCGCCTACAGGACATCGCCCGAGTAGAGCTGGGATCAGAAACCTACAGCTCGCTGGCCCTGTATAAAGGACAGCCGGCAACCTATGTCGCTATCGAACTGGCGCCCGGCGCCAACCCGCTAACCGTGGCTGATTTGGTTAAAGGCGACCTCCCCGAAATCAAAAGCCAGTTGCCAGGCGATTTGGATGTGCGCCTGGCCTATGACGCGTCAGACTTTATTGAAGACTCCATAAACGAGGTCATCCGCACCCTGCTTGAAGCCATGGGTATTGTGCTTGTGGTGGTTTTCCTTTGCCTGGGCTCAATTCGTGCTTCAATCGTTCCTTCGGTCGCCGTGCCGCTGTCGTTGATTGGCGGTGCCTTTATCATGTTGATGTTCGGGTTCTCGCTGAACCTGCTCACATTACTGTCCATGGTTCTGGCCATTGGCCTGGTGGTGGACGACGCCATCATCATGGTAGAGAACGTACACAGGCATATTGAAGCGGGTGAATCGCGGTATGAGGCAGCACTTCACGGTGCCCGTGAGATGGCCGTGCCAATCATTGCAATGACCACCACCCTGGTAGCCGTTTACGCACCCATCGGGTTCATGGGCGGCCTTGTGGGCTCTCTGTTTACCGAATTCGCCTTCACCCTTGCGGGCACGGTCGTTGTTTCAGGCATCGTTGCCCTGACGCTGTCTCCCATGCTTTCTGGCATGGTACTCAAGCCCCACGGCAACCCCGGCAAGTTTGAAAAACTGGTAGAACGCACGTTTAACGGCATTGCTTCTGGCTATAAGTCGGCCCTTGGCTCTCTGATGGAAACCAAATCCGTTGTGGTGTTCTTTGCACTGATTGTCCTGGGCTCCATCTACTTCATGGCCATGATGAGCCAAAACGAGCTGGCGCCCACTGAAGATCAGGGCATTCTGTTCTACCAGGGTCTTGGGCCCCAGACAGCCACGCTGGACTACTTGCTTGAGCATGGTGAGGAAGTACAGGGCCGCCTGGCTGCGACCCCGGGTTATGCTGAAGACTTTATGATCGTGGGCATAACCGCACCCAACGCCGTATTCGGTGGTTTCAAAATGGAACCTTGGAGCAAGCGTGACGTGAGCCAGTTTGAGGTTCAGCCACAGCTTGATGCTGCCCTCAAGAAAGTAACAGGACTGCAAACCGCAGCATTTGCGCCTCCCGCGCTTCCCGGATCTGGTGGCGGTTTGCCGTTCCAGTTCGTGATCACCACAGGTAGCAGCTATGAGCAGCTCGACCAGGTGGCCGACGAGATGCTGGGCAAGGCAATGGCCAGCGGCAACTTTATGTTCCTGCAAAAATCCATCAACTTCGACCGTCCGGTTACGCGTATCAACGTGGATCGCGACCGGGTTGCCGATCTCGGGCTATCAATGCAGGACGTAGGGCAGTCGCTTTCCAGTATGCTGGGTGGCGGTTATATCAACCGTTTCAGCATGGAAGGCCGCTCCTATCAGGTCATCCCGCAGGTGGATCAGAAGTTCCGCCTGGATGAGCAGGCGCTGAACGACTATTACATTCGTACCGGCAAGGGCGATCTGGTGCCACTGGGCAGCGTTGTGAGCTTCACCCACGATGTTGAGCCGTCCAACCGCACACAGTTCAACCAGCAGAACTCCCTCACTCTGCAGGGCGTGGTTATGCCAGGTGTCGCTGCGGGTACAGCCATGGACTTCATGGAACAAACCGCTGACGAAGTGTTCCCTCTGGGCTTCACTTACGACTACACCGGTCAAAGCCGACAGCTGGCCACTCAAGGCAGCGCACTGGTTGTTACTTTCTTCCTGTCGCTACTGGTCATCTATCTGGTGCTTGCGGCGCAGTTTGAGAGCTGGCGCGACCCGTTCATCATCCTGGTTTCGGTTCCCATGTCGATCGCCGGCGCAATGGCGTTTATCGTACTTGGCTTTGCGACCATGAATATCTATACGCAGGTAGGCTTGATTACCCTGATCGGGGTTGTCTCCAAGAACGGCATACTTATTGTAGAGTTCGCCAACCTGCTGCAGAAAGACAAAGGCATGAACAAAACGGATGCTGTTATTGAGGCAGCGGCCATTCGCTTGCGCCCAATCATCATGACCTCGCTGGCGTTGATCTTTGCCATGGTGCCTCTGTTGCTGGCCGCTGGCCCAGGCGCAGAAAGCCGCTTTGCTATCGGCCTGACCATCTGTGCCGGCCTGGGCATTGGCACACTGTTCACTGTTTTCGTGCTGCCAGCGTTCTACATTCTGCTGGCGCGTGATCACAACGAAGGTAAAGACCAACAGGATGGTGATCCAAAACCCCTGCCCGTGACGTCCTGACGGGTAGCGGATAAGTAGGAAAACCCGGCTCACTGAACGGTGAGCCGGGTTTTTTTATGAAAGGCTTTTATAAGAGAAGAATGGCCAAGCGCCGGTATTGGCTAAAGCTCAAGCAGGGCTACTACGATAGGGATCAGCAATTATGTCTTGTACTTGTTGCCAACGCTGCGGCCGGGCCATCAAAAAGCCCTGCCCACGCTGACACTTCAACTCACATAGTTCCTCATACTGCGCCTGGGTTTCGACACCTTCTGCAACCACATCAAGATCTAGCGCCTCGGCTATTCCCAGAATCGCCGTTACAATCTGTGAACCACCACTTTGGCCACCAAGACTGCTAATGAACTGGCGATCAATCTTGAGAACTTGCACTGGCAGGTTTTGCAGATACGCCAGCGATGAATAACCGGTTCCAAAATCATCAATCGCTATCCCGACCCCCTGCTCACGCAACGCTCTCAGTGTTTCCAGGCATTGGTCAGAAAGGTTCATCACATGGGTCTCTGTGATCTCTATTTCCGGGCGCCAGCCGAGTTCACGAATACGATCAAATAAAGGGCCTATCGCTAAGCCCAACCGGGCATCCGTGATCTGGCGCGCAGATATGTTGATTGCCAGGCCAGGCCTGCCCTGCAACGCCGGGCGTGCATCCCGTAAATCCCCCATAATGCCGCGCACCAGCTGCTGGGTGATTTCATGAATCTGACCACGGCGTTCCGCCAACGGAATAAAATCGCCGGGGGACACAGACCCGAACGCCGGGTGTTCCCAGCGCAACAAGGCCTCAACTCCCACAACCTGCCCTGAGCAGAGGTCGTACTGTGGCTGGTAAACCACATAAAACTCGTCAGATGCGGTTTTAAGCGAAACCGTCAGAGCTTCAGAAAGCTCATGCTCACGGCGGCCTTTCTCGTCGTCCTCTTCACTGTATATGCGATAACACGAGCGCCCTGCCAGTTTGGCCATGTGCATGGCACGATCTGCCTTTTGCAGAAGTTCTGTACCATTTTCACCATGTACCGGATATACCGCAGCCCCTGCAGATGCCGAGATGAAACACTCACGCTCGCCAACAATCACGGGGGCACGAAACGCCTGAATCATGCGCTCGCATATCTCATGCAGCATGCTGTATTGCTGAAGCTCCACAATGACGGCAAATTCATCACCTGAAAGCCGGGCTACTATGTCATCCTTGCCCACAACACTCTGGATGCAGCTTGCCGCCTGTTTCAGCACACCGTCGCCACGTTCGTGGCCATGCAAGCTATTGATCATTTTGAAAAAATCGAGATTAACAAACAGAACAGCGAAGCAGGCTTCACCCCGTATGTGCTGGCTGACGCGAGCGTTCAGGAACTCCTTGAATAACGAGCGGTTAGGTAGTTCCGTAAGCGGGTCATAATAGGCAAGTGAGGCCAGGCGCTCATCTGCCCCTGCTCTCTCGCCCATATCCATAAACATTCCGACATACACATGCTGGCCGTTGTCTTCCATGGCGTAAATACTGAGCCACTGTGGGTAGTCTTCACCGTTCTTTTTCCGGTTCCAGATCAGCCCTTCCCAACGCCCGTCACTGGCAAGAGACTGCCACATAACTCTGTAGAACTCTGGCGTATGAAGCCCGGAACTCAAAACCGAAGGGGATTTGCCCACCACGTCGTCAGACTGGTAGCCAGTGACAGAGTAGAACATGTGGTTTACGTAGGTAATTCTGGGCTCTTTGGTAGCAATCATGATTGCGCGCGGATACTGATCCACCAATGCCCTGAAATCGTGCGGCTGCTCAATTTGCATGAACTTCATGCTCCTGGTACTTCAGTCCGCAATGCTCTCTTCTGCGCACTATTCACTCTAGAGGGAAGCAGCCCGCTTAACATTCCGTGTTGCATGTAAGCTGGATGAACTTCCTTGTAATGGTAAATAGTAACCAAATGAACAACGATTCACCATTCTACAGGCGCAAGCAATTTCCCAATGCAGGTTTGCAGCCAGTCCGCCCCATAGTGATTCCCCAAACACCCACAATTAAGGTAGGCTGGAACTCGACCCGCTATCACTTTCGGAAATCTGCCACTATCGTGTTGTTATTATGACTCTTGGGACACTGTTCTGGCTGTTTACAGCTGGTTTTGCTATCTGGTACTGGTGGCGTGCCAAGGCCATTAAGGACTCGGTGCTACAGGCTGCTCACCGCTACTGCAAAACAATGGACGTGATGCTCCTTGATGATGCTATCTATCTCAGGGGGATCTGGTTCAAGCGGGATGATCAGGGCCAACTCCGCGTTTGGCGGCGCTTCCTGTTCGATTTCACATCCACGGGTGAAGAGCGCTACAGCGGCCGGATTGTCATGCTTGGCCCGCGCATCCTGCACATGGAACTGGACCCTCACCGGTTTTCCTGACTTGTATAACTGCAGTTCCCGATCTAAAACCATCTCAGATCATCACTGAAACATCCCTGTAATAATTCTGCCTCATTCTTCCCGCAACGCTAACTATCTGTTGTTATGAGGTTTTACGATGCTGCAACACCACCCGCTCCATCTGCAGAGCGCCCTGTTGGGCGTGTTCTGCCTTTTTTTGATATTCAATGCACCTGTAATCCAGGCCGAAGGTATGCAGATTCACGGTTCCAATACCATTGGCGCCGAACTCGCCCCTCTGCTTGTTGAAGGCTTCCTGAAAAATCGTGGTAGCGATCCGGTAAGGATTCTTGCCAATGGCAAAGATAATGAGAAACTCCTGATTGGAAATCAGAGCGGCACGCCCCTGAGAATCCTGGTAGCCGCCCATGGCTCCAGCACTGGTTTCAAAGCACTGGAGGCAAGAAAAGCAGATGTGTGGGCCTCCTCCCGCCCCGTCAAACCGGCTGAGGTGCAAAAAATGGCCGGGCAAACCAACCTGAGGGATTCCGGTAGCGAGCATGTGGTTGCCATAGACGGCCTCGCGGTATTGGTTCATCAGTCAAACCCAGTCGATCAACTGGACATCAATACTCTGGCCGGAATATTTTCGGGCAAAATCAGCAACTGGTCAGAGGTCGGCGGCGCCAACCGACACATCAACCTGTACGCCCGGGATGGTCGCTCCGGGACTTGGGATACCTTCAAAAGCCTGGTTCTGAGCGAGCCGCACTCCCTTCACTCTTCTGCCCGGCGTTATGAATCAAATGACCAACTCTCGGATGATGTCAGCATCGACCCCGGCGGCATTGGCTTTTCCGGGCTTGCTTCTGTTCGCGATAGCAAAGTGCTGGCGATTTCTGATGGCCAGGCGCCCGCACTAAAACCTTCCAGACTAACCGTTGCCAGTGAAGACTACCCGCTCTCCAGGCGCCTGTTTATGTACACCCATGGCAATTCCGCCTCGACTATTGCGAAGGACTTTGTTGAGTTCGTGTTGAGTGAAGAAGGTCAGGCCCTTGTATCAACCTCTGGCTTTGTTTCCCAAAACCCGCTTGCAGTTAAACCTGACCTGGCTGAAAGAACCCCTCCCACCTTTAAAGTGTTAACACGGAATTACAGTCGACTGACAGTCAACTTCCGCTTCTCTGAGGGGCGGACTACTTTGGACAACAAGGCGCAGAGAGATTTACAACGAATTGCTGACTTCCTCAGCAAGAAAGGCCTCACCTCAAATGATCTGATGCTTATCGGTTTTGCCGACCAGCAAACAGATGAGTTACGTGCACAGATGATCTCGGAACTGCGGGCGCTTTCTGTGCGCAAGGCACTCGCTGACTTCGGCGTTCGGGATGTCCGCTACACCGGTTACGGACACTATATGCCTGTGGGCATGGCAGGTGGAAAAAGCGGCCAACTGCGTAATGGGCGAGTGGAGGTATGGATTCGCGACCGCCAAGCGAGGTGACACTTCGGCAATCACCTATCCTTATAGCGCTCACAGATATGTTTGGGTTTCCTATACTGTCGGGGCCACTCCCAACCAACAGACAGAGACAATGGACATTCATAACGACCAGCGCTTTGCAATTAACCTGAACGTTCGAGGCATTCAGCCTTCCGCCACGCTTCGGATCAACGAGCTGAGCAACCAGCTCAAAGCCGAAGGCAAGGACATCATCAAGCTTGGGCTGGGCCAATCGCCCTTCCCGGTTCCCCAGCGCGTGGTGGATGCTCTTAAAGACCATGCTCACGAAAAAGACTACTTGCCGGTCAAGGGCCTGAAAAGCCTGCGTGAATCCATTGCCGGTTACATTAACCGCAGTGAGCGCATGCGGTGCACCTGGGAAGATGTTCTGATCGGCCCTGGCTCCAAGGAGCTGCTGTTTATTCTGCAGCTGGCCTACTACGGCGACCTGCTTATCCCACGCCCAAGCTGGGTTTCCTATGCGCCCCAGGCACGCATTATTGGCCGTTCAGTACACTGGCTGCCCACCCATGCCGAAAACAACTGGCAGCTGACCGCTGAAGAGCTGGACATCATTTGCCGGGACGATGCCTCTCGTCCGCGCATTCTGATACTCAACTACCCGTCCAACCCAACCGGTTGTACTTACACGGACGACCAGCTGCTGGCCATTGCCAATGTGGCCAGAAAGTACCGGCTAATCCTGCTCTCCGACGAGATCTATGGTGAAGTGCAGTTTGATGGAAAGCACAAGTCCATCGCCCGCTACTACCCGGAAGGCACCATCATCAGCACCGGGCTGAGCAAGTGGGCGGGCGCAGGCGGCTGGCGACTGGGTACTTTCATTTTCCCGAAGGAATTGCGTGCCCTGCAGGACGCCATGGCCATCATCGCCAGCGAAACCTACACCTCCACCAGCGCACCCACACAGTACGCTGCCATCGCTGCTTTTGACGGTGGTGATGACATTGAGGAGTACCTCAAGCAATCCCGCCGTGTGCTTAAGGTGGTTGGTGAGTACATGCACTCCCGCCTGAGCGCCATGGGCGCGGTTGTGCAAAAGCCCGAAGGTGCATTCTATGTATTCCCGGACTTCTCCAACTTCCGGGACGAGCTTGCAAGAAAAGACATCAAGACCAGCCAGGCGTTTTGCCAGTCTTTACTGGAGAACACCGGTGTCGCCATTCTGCCTGCCAGCGACTTCGGGTTTGCACCCGACCACTTGGGCGCGCGCTTGGCGTTCGTTGATTTTGACGGTGCTGACGCCTTGCAACTGGCCGGTGAAGACCAGACAGGTCAGGAGTTGGGCAACGACTTTATCGAAAAGGCGTGCCCACGCCTGGTGAAGGCTATGGACAAGATGGAAGCCTGGCTGAACAGCCTCTGATCCAGCCGTGGTAGACTGGCGCTCTCACTCTTCAGAGAAGGTTTAAAGGGGGCGCCATGTCTGATTCTGTTTCCCTGCGGGACATTACCGATTTCGCAGAAGATCTGGCTACTGAAGCCGGAGAGTTGATTCGCAGGGAGCGTGATAAAACCACCCTCCGCACTGAATACAAATACGAAGCTGAATTGGTGACCCATGCCGATATAATGGCCGATGAATTCATCACCAGCGCCATTCAGAAACGCTTCCCGGATCATCGTATTCTGTCTGAGGAAAACACTCCGGACCTCAGCCAGGCCGAGAACCTCGAAACACCTCTTTGGATCGTTGACCCGATTGACGGCACCGTAAACTACGCCTACGGCCATCCGCAGGTTGCCGTGTCCATTGCCTACGCAGAAAACGGCCGCGTGCAAGCCGGCGTGGTACATGCACCCTTCCCCGGCGAAACCTTCCGCGCCACCCGCGGCGACGGCGCCACGCTCAACGGTAATCCTATTCACAATAGCGGTGCAACGGTTCCCAGAGACTCACTCTTTGCAACTGGCTTCCCTTACACCAAAGACAACCTGGCCCCACTGGTTAACCGCCTGAACGCAATGATCCATGAATGCCGCGACCTGCGCCGAATCGGTTCTGCCGCCCTGGATATTTGCTGGGTAGCCTGCGGCAGACTGGATATCTACTACGAAAACGTCAGCCCCTGGGATTTCGCCGCTGCGCGCCTGATCGCCCTCGAGGCTGGTGCCACAGCCGGCCACTTCAGCGAAGTGCCTGAGGGTTACCCGGCAGACCTTTGGGGCCGTGACATTCTGATTTCGGCGCCTGCCATCTGGGAGCCCATACGTCAGATTCTTCGGTCTGCTTCCGGGTATGAGTGAGGCTTGGGCCAAACAGCTTCAGCAACCAACTCCCAACTCTCGTCAAACTCAGCCGTGGGCAAACGAGAAAACGATGAGCGGATAAACCGCTGAATTCGGCCTTCCATAAACACCAGAACAAAATCCGCACCCCGAGTCGCACTGGTACGCGGCCGCAAGCCCTGACGGATGTCGCCTTCTTTCAGGGTTTGCCGAACCTGGGTTTCCAGGCGCTCGAAAAACTGGGAAGCACGCTTGCGCAGCGCCTCGTTTTCGCCAACCAAAGCATCGCCCGTCAGCACACAACACAAGCCTGGATTACGCTCGGCGAATACCAAAACCAGATGGGCTAACTGCTGCAAACGCACGCGCACATCTTCCTGCTCCTGCAGGATTACCTGGCAGCGGGAGAATACCGCTTCCTCCGCAAACTCCAGAAGCGCTTCAAACATCTTCCGCTTGCTGGGAAAGTGGCGGTACAGCGCCGCCTCTGTTACACCAACGGACTTGGCGAGCACAGAGGTGGTAAGCCTGGCTCCCGGGTCGTTCTCAAGGAGTTCCAGAAGGGCCTGGAGAATTGCCTCCCGGCGGCTGGGCTTCTGATCGGTTATGACCATACTGCAGCGCTCTTAATCAGAATCGATATTAAAAGAAAGTGCCATCAAGGGGCGAGGATGCGCTCGCGTAGAGCTTTTTGGGCATCCGCCCTGCCAGATAGGCTTCACGGCCCGCTTCAATGGCCAAACGCATGGCGTTGGCCATTCTGATTGGGTCTTTGGCCTGCGCGATGGCGGTATTCATCAATACGCCGTCGCAACCCAGTTCCATGGCGATGGTGGCATCGGAGGCTGTGCCTACGCCCGCATCCACCAACACTGGAACCTTGGCATTTTCGACGATCAACCGGATGTTGTAACGGTTCTGAATGCCCAACCCGGAGCCAATAGGTGCGCCCAGAGGCATTACGGCAATACAGCCCATTTCCTCAAGAATCGTGGCCAGCAAGGGGTCGTCTGAGCAGTAAACCATCACTTTGAAGCCGTCTTTAATCAGCTCTTCCGCGGCCGCCAGGGTTTCCGGCATGTTCGGGTACAGGGTTTTGTGTTCGCCCAGCACTTCCAGTTTTACCAGATCGCGACCGTCTAGAAGTTCCCGCGCCAGCTTGCAGGTGCGCACTGCGTCTTTGGCGGTATAACAGCCTGCCGTGTTGGGCAGGATGGTGTAGCGGTCCGGGGAAATCACATCCAGAAGATTAGGCTCATCCGGATTCTGGCCCAGGTTTGTGCGGCGAACCGCCACAGTCACAATTTCAGCACCACTCGCTTCGATGGCACGGCCTGTTTCCGCCAGGTCACGGTATTTGCCGGTGCCAACCAGCAGCCGCGACTGATAAACGCGACCAGCAATTTCAAGCGGTTTATCTTCGGGCAACAGGATTTCTGGTGTGTCGGTCATAGTGTTTCCGGATTGGTAAAACGTAAGGATGTAATCTCTTGAACATGCATAACACAGCCAGGAGCCAGCCTGGCTAAATGGGGATTAACCGCCCCCTATGGCGTGTACCACCTCAACGCGGTCTCCATCATTGAGGGTAAACTCGACGTGCTGGCTGCGAGGCACTATGTCCTCGTTTACTTCCACCGCCAGTCGCTTACCTGTCAGTGCCATTTCTTCTAACAATGATGAAACGGTGGCGCCTTTTGTGAGCACCATGGCTTCGCCATTTACCTGAACCTGCATAACGCCCCTAACCTCTCTCTTGATTCGTTTGCTGGCCCACGCCAGCGGTCAGCAACAATATCCAGCCGATCATAAAACATACACCGCCCATGGGTGTAACCGGGCCAATCCACCGTATTTCGGTCAGCACCAGTGTATACAAGCTGCCACTGAACAACAGAATGCCTGCCACAAAGAATCCAGCAGCCAGCCCGAGCCATCGCCGCGAAAGCCCAAAGCCTGCCAGCAAAGCAACCAGTACCAGCGCAATGGCGTGATACATCTGATAGGTAACCGCCGTTTGGAAGACTTCCAGGCTGCGCTCGCTCACCAGGTTACGCAGGCCATGGGCACCAAATGCTCCAGCCATGACCGCAGTGAGGGCAAAAAACGAACCGATCATAATGGGCAGGCGCATAAGGCCCGAGGTGTGTGGCTTTGAGGCTTCAACAGTCACAGTGGATTTTTTCTCCGGTATCCAGGTTCATCATGGTGAGCGCTCCGCCCCAAACGCAGCCAGTATCCAGGCCTATAAAGCGGTCTTTGCCTGTCTCACCTTCGATAGCGGCCCAATGGCCAAAGATCACGCGCAAGTCATCCGGGCGGGGAAATTCAAACCAGGGGGCATAGCCCTCGGGCGCGCTGCCAACGGACTCTTTAGCGGTGAGCTCAAGCCTGCCGTCTTGTGCAATAAAACGCATCCGGGTGAAGTAATTGGTTATCACCCGCCAGCGATCCATGCCTGTGAGGCTTGCGTCCCACCCTTCCGGAATATTCCCGTACATCAACGCAAAATATTCCTTGGCGTGCTCGCCACGAATGACCTCTTCCACCTCCCGGGCGCTGGCCAAAGCTTGTTCAACAGTCCAGATGTGAGGCACGCCCGCATGGGCCATGATGAGGTTGCGCTCAGGATCATGCACGCACAGATTCTGCTGTCGTAGCCACCCCAAGAGCTTATCGCGATCGGGCGCCTTCAGGATTCCCTTGAGCGTGTCCTTGCGCTTTGGCTCGTGGCCGCCAAACGCTACTGCCAAAAGGTGCAGGTCGTGATTACCCAGAACCACCACGGCAGAATCGCCAAGACTCTCGATGTAACGCAGGGTTTTAAGGGAGGATGGGCCACGATTAATCAAATCTCCCGCCACCCAGAGGCGGTCACGGGAAGGCGAAAAGCCCACCTTGGCCAGGACATCCTGCAAACGGTCATAGCAGCCCTGAATATCGCCTATGGCGTAATCAGTCATGGCTATCTCCGCTTACGTCTCCTGCGCCAGCTTCACCAGTTTGAACAGCTGCTGGGTCATTACCTTTTTCAGTTGCCAGCAAATCCGCAATGCTAACGTAATCTGCCAGGCTGAGGTTTTCGGGCCGCAAGCCGTCATTAATACCCAGAGCCTGCAACTGCTCCAGGGTCACCATGCCGGCCAAGGCCTTACGCAAGGTTTTCCGGCGAGCGTTGAATGCAGTTCTTACAACCGCCTGCAATGTAACCAGATCTTTGGCCGGATGCGGCAGTTCCTTGTGAGGAACCAGCCGTACAATGGCGGAATCCACTTTTGGAGCGGGCCGGAATGCACCAGGACCCACTTCAAACAACGGCTGAACCTTGCAGAAGTACTGGGTCATGATGCCCAGCCGGCCATAATTATTATCACCAGGTACCGCTGCCATCCGCTGCACCACTTCTTTCTGCAGCATGAAGTGCATGTCTTGCACCACACCCGATTGCGCCAGAAGGTGGAATATCAGCGGCGTAGAGATGTTATAGGGCAAATTGCCAATAATGCGCAGAGGCTTGTCATCCACAAGCTGGCTGAAATCGAACTTCAGTGCGTCAGCTTCGTGAATGCGAAATTCCGGGTAGTTGAAAAACTTGGTGCGCAGCACAGGGATCAGGTCTCGATCCAACTCCACAACCTGCAGTTTTGGATTAACCGCCAGGATTTCCTCAGTGATCGCACCAAGGCCGGGGCCGATTTCAACAATGGCATCATCCGGCTTTGGGTGAATGGCCCGAATGATACGCTCGATGATGCCCGGATCGTGAAGGAAGTTCTGGCCAAACCGTTTCCTGGCCTGATGGCCGGCTTTTTTACTCACTCAGATGTCTCTTTGTTGGGGGCTTTGCGATTCGCAGACTTGAGGGAGCGAGCCATTTGCCCACCCACCCGGATAGCCGTGTACAGACTGCCGGAGTCTGCCTTGCCTGTACCGGCGAGATCCAGCGCTGTGCCGTGATCTACCGATGTGCGCACAATGGGCAAACCCAGGGTAATATTTACAGCTCGCCCAAAACCCTGAAACTTGAGAACAGGCAGTCCCTGATCGTGGTACATGGCCAAAGCTGCGTCAGCATCATCAAGCCAGTGCGGTGTGAACAGTGTATCCGCCGGTAGCGGACCAATCAGCTGCATGCCTTCAGCGCGAAGTTTCTCAAGTGCTGGCTCAATAACGTCAATTTCTTCCCGACCAAGATGGCCACCTTCCCCGGCATGGGGGTTCAGACCGGTAACGAGAATTCTTGGCCTCTCAATGCCGAAAAACTTTTTCAGATCGGCATTCAGAATCCTGGTGACTTGAGTAATCCGCTCTGGTGTAACCGCCGCAGATACGTCCTTCAAGGGTAAGTGAGTTGTTACCAACGCTACTCGCAGCTCTTCTGTGGCAAGCATCATGACCACTCGCTCAACCCCACAGAGTTCTTGCAGGAATTCGGTATGGCCACTGAACTCAATTCCGGCTTCGTTGATGATGCCTTTGTGAACGGGCGCAGTAACCATGCCATCAAAATCACCCGCAAGACAGCCGTTGGCCGCAACTTTGAGGGTTTCCAGCACATAGTGACTGTTGGCAACATCCAGCTTGCCCGCCTGAAACGATGCACAGCCCTCAACATGCAAAACAGAAAGCTCTCCCGCACCTTTTTTTGGCATCATGCCGGGTTGCCAGAGGTGCAGTTTGACGTTGATGCCCAGAAGCTGGGCCCGAGCCTCCAGCAGCGGCTGGCTGGCGATAACTACCACACCTGCGTCACGTTGAGCTGCCGCCAGTTGCAGACATAGCTCGGGGCCTATGCCGGCAGGCTCACCCGCCGTGAGCGCCAGAACAATCTCATCACTCATTATTCTGAAGAATCCTGAGAGTCACTTGGTTCGTCTTCCACAGTGTCGGTTGCATACTCACCTTTAAGTTCAACAAAGGCTTCATCCCGGATTTCCCTCAGCCAGTTTTGCAACTCGGAGTCGAACTTGCGGCGATAGATAGCCTGGCGCGCTTCCGCCTGTTTCACATCAACACTGATGTCTTTCTGGCGACGCTCTTCAACCAGAAGGATGTGCCAACCAAACTGGGAACGGAACGGTCCTTTGATCTCACCGACTTCGGCTTCCTGCATGGCTTGCTCAAATGCTGGCACCATCTGCCCTGGGCTCACCCAGTCCAGATTACCACCGTCAGATCCGGAAACCGGGTCGTCAGAATACTGCCGTGCCAGGGCTGCAAAATCAGCACCGTCCTGCAACTGCTGATAAAGCTCCCTAATGGTAGCTTCCGCCTCCGCTTCGGTGACCGCTCCAGAAGGCCGAATCAGGATATGGCGCACACGATTTTGCTGTATGACCTTTTTCTGGGCACCACCGCGCTTGTCCATCACCATAACCATGTGGAAGCCGCTGTTGTTCTCCAAAACCTCCGAAGGCTGGCCAATTTCAAGCGCAGGTACAACTGGCGCAACCAGTGATGGCAACTGGCTTTCAGGGCGCCAACCCATATCTCCACCTTCAAGAGCATTGCTGGCATCGGATTCAGCCACCGCCACCTCACGGAAATCACGTCCATTCAGTATGGCGGTACGGAGCGCTTCAGCTTTCTCGCGAGTGGCATCTACTGCGGCATCGTCAGCCGGGTTATCCAGCTGGATAAATATGTAGGCCAGGCGATACTCAGCGTCGTTACCACCACCAGACTCCAAAGCCAGAAGATAGTTCTCAACTTCCCGGTCGGTCACGCGAACGCGGTTACCAACCAGCCGCTGCTGTACGCGGCCTGTGAGCATTTCCTGGCGAATCTGTTCCCGGGCCTGTCGGTAGCTTACGCCTTCCTCGGCCAGCTGGCTTTCAAACTCAGACAGGCTCATGCCGTTACTCTTGGCAATGTTGACGAGGGTTTCGTTCAGCTCGTTATCACTGATGCGCATGCCCATTTTGTCGGCCATCTGCAACTGGACAGACTCGGTAATCAGCTGTTCCAGAACCCGCTCTTCAAGAAGGCGACGTGGCGGCAAGCCAGTGCCTTGAGCCGCAAGGCGACCAGTAATGGTGCTGACCCGCGCTTCCAGTTCAGTCTGAAGAACCACGTCGTCATCCACAATGGCGACCACCTGATCGAGCAATTTGCGCTCAGCGTGAGCCGAAAAAGACAGCACCACCGCAAACACCATCAGCAGTGCCTGAAAACCTTGGCGAATCGTCGCCTTCATAATCACCTCATAATGAAGAAATAAGCCTGCGGACAGGGTACCGGAATGGCACGGTTACCGTCAGGGCAAAACGAATCAGCGGGTTCCGAAGCGGCGCCGCTCGCGCTCATCAAACCCATATATAGCTTCGGAGATCGACGTAGAGGACCCACCACTACCACCCAGGCCTTTTAGCTGAAACTGGAACAGTATACGGCTGTCCAGCTGCTGATCATCTGTCAGGTAATTCTGGTGAACCACCTGAACACTCCAGCAGCAATTGTTGTACTCAATTCCGGCCAAAGAGCCGACGGTACGATCCAGATCTGAATCGTACACCCAGCGGCCGATCAGACTAACACGGTCTGTTGCCGGGAGAACCGCCGCAATATCAGACTGATCCAGCTCGCCTTTGCTGTAACTGTGGCCAACACTCGCCAGATACCGGTAGTCCTCTGAATGGAAAATCAACTGACTGCGACCTTCTTCTGTATCTCCGGTTTCAGGGTCCCACAACCCGGAAGACCGGATTTGTAAATTCTGCAAGGGATTCAGCACCACCTCTCCCGCCAGTGGCGAACGGCTGCGATCACTTCCGCCTTCACCAAACAGCGTCACCTCACGATCCTCGAAGTACTGGACCTGGCCAATGCTGAAACGAGCCCGCTCGGCGCCGGTAAGCAAATCGTTGAAACGGCTGGTTAACGCCACCGTCAACTGATTAGCCTCCCCTACACGGTCGCCCCCAACAAATCGATCTGGACGGAACAGCTGTTCAAAGCGAAACGTCTGCAAGGCCGTATCAAACGACGGAATGTAGTTCTGATCTGCTTCTGCATCGGCCCAGGCGTAATACAACCGGGGCTCAAGGGTCTGGTTGTAGGGCACATCAAACAGGCTCGCCTGACGATCAAAATACAGGCCGTTGTCCCATTCCACCACAGGCACCGTACGATCAAATCCATTCGTGCCGGCGCTGTAGTCTTCCAGCTCGTAGCGGGTGTAATCCAGACTCACCGATGGACGACTGAAACCCCAGAGGGCGCGCATTGGCAGGGCCAGCTCCGGGCGTGCACGGAAGCGCTGGCCATTTGCTTTGTCGAGCCCTGTCAGTGTGTCGTTGTCGCGATAGAACCAGGTGTACTGGCTTTCCAGCTCTGCCTCAAACACGCCGGCTTTGGCGGTTCCGGCATACACCACATCCGGTAGCTGAGCATAGGGCCTGTCTGCCTGGGCAATGCGGTCGCTGACGGTCTGATAATCATTGAGATACACATCAAAATACTGGTTTTGCCCCTGATAGCGCACGCCTCCTTTGCGCTGCAGGTGCGTGGCCTGATTAATTTCCAGGCTGCGGTTGAGATCGCTCAGGTAATCCTCATCACTGACTACAGAAAAATCACCATAGCCGTTCCAACCACTGCCAAACGCAGCCCGCGTAGAAGCATCCAAAGCCCAACGCTGACCGGACTCCGCAGGGTTGTCGTCTGCGTAGGCAGAATCGTTATCTATATACCCCAACTGCAAAGTGGTCTCGCCCAGTCCACTGAGATACCGGCCTTCCACTTCGTTAAACAATCCACGTCCATGGATGTACTGGGGGGTAAATGTGGCATCGTAATGAGGTGCCAGATTCAAGTAATAAGGCGTGGCAATGAATGCGCCGCTGCCCGCGCTGGAGGAACCAAACTGCGGGTACAGAAAACCGGTTTTGCGGCGGTCATCAATGGGGAAGCTGGCGTAGGGCCAGTAAAACACCGGAACATCCAGAACCTCCAGGCGAACATGCTTGGCGGCTCCAAAACCTTCTGCCTGATCCAGCTCGATTTCGGAGGCCACAATCGCCCAGTCATTTTGCTGCGGGCCGCAGGTGGTGAGCATGCCGTCGTGAATTTCTACCCGGGAATCATCCACCCGGGAAAGGCTTCCGGCACTGCCCCGCATTTCCGGGCCATGCAGCAGAAAAGTCGCGGTATTGATATCAAATCGCCCGGAGTCGACGCTGTATTCAGCGCGCTCACCAGCCAACAAAAACCCGTCACCACGGCTCACCAAGGGGCCTTGAATCGACACCTGGCCAGCACTCTGGCTATACCGGGCCTCAGAGCCGGTCACCTGAAAGCTACCCTGGCGCACCTGGACATCGCCCTGCAGATAGAGTTCCCGATCTATTTCATAACGGGCGTTCAAGCCGCTGGCTTGCAGGGCCGCTGCGCCATCAGGGCTTTCACCAAAAACAGCCGAGTCATCTTCGCCAAAGCCCGAAGGCAGGTACCCGCCGGAGCAAAATACCGGCAATGAATCCCTGACCGCATCGGGAAGCTGGCTTTTCGGGCGCCAATCCAGCTCGGCCGCAGATGGCGTATCCGCGCCAGCAGACAAACTGGCAGCCGACATCAGGGCAAACCCGGCAAACAGGCTCGCAAACCGGCGTTGCAACGTGCCTTTCTGCGCCTGCAGATAGCTGTCGGACATTGGCACGGTAGCGAGGTTCCTGTTCCAGGTGCATGAAGGAGTGTGGATAGTGCAACAGAGCGCCTAAACACAAACAACAGCTGCCTAGTTTACACGTGCCCCGAAGGCTTGTTAACGGAAACGGGACCGGATAAACGAAACTCCGCTGCAAATCCGGCTTACCCTCTTTATACTCCATGCAAAGAAGCCGACAGGAGAGCGCTTTTAATCGGTGCAACTCCGGCTAACCAACGTTATGTTTACAATGCACACTTTTCCAGGATAACAGCCCGAGCTATGGATAACCGCCTGCAGATGCTGACCGCCTGGGTCAGCCAGTTCCCCGGCTTTGAGAACGCCGAAGCCCAACCCGTTTCCGGCGATGCCAGTTTCCGGCGCTACTTTCGGGTCTGCAAAACGGAGGCGAACGGCAACCAAACCCCATTTATTGTTATGGATTCACCCCCCGAGCTGGAGGACTGTGGACCCTTCGTGCTCATCGGCAGGTATTGGCGTCAGTCCGGAATTGCAGTTCCCCGGATATTCGAAGCCGACCCGGTGCGCGGCTTTCTCTTGCTGGAGGACTTTGGCGACAGGTTAATGCTGGGCCAGCTAACCCCGGATACAGCAAACTCTCTTTATCAGGGCGCTCTGGACGAGCTTGTTCGTATCCAGCAAATCCCCCCACAACCCCACCACCCTCTGCCAGCCTATAATGCAGCACTGCTGAACCGCGAAATGGCTCTATTCCGGGACTGGTTGCTGGAAGGCTACCTCGGGCTGACGCTCGATAATGTTGAGAAATCCATGCTCGACACCACCTTTGCACTGCTCCGCGAGAGCGCTCTGGCCCAACCGGAGGTCACCGTACACCGGGATTACCACTCCCGAAATCTGCTGGTGCGAGAACAGCACACTCGCCCTGGTGTAATTGATTTTCAGGATGCCGTATCCGGCCCGGTAACCTACGACGCAGTGTCACTGCTCAAGGACTGCTACATCCAGTGGCCTGAGGAGCGTATTTGTGAGTGGCTGGAAAGCTTCCGCAAAAAGAGCCAGCAAGCAGGACTGCATCGTGCAGACCAGGACACTTTCCGCCAGTGGTTTGAATTGATGGGCATGCAGCGCCACCTGAAAGCCGCAGGCATTTTTGCCCGCCTGGCCATGCGTGACGGCAAAACTCGCTATCTTGAAGACATTCCCCGCACTGTCGGCTACCTGCTCACCGCCAGCCAGCGGCAACCTGCATTGAGGCATTTCCATGACTGGCTGGCTGCAGTTGCTGTGCCGCGGATTGAAGAGTTGATTGGCCCAATTCCGGCCCAGGAGCATACTCAGTGAAAGCGATGATTCTTGCAGCCGGCAAGGGAGAGCGCATGCGGCCACTCACCCTGACCACGCCAAAACCCTTACTCAGTGCAGGCGGCAAACCGCTCATTGAACACCATCTCGAGCATCTGCACCGTGCCGGTTTCCGGGATGTGGTCATCAACCATGCCTGGCTCGGCGAGCAAATTGAGTACACCCTGGGCGACGGTGGTCGGTTCGGTTTATCGCTGCATTACTCACGGGAAGGCGAACCATTGGAAACTGCCGGCGGCATTGTCCGCGCCTTGCCGCTACTCGCATCCGACGACACCCAGTGGTTTATGGTTATCAATGGCGACATCTGGGCCGACTTTGACCTGACCCGGTTACAGCCACCAGCCTCGGGTGAACAAGCGTCTCTCGACGCAATTCTGGTGATGGCAGACAACCCGGTGCATCATCGAAAAGGTGATTTTTGCCTGAACGACAACGGCCTGCTTTCCGAAGAATGTGTTGGCAAAGAAGGCGAGAAGCTGACCTTTACCGGCATCAGCCTTCTTCACCGAAGGTTGTTTGAGGGGCTGACGGATCAGGCCGGAAAACTCGGGCCCGTCTTGCGGGCAGCTATGGCTAAAAGCCGGGTAGCCGGCCTGCACCACCTTGGCAGCTGGGTTGATGTTGGAACACCTGAGCGATTGCGGGCGCTGGATCAGCAACTGGCCGCTCAGGAGCCATAGCCCGATGGGAACTCATTCAGCGCAACCCGCCCTGCCGCCGCGAATGGAAGCTGAATTTTCTACCCTGCTGCACAAGCTTTCAGCATCCAGCCACCAGGCGCACACTCTGATTGGCAAAACCAGCCTGCCCCGCTGGTGCCGGCGCCCTCTGTTTTTCTTTCTGGGTTACATTGCGAAATCGGAGGGTCGAGTTTCGGAGCAGGACATAGGGTTTGCAGAAAACCTTATTACAGCGCTAAGGCTGTCCAAGCGCCAAAGACGCAAGGCCATCAGCAGCTTCCAGCAAGGCAAAGCATCGGAAACGCTGCCTCCGCTTACCGGGCTGACACTCAGACTCAGCCATCGCGTCTGGCCAGCCCCTGCGTTGAAAATGGCCATTTGCCTGTGCCATGCCGCCCAACTCAAAGGTCGACCAGGCAAACCCCGCCGCTACCGCTGCGAGGATACGATTGACCACATTGGCATGCCGGTCAGCATCAGCGAAGACATTTTCGACAGTTACGCCAGCCGGGTATGGGGTGACATCAGCAACGCGCCGTCCACGCCAGTCAACCTCGAGCAGGCCTGCGCCCTATTGGGCGTTACACGGCGGGACCCTGTGGCAACCATCAAGCGCGCATACCGTAAAAAAGTCTCCGAGTGCCATCCGGACAAGCTGGCGCAACAGCAACTCACCTCCGCCGAACGGGCCCTGGCCAAAGAGCGGCTGCTAGCCTACCAACAAGCCTGGGAGATGATCCGGCGTCGCCTCTGAAGTCGCAGCATCCGCTATTGTCGTGCATCCGGTGCTAACCAGGCGGCTATCCTGCCCGCAAGAGCCTTCCCATCTCGCGGGACAAATCCCGTTCCCGAACCCACTGGCTGCAGGCTAAAGCCTTGCACTCCGGCTCTCGCCAAACTTGCCCTTCGGTCGCTACCTTCACCAGACGACGACAACTCCAGAATACGCGGCACCGAGGCTTTCTCAAGTGTGGGGGCAAGCCGCTCAGCATCACCCGGATAAAACTTTGGCCCAGCCCATATCAGCGCAGGAGGTGTCCCCAACCCAGCTGCGTAGGACACAACATGATTACTGCCTCGCCCTATACCGACCAGGGCTACCAGCTCGTATTCACGCGTGTTAAGTTCCGCGGCTCCGGCCGCAAGTTCATCGCGAATTCGCTCCCGATAGGCGGTTTCCTGATCTCCCGGGGCTTCCACCGCCATAACGTCAATCGTGGTCGGAATGGCAGCTTCCGGGCTCTGCCCTTCCGGCTTGGCTTCCGGTGCAAGCTGCGGACGTTCCAGTATCCTCTTGAGGGCCGCTGGCGGTGTTTCCAGCCCCAGGCTGAGCACAGCCAGTTTACGATGGGTCAACTCCCGGGCAAGAGCACCAGCCAGCCCCGATTCCGCGTTCTCGCCTTCATCCGCCAGAATGATCACGGCGCCTCGTGCCGGCGTTTCCATCTCGGGCCAGAACAGCGCCAGCGTGCGTGTGCCGTCCTCCAGCTCAAGCCAGAGCGCAGAATCCGGAAATCGCTGGCTCAAACCCCACTCACCCTGTCCGGAAGAGACGACACCCCGCACTTCGGTAGAAGCAGATGGCGCGGGCTCTGCATCTTTGTCCTGATCCTGCGCTAATGCTGACGTCCCAGCAACTGCCAGCATAAAGGCCAACAGGCAACCGGTAATGCGCCCAGGGTATATGCTTTTACTAATTGTTCTGATTCGGCGCACAGTTCCAGCTCCTCTGGCTACGAAAACACGCTCTGGTGCTGTTAGACTGTCATTATTATTAATGGCTGCCAATTGTTTGCGAGAACCGTGATGAATCCTTATCTGATTGCCCCATCCATTTTGTCTGCTGATTTTGCTCGTTTGGGCGAAGAAGTGGATAACGTACTGGCCGCTGGCGCAGACGTGGTGCACTTTGACGTTATGGACAACCATTATGTGCCCAACCTGACCATTGGGCCGATGGTATGCGAAGCCCTACGTAAACATGGTGTTACCGCACCCATCGATGTACACCTGATGGTATCGCCGGTGGATGACCTGATCCGCATGTTTATCGACGCCGGTGCCAGCTACATCACCTTCCACCCGGAGGCGTCCCAGCACATTGACCGCTCACTGCAACTGATTCGTGAGGGCGGCTGTAAAGCAGGCCTGGTATTCAACCCCGCCACACCACTGCATTACATGGACCATGTAATGGATAAGCTCGACATGGTGCTGATGATGTCGGTCAACCCGGGCTTTGGCGGTCAGAAGTTCATTCCTGGCACCCTCGACAAACTTCGGGATGCCCGCAAGCGCATCGACGCCAGCAATTACAACATCAGGCTGGAAATCGACGGCGGCGTAAAAATCGACAATATTCGTGAAATTGCCGAAGCCGGTGCAGACACCTTTGTTGCGGGCTCCGCTATTTTTAATACTGACGATTATAAAGCCACCATTGACGCCATGCGTCAGGAGTTGGAGCAGGCCCGCACTGCATTGGGTCACCAGGTGCCAAACCAATGAGCCTGGCTGGCCTGTTTAACGCCCGCTGGCCCGGGGTTGCCCTGTTTGATCTGGATGGCACTCTGGTAGACAGTGCACCGGATCTTGCCGCGGCGGTTGACCGCACCCTCGAGCAGCTTGGGCGCAAGCCCGCCGGCCTTGAACAGGTGCGCCAATGGGTGGGTCACGGCTCCCCCATTCTGATGCGTCGTGCCCTGGCTGGCAAAGCCGACTGGGAACCTGCACGTGCAGCCGACGATGCTCTTTTTGACGACGCGCTGGCGCTATTTTATGCCAACTATCGGGAGTTCAACGGCCAACATGCGGTGGTATACCCCGGTGTTAAAGCCTGCCTGGAATTCCTGAGTGAGCGTAACTGCCCCATGGCCGTAGTAACCAACAAGCCAGAACAGTTTGTGGGCCCTTTATTGAAACAGCTGGGGCTGGATTACCACTTTAAACTGGTGATTGGTGGCGATACGCTGGAAACAAGAAAACCAGACCCTGGCCCCTTGCTTCACGCCATGGGAGCACTGAAAGGCAGTCGAGGCACCACCGTAATGATTGGTGACTCTGCTGCAGATGTCACCGCTGCCCAGGCTGCAGGTATTCCCTGTGTTGCTGTCACCTATGGCTACAATTTTGGCCGACGAGTACATGCGCTTGGAGCGGACGCTGTGGTTGATTCCCTGAGCGAGCTTTTGTAACCTCTCAACTCTTGGACTTTAATTCTTTTCAATTCGGGAGATTCCTGCCGTGCAGGGACTGAATCTGACTGCCGCGCGAGGCATCCTGACTACCCGCGCAACACGATGGTGGCGATGGCGTACCGGCTGAATAATCTCAGCCCGGCGAAAAGCGCGCCCCTGCCCGCTTAACGCCACCACCCGACAGGCGAAACCTACAGTACCGTTTGCCTGCTCGAACGCAGATCAGATCCCAGGAAACCCGACCATGAACTCCGAACAGTTCCGCAAGCTGGCACAGGCCGGCTTCAATCGTATCCCCGTGTATCGTGAAGTCCTCGCGGACATGGACACCCCTTTAAGCACCTACCTCAAGCTCGCCAGCGGGCCATATTCGTACCTGTTTGAATCCGTTCAGGGTGGCGAAAAATGGGGCCGCTACTCCATCATTGGTCTGCCCAGCCAGGAAGTGCTCAAGGTGTTCGACCACCGTATCGAGATTCGTCGGCACGGCGAACTAATCGAAGCTGCTGAAGTAGAAGACCCTCTGGCATTTGTAGCCAGTTACCAGGAACGCTTCAACGCCCCGGATCTGGAAGAGCTACCCCGTTTCAATGGCGGTCTGGTGGGCTATTTCGGATATGACACGGTTCGCTATATCGAAAAGCGCCTGGCTACCAGCTGCCCCCCGGATCGCATAGGCACCCCCGATATACTGCTGATGGTCTCCGACGAACTGGTGGTATTCGACAACCTGCGGGGCAAGCTGCACCTGATAGTGCATGTGAATCCGGCGGATGACGGTAGCTACGAACAAGCACAATCAAGGCTCGACGAACTCGAACAGAAACTACACCGGCAAACCGCCAATGCTCCACAAACGCCAGCTCATCTGCGCGGGAAAACGGTGGATGAAAGCGAGTTTGTATCAGGCTTCAGCCAGGAAAAGTTCGAAGCCGCTGTTGGTAAAATCAAGGATTACGTGCTGGACGGCGACGTGATGCAAACCGTCATCTCCCAGCGCATGTCGATTCCGTTTGAAGCACCGCCACTTAATCTCTATCGCTCACTCAGGGTACTTAACCCATCTCCATACATGTACTTCCTGGATTTGGACGATTTCCACATTGTGGGCTCTTCCCCGGAAATCCTGGCGCGTATGGAAGACCGGGAAGTCACTGTTCGCCCCATCGCCGGCACCCGCAAACGCGGCGCCACCGATGCAGAAGACCGAGCGCTTGAAGCCGAATTGCTGGCCGATCCGAAAGAAATCGCCGAGCACCTGATGCTGATAGACCTGGGCCGCAACGACGCCGGCCGCATATCGGAAACCGGCACCGTGAAGCTCACCGAAAAAATGGCGGTAGAGCGCTACTCCCACGTGATGCACATTGTGTCCAACGTGACTGGCCAGGTAAAAGACGGCATCAGCTGCCTTGATGTACTCAAGGCCACCCTGCCTGCAGGCACCCTGAGCGGCGCCCCGAAAACCCGGGCCATGGAAATCATTGATGAACTGGAGCCGGTGAAGCGTGGTGTATACGGCGGCGCTGTGGGCTATCTCTCGTTCAATGGCAACATGGATACCGCAATCGCTATCCGCACCGCCGTTATCAAGGACAATACCCTGCACATACAGGCCGGCGCCGGCATAGTTGCCGATTCAGTTCCTCGCCTTGAGTGGAAAGAAACCATGAACAAGGGCCGCGCCATCTTCCGCGCGGTGGCCATGACCTACAACGATTTTAACCACTGAGGCGAGGGATACATCATGCTACTAATGATCGACAACTACGATTCCTTCACCTACAACGTGGTGCAATATCTTGCGGAACTGGGCGCCGATGTACAGGTGCACCGCAATGACGAAATCACCGTGGAACAGATAGAGGCGCTTAAACCCGAACGGCTGGTAATCTCTCCAGGCCCCTGCACACCAAATGAAGCGGGGGTTTCCATGGAGGCCATCCGCCACTTTGCCGGCAAGATTCCCATTCTCGGTATCTGCCTCGGGCACCAGGCCATTGGGCAGGTATTCGGCGGTAAAATTATCCGCGCCGGGCGTGTCATGCACGGCAAAGTATCCCCGGTGTTTCACAACAGCACTGGCGTATTCCGTGGCCTCAACAACCCTTTGCAGTCTACCCGCTACCACAGCCTGGCAATCGAGCAAGCCAGCCTCCCGGAATGCCTGGAAATGACGGCATGGACTCGCAACAGCGATGGCACCGTGGAAGAAATCATGGGCGTGCGCCACAAAACCCTGGCCATTGAAGGGGTACAGTTCCACCCCGAATCCATCATGAGCGAACAGGGCCACGAGCTGCTCCGCAACTTCCTGCGAACCCAATAAGAAAAGGCACTACGAATGAACATGAAAGACGCACTGAACCGGGTGGCCGAAAACCTCGATATGTCCCGGGAAGAAATGAAAAGCGTGATGCGCATCGTTATGAACGGGGAAGCCACCGATGCCCAGATTGGCGCCCTGCTCATGGGTTTGCGGATAAAAAGTGAAACCGTCGATGAAATCACCGGCGCTGTGGAAGTTATGCGCGAACTGGTCTCTGGCGTAACTATTAAAGCCGAGCCACTGGTTGATATCGTGGGCACCGGCGGTGACGGCGCCAACCTGTTCAACGTCTCCTCCGCCTCCGCTTTCGTTGTTGCTGCCGCTGGCGGCTTTGTTGCCAAACATGGTAACCGCGCGGTGTCTTCCAAAAGCGGAAGTGCCGACCTGATCGAACAAGCAGGCATCAACCTGAACCTGACGCCTGAACAAGTCGCCCGCTGCGTAGAACAAATCGGCGTAGGCTTCATGTTCGCTCCATCCCATCACGGTGCCATGAAACACGCCGTGGGCCCACGTAAAGAAATGGGCTGCCGCACCCTGTTCAACATCCTCGGCCCCATGACTAACCCGGCGGGCGTTAAACGCCAGTTGGTGGGAGTATTCAGTAAAGCCCTCTGCCGCCCCATGGCCGAAGTGCTGCAAAAACTCGGCTCCGAACACATCATGGTGGTCGCCTCCAAAGACGGCCTGGACGAAATCAGCCTGGCCAGCGTCACCCACGTGGCTGAACTGAAAGATGGCGAGATCACCGAATACCAGCTCACCCCGGAAGACCTGGGCATAAAGAGCCAGACTCTGGTGGGATTGTCTGTTGATACTGCCGAGCAATCCCTCAACCTGATCAAAGCCGCCTTCGGTCGAGGCCACGACGAAATGGCCGAAAAAGCCCGAGACATGATCGCCCTGAACGCCGGCGCAGCAATCTATGTTGCCGGCCTGACACCAACCCCGAAGATGGGCGTTGAAATGGCCCTGGATGCCATGGGCTCCGGCCTCGCAGCTGGAAAACTCGCAGAACTCGCAGATTTTTCACACTGCTTCTGAGTCAGGAAAACTCGAATGAACAAGCAAAACGACAAAACCCCCACCATCCTGCGCAAAATCGTAGAAAGAAAGTGGGAAGAAATCGACTTTCGCAAACGGCAAACGAGCCTGGAAGATCTCAAGGCCATGTCTGGCGACCAGCCTGCGACAAGGGGCTTCGCCAACGCCCTGCGCCGGCGCATCGAAGCCGGCACACCAGCCGTCATTGCCGAAATCAAAAAAGCCTCACCCAGCAAAGGCATACTTCGCGACCCCTTTGAGCCCGCCGAAATCGCCGAAAGCTACGAAAAAGGCGGTGCCGCCTGTTTGTCAGTTCTCACTGACCACGACTTCTTCCAGGGCCACGAAGACTACCTGATAGCCGCCCGCAACGCATGCAGCCTGCCCGTTATCCGCAAAGACTTCATGGTTGCGCCTTATCAAGTATACGAAGCCCGCACCATCGGTGCCGACTGCATACTGCTCATTGCAGCGTGCCTCACCAAAGACCAGATGCAGGAATTGGAAGGTATCGCCCATGAGATTGGCATGGACGTACTGGTAGAAGTGCACAACAGCGAAGAAATGGACGATGCACTCACGCTGACCACACCTCTTGTGGGCATCAACAACCGCGACTTGCACACCTTCGACGTGTCGCTGGACACCACCTTCGATCTGCATCAGCGCATTGGACCTGACCGTTTGGCCATTACCGAAAGCGGCATTATGACCCGCGCCGATGTGGAAGCCATGACCGGCCGCGGAATATATGGGTTTCTCGTAGGAGAATCCTTCATGCGCGCTGCTGACCCGGGCGAGAAGCTGCAAGAACTGTTCGGCTGATCCGCACAAAACTTCAGCTTCATGGCCAACACCCCCAACCAAGCTTCAGACCCGATATTGGCCGGCCCCTGCTGGCCGGCCTTTTTCCGTTACGCCATTCCGTCTGTCGCCGGGTTGCTCGCACTGACGACTGCCAACATAGTCGATGGCATTTTCATTGGTAATTTCGCCGGTGCCGATGCCCTCGCAGCACTGAACCTGCTGATTCCCTGGTTTACCTTACTGTTTGGCATGGCTCTGGCGCTAGCTATCGGCGGCACCGTACGTGCTGGCCGCTATCTTGGTGAAGGCAAGCGTGACGCCGCATCGGCGATATTCAGCAAATGCCTGATGGCTACAGTTGCACTGGCGCTGGCCGGGGCGCTACTCGGGTTACTGTGTCACGAGCCCATCTATCGTCTACTGGGCGCCTCCCCTGCTGTTTTCCCACTGATGTCAGAGTATTTTCTGGTGATCATATGGGTGATGGTGCTGCAGCTGTTCACCATGGTGCTTTATTACTTCGTACGTGTAGATGGATTCCCCGAGCTGGCCACCACCGCACTGGTGCTGGGAGCTGCCGGCAATATTGTACTGGACGCCCTTCTGGTGGGTTATCTGGATTACGGATTGCGCGGTGCCGCCACCGCCACCGGGCTGGCCCAGCTGCTGCAGCTTGCCGTGCTGATGCTCTATTTCCACAAACCCTCTCGCAAGCTGGTATTCCGGCTGCGTCAGCACAACTGGTGCGAGGTGGCTAAGGCCTTCACCAACGGCGTGTCTGAATGGATCAACGAGATGTCTGTAGGCCTGGTGATGCTGTTGATCAATTGGCTGTTGATCACCTCTCAGGGGCTGGCAGGCGTTGCAGCGTTCACCGTAGTTAACTATCTGATTTTTCTGAGCTTGATGTTGTTTTACGGAATATCAGATGCTATGCACGTATTGATTAGCCACAACCTCGGGGCCGGCAACACCGAGCGTATACGTCAGTTCATGGGTTGCGGTGTCACGGTGATTCTGACTCTGGCCCTGGCTTTGGTGAGCAGTGTCTGGTTATTCGGCAACCAGTTAGTCCGGCTCTTCCTCGACACTTCTAGCGACCCGGCCATCGCCCTGCTGGCAGATCAGTTCCTGACTATCCTTTAGCCACTATTTGTGGTCAACGGAATTAACGTGCTGCTGTCAGTATATCTCACTGCCACACATCACGCCCTGCCCTCTGCCCTTGTAGCCTTCTCTCGAAGCCTGGTACTGCCGGCCCTGTTGCTGATGGGCCTTGCGCAGTTTGCACCGGACTGGCCACTCCTGCTGGCACTGCCGCTGGCTGAGTGGCTCACCTTCGGCCTTGCTCTCGCGCTATTTTTCCGTTTTCGTCCCCGGCGTTTGGTAGGTCCCGTCACCAACTGAGTCAGGCGCTACCAGGTTGCCAGTTAACTTCTGCCACCTCCTCGCCAGCAAAGCGGATGAGGTGGGAGGACACAACCTTTCCCAGATCTTCCAATTCTTCTGCTGTTGGAGACTCGCACACCAACGTCAGCGCCCCGTTTTCAGAACTCAGCTGACATTCGCCAATAGAGAAGGTCAGAAAACCGCTGGTTTCGCTCCACTCAGCTTCAATCTTATGGCTGAAATGTTTGCATAAGCGGTTAATCAAACGGCTTGGATTCGTAGTGGATACGCTTGCGCTCATAAACGGCATAACAATCTCCGTGGGTTCAGCGAACACTGGCGGGCAACGGGCGGTCCGCCAGCACAATGGGTTGGCCCTGCGAACAGCGTTCAATACGGGCTTCAATGCCGTAGGTGCGGGCCAGCAGCTCCGGCGTTAGCACCTGTTCCGGGGTGCCCAGCACGGCTTGCCCGCCCGGTGACAACACCAGAACCTGATCGCAATAGCGCAGGGCCAGATTGAGGTCGTGGCACGCCACCAGCGCGATAGACTTTGCGTGGGTGGTGGCATCGCGCACGGCGTTCAACACGTTCAATTGCCAATGCAGGTCCAGCGCACTGGTGGGTTCATCCAGCAGCATCAACGGCGTCTGGCGTACCAACACCTGGGCCAGACCCACCATTTGCCGCTGGCCACCGGACATTTCAGACAGACGTCGCAGGGCCAGTTGCCGTATGCCCAGTGTGTCGAACACCTCTTCGATGGCCTGTTCGGTCTCTTCGCGGGACCAGTCGCCCCGGGCCGAGCGGCAGGCACTGAACACGGTTTCGTAGGCCACCAGCGGGATAGCTTGCGGCAACGGCTGAGGCAGATAGCCAACACGGCGGGTACGCTGATGGGATGTGAGCCCCGCCAGATTTTCCCCGGCGAAGGTCATGGTGCCGGAGATGGGCAGTAAACCCGCGATGGACTTCAGCAATGTCGACTTACCCACCGCATTCGGCCCAATCACGGCCACCAATGCACCCGCAGGTATTTCCGGCAGTGACAGGTTGCTGAATACAGCGCGATTTCGATAGCCTGCGGTAACGGACTCCAGCTTCAGGGTCACAAGGCGACCCTCCGGCTGCGGCCAATGATCAGCAGGATGAACAGCGGAATCCCCACCAATGCGGTGACAATGCCCACCGGCAACACTACGCCCGGCACCAGCAATTTACTGGCAATGGATGACAGCGACAGCAGCACCGCACCGGCAAGGGCACTGCCCGGGAGCAAAAACCGATGGTCTTCGCCCAGCATCAGGCGGGCAATATGGGGCGCCACCAAGCCAATAAACCCTATTTCCCCCACAAAACACATGGCTGCGGCAGTTAGCAGGCTGACGCGCATCAACACCGTCAGGCGCAGCCGCTCAACGCGAATACCCAGGCTCCGGGCCTGTTCTTCACCGCTGCGCAACAAAGTCATGGCCCAGGCATTACGCAATGAAAAGGGCAAACAGATTGCCAGCACCAACGCCACAATCAGTACTTTATCGAGACTCGCCCGGGCCAGACTGCCCATGGTCCAGAACACAATTTGCTGCACTGATTCGGCATCTGCAACAAACTGGATCAACCCCACCACGGCGTTAATACCAAACAGCAAAGCAATGCCGAACAACACTACGGCATGCACCGAGGCACCCAGAGAGCGCGACAGAATCAGAATCAACAGCGATGCCACGGCCGCAAACACAAAGGCCGACAACGGCAGCAAAATATGGGCCGCCAGCCCAAGAAAGGAAATATTGAAGGCAATCACCAGCGACGCACCAAGCGTAGCCGCCGCCCCCACGCCCAGGGTAAAGGGGCTGGCAAGCGGGTTGTTCAACACCGTTTGCATCTCTGCCCCCGCGAGGCCTAAACAAGCCCCTACCACCACGGCCATCAAGGCATAAGGCAAACGAATGTCCTCAATGATGACGCGGGTACCGGCGTCGATGCTTTCAGGGTTCAACAAACCATGAACCACATCGGCCAAGCCCAGCATGGAGGGCCCACTGGCTATGTCCACCAGCAAGGCCACCACTGCCAAAGCCACCACTGCCAAAGCCACCAGACACACAACACGGCGCAAGACAAAACGCCGGTATTCGCTTGCCAGTGTTGTGTGAGGGGCAGAGTCGCCCAATTTAGTCATTTGCGCCGGCGACACTGAACTCATTCAGCTGGCTCCCGGGCGCGAACCCAGTAGATACCATCCAGTTCGATCGGCTGAAAGCGCTGGTAGAATTCCGCCAGTGTGGCCTCCGGATCCAGTTCCGAAAAGGCTTCCGGGTGAAACCAGCGGGCCAGTGCTTGAACGGCGATCACATTCATCGGGGTATTGTAAAAGTGGTGCCAAATGGCCATCGCGCGGCCTTCGCGGATGGGTTCTACCGCTCGCAGTCCGGGTCTGTCAGTGGCTTGTGCCAGTGAGGCCCGGGCTGTCGCCGTATCGATACCAGCGCCCAGCATCACGTAGCTGTAGTCGGATTCCGAGGTGGTGTATTTGCGGGAGCCGATAGCGGTCGCCACATAGTAGTCCGGCGGGTTGCTGATCAGGTATTCCAGGTTCAGCACCCCGCTCACACCCGGCACCTTCCCTTCCGCCACGTTGCGCGCGCCCGCGGCCTTGAGAAAATGCCCCATCATGCCTTCTACCATGGTTTCACAGCAGCTGTCGTGCAATCCCAAACGGCTATGGAGGAAGACCCTCGGCCAGTCAGTTTCGGGAATCTGCGCAACCACATCGGTCACCTTTGCCAGTTCCCGCTGGTAAAACCGGTTGAACGTTTGCGCTTCCTCCTGTCGCCCGAGCACCTCACCCAGAAGCGCCATGCTTTTGGGTGTATTCACCAAGGGGTTCTGGCGGAAGTCAATGAACACCACAACTACACCGGCTCGCTGAAGCTGATCAATCAACATCTTGTTACGGGCGCCAGGGCCGTGTCCCTCCAGGCTGAAGATAGCCAGATCAGCACCCAGACCAAGCACGCTTTCCAGGCTAAAGCTGTCGGCCGAGGTGTGCCCCACCCGGGGCACATCCGCCAGTGCCGGGAAGGCTTTCAGGTACTGGGCGTAACCGCCCGGATCGGTCATCTCGAAATCTGGCAGCATACCGGCCAAGCGGTCGGGTAGCGCGTCTCCGTCCAGTATGGCAAGCGCCGGGATATAGCGGCTTTCACCCAGCACGATCCGATTCACCTCACTTGGCAACTCAACCGAACGACCTGCTAAATCAGTGACCGTGCGGGCAGCCAGAGAGAGGTCAGCCCACAAACAGAAAAGGCCGCCCACCAGGGCGGCTATGCATCGAATGCGTAACATCATCGGCCTCAAAAGCGCATGGCCAAACCAAGGCGAATATCCCGACCGGGTGCGGGCATACCCACAACACCTTCGTATCCTGCTATGCCCTGATAATCGGCATTACTGGCATGGTCGAGGTATTGCTTGTCGCCAACATTCTTCACCGCCAGAGTCAGACGCAGATCTTCATTACCCGTTGGCAGCCAGTTCACGAACAGGTCGTGCACCCCGTAACCTGGCTTATCGATCGTGCCCACAGTGGTTTCAAGGTCGTCGATTCCCTGCACAAATTGGCCCTGCCACCCAAATTCCAGGTTATGGCTCCAGAGGTAGGTCAGGTCAGCGACCCAGGTATCACCGATGGTATTGCCCAGCAGGTTATGCTCGTACACGGTCAAAGGCTGGCCATCGACTTCGGCGTCATTGCTGTGAAAACTCAAGCCGGCACTCAAGGCATTCCACTGGTAGCCGGTTGCAATGCGATAGCCATCAGATTCCAGGTCGCCAATGTTCTGGTAGATGGCAGGCCCGAACAGAACATCGGCGATAGCATCCTTGATTTCAGACCGGTAAACCTCCGCCGACAGGGAGAAGTTCTGGTAAACATAGTCAAAGCCCACTTCGGTGTTCTTCGCCCTTTCACCTTTGAGGTCGGGATCGTTCTGCGCAAGATCTACCTTGAAGGCGTCACGCGGCATAGGCCCGCGGAAAGCTTCGGCGTAGCCAGCTTTCAGCGTCAAACCATTCAGAACTTGCCAAGCCAGACTTGCATTCGGGCTAACGGCATCCTCACTGAATGTCTGGTCGTTGTTATCCTGCAAGTTGTAGTCGTCATAACGGGCGCCTGCGCTGAGCAACAATTGCTGTGTAAGCCAAACGTCCGCTTGCAGGTATACGCCCAGGACATCACCGGTTTCTTCTTCGGCCCGCTTATCAGCTTCCCCACCGGCATTGACTTTGTCTTCACGGTAATCGACGCCGTAGGTCAGGCTGTGGCTGCCCAACTGGCTGGTATTGCGCAGATCCCCACCGATGCTGCGAGTAAAACCGAAGTACCGGCCCCAGCGATCTGCCACATTCTGCTCCAGCTCCGCGCTGCTCTGATACAAAGTGAATTCTGCGTCCAACCAGGGATTGCCTTCCGGCGCCACACCATAGTTAAGAGTGGTCGTATCCCGGCGGCCATCAAGGTCGTAGAGTTTATTGAAGCTGCTGACGGCCCACTGGGGGCGCTGCGGCCGCTCACCCTCATCGTTGCGGATTTCGTGGCTCAGGCGCAGTGTCTGGCCATTGGCGAAGTGCCCCACCAGTTTCGCCATACCAACTTGTTGGCGGGCATCAGTGCCGGGCACCTCGTCACCGTTACCGTCTTCATAACGCTCATGATCGCTCTGATTTACAGAAACCAGAGTGCTCCACTGATCGTTCAGGCGACCGAATATTGTGGTACTGGCACTGTAGCCTTTGGTGTTGGAGAAGGAACCCAGTTTGACCAAAGCACCGACATTCTCACCTTCACGCAGGAGATCTTCCGGGTCTTTGGTAATAAAGCGGATCGCACCACCCAGAGCACCGGCACCTGCCGTGGCTTTCCCGGCACCGGTATCCACCTCCACTCGCTTCAGCAGATCCGGGTCAACCGCGATTCGGCCGGTATGGTGAAACAATACGCCTGCTTGAGTGGCACCATCCACGCTGACGTTCAGCAGTGGATCTTCCAAACCGCGAACGTAGACTTTCTGGGCGACGCCCACAGAGCTGCCTACACTCACCTCCGGCTCGCCGGCAAAGATGTCTTCCAGATCAGCAGAGAGAAAACGCTCAATACTTTTAGCATCCACCACTGCGTCGGCCTCTGCCTCACGCTCGGCTGTTACCTGTATCGTTTCCAGGGCAACGGGTTCAGCATACACAACAGGGCTGGATACAAGAGCCAACCAAAGAGCACTGCGGCGAAAGTGTTTCGGTTGTGCGACTGTGGAAAAAACTGCCATAGCGACCAAACTCCATCATGATAATGATTCGTATTTGGCATGCATTCTCGATAACTTGTGTCGCTAAGGAAACCGGTTTTACATTTGTTACATCTGCTCTCGCTCTGTCACGTATCCATCGCTTTACAGAAAGCAGTAACCTTTGCCGTGTACGGTTTGCAGGCGGTCACTGGCCACCCCCGCCGCAACCAGCTTGCGGCGGATGCGGCTAAGATGCATATCCAGGCTGCGGTCGTACCGATTGAACTCTTTTTCGAGCACCACTTGGTACAGGTAGGGCTTGCTCAGAGACTCTCGTTGATGCAGAACCAGAATCCAGAGTAAGCGAAACTGAATGGGGGTGAGGCTCACCAGCCTCCCCTGGAAGCTTACCTGTAGTTTTTGTCGATCCAGCTTCAGCTCACCGATCAACAATGTTGATGGCTCAGCTCTTTGGTCGGTATCGCCTCGCGTTCGTCGAAGCAGCGCCTCAATTCTCAGAAACAATTCGGTAAAGCTGAAAGGCTTGGGCAAACAGTCATCGGCGCCTTCCCTATAGCCCATGATGCGCTCATCCTCGGCATCGCACGCAGTCAGCATCATGACTGGGGTTTGACTGGTTTTGCGAAGCCTTTTGAGCACGTCAAAACCCGTCATCTTTGGTAAAAGAACATCCAGAAGGATTAAGTCGAACCGTTGAGCCAGAGCGGCAACCAACGCCTGATCACCTTCATGGCTTTGTAGTACTCGATACCCGCGGGAGGACAGCTCGCTTGCCAACTGCCCCCTCAGGACCGGGTTATTTTCGGCAATCAGGATCTTTGGGTTGTTATTGGCAGGCACAGCCATCTAATGATACCGGATATCAAATGATAATGAGTATCATACGCACCAGATAAAAGCGCCTCAAGTGTCGTGTTTAATCACCTGTCTCAGAGGTCAATGCTTCCTGTAACAACGCCTGCAGATGGCTTGGCAGGTTCACTGCCAGCGCCAAGGCCCGCTCATGGGCCCGCTGCGACATTTTGCCCCAGGTTCGTCGCACAATCCGGAGCCATTTTTCCCGATCATATTCCGCGTTATCCGCATAGAACTGGGCAAAATACTTCTCGAGAAACACCATACAGGCGACGTCTTCCAGCAGTTGTGTGTCTGCGTCTTTACGCAACTCCCGCTTGGTCACAATCACCTCAACCCGCTCACATTCGCTCTCGGGGTAGCCACACTCCGCCATAATCTCAGCGGCCCTGCGCCCGTGCATGCGCCCACAGGCCAGACGCCACTCGTAATAGGACTTTCGGCCCTCCGGGTAATCACTGCGGGGCATTTTCCAGCGCTCAAGATGCTGGGCACGGCAGGCGATCTGCATTCGTTCAGAGGGGGCTGGCTCCAGCTCATACAGCCAGCGAGTCATGTGCAAACTGTAGGCATATTCCCTTGGTATGGACTCGCCTGCTACAACCTCCTCATTCGGGTCTGCGCGATTTGCACCATCAATCGCATCCAGAACACATTTAAGAGATGCCTCACTCATACTGTCTCCTTTTACGACACAATTACCCCTCAAGGGCTATTGCGCCGAACCTCGTATTATCTGATGATCAAAACTACTGGCAGCCGGATAAAGACCATGGTGAATATTTCAATCCCCAAAACACCATATAGAAAGGTCCCGGCCCCATGGCGCGTGGCCTATGAGGCGCATATCCAGATAGTAGAACGACAAGTTGCCGTTGTTGCGGCTTGGGTGCTATTGATCACCGTGGTTTTTTATCAGTTTACCCACCAGTTGCGCCTTGGCCACAACGCTGACGTGTGGCTGACCGAGGCGGCGTGCCGGTTACCGGTTTTGCTATGCGCATTGCTCACGCTCGTCTCCCACTACACCGGAAAACCCAGATGCCAGAGCCGCTATCTGCTCCGAGCCATGGGGCTCTCGGTGATGACCATGATACTGTCACTGTTTCTGGTTCACTACAGTGGGCAGCATGAAAATATTTATCAAGTAACCAACGGAATGGTTATCAGCTTTTTCGGGGTTACCGTTCTCTCAGTTAGAGGCCCAAAAGAGTTTTGGCTCCTGTTCGCGGTGCCGCTGGCCATTTTTGTACCCGTGGCGCTGGCAATGGGCATTGCTACAAAGGCACTGCTTCCCTTTTTGTTTGACCCGATGGTTATGATGGTTATTGGCTTCGTGCTCAGTGAAGCACTGAGGCAACTCCGGAAAGGTGAGTTTCTGGCCCGGCAACAACTCAGGGAACAGGCGACAACCGACCAACTGACCGGGTTACTGAATCGACGCGCCATGCTCCAGCTGCTGGAGCAGGAACACGCCAGGGCGCAGCGCTACGGCGCCACTTATAGCCTTATTCTTGGTGATCTGGACCGGTTCAAAGGGGTAAACGACCGCTACGGCCACAATATTGGTGACATCGTGCTTCAGGAAACCGCTCACAGGCTAAAACGTCAAATTCGCGCCGAGGATGCCTTATGTCGCTGGGGTGGCGAAGAATTCCTTATACTTTTACCACAGACGAGTCTGGATGGCGCCCTGCATGTAGCCGAGAAGGCTCGTCTTGCCCTGGCAGACGAGCTCATGGAAGCCGGAGAGCACAGCATTCATCAAACCATTAGCCTGGGAATGACGAGTTGCCAGGGGGTCACTGACATTGAAAGCGCCATAAAGCGTGCCGATGATGCTTTGTACCTCGCCAAAGAAAATGGGCGCAACCGCATTGAAGTGATAGCTGCGCCTGGCTTGGAGCCGCATGTAACCGCAGACGATATCAAGCCTGCGCAGACGGGCGCGCCTTGATACGGTCATACCATGCTTGAAGATGGGCATGCTCCGGCAGGATGCGGATATTCACTACGCGGGCGAAGGCTACCGTAGTGAACGCGTTTATATCAGCAGCGGTTAACCGGTCGCAGCAGAGATATTCCTTGTCCGCGAGGTGGTTGTTCAGAAATGCCATAAACTTTCCAACACTCTTCCCGCAGTCTTCACCCCATTCCTTGATCGGGTTCATTCTGTCTTTGAAATAGCCACTGGTGTGCTGAAAGCACATGCCTGTTGGCATAAAGAAGTAGAACTCCACCCATCTGACCCACTGCTCAATCAGCGCTTTCTCCAGCGGAGTATCTCCCAGCAGAGTGGGCGTTTCCGGATAGCTTTCTTCAAAATAACGGCAAATGGCCATGGTTTCGGCAATGCAGGTGCCGTCGTCCAGTTCCATCACCGGCACTTTCTTCATAGGGTTGCGTGCCACGTACTCCGGCGTCAGGTTTTCGCCCTTCTGCAGGTCAATCTCGATGAATTCGGCTTTCTCAAGCAGCCCTTTTTCTGCCATGAACATGCGTACGCGGCGAGGATTCGGTGCGGTTTTTGTTTCGAAAATTTTCATTATTATCAGCTCCGTTCCGGAAAAGCAGGATGAATCAAAGTTAAAAGCCTTCGAGAGATTGGCCCGAAAAAAGGGTTGCGTCAAGCAACTGGCCAGAAGCCCCAACAGCGGTCCGGATACGTCCTCATAAATGCCACATTTTTGTTAAAACCTTGTAACTGAGCTCAGGACCCTTATGCTTATAGCTACGTAGTAACCGAGATGAATCGTTTTGCCCTACTCCCGGCCTTGCCAGAAAACTGCAAACCAGAGAGCCGTTCCCGGTTACTCCATATCAGTAATACAACAACCCATAAAACAACTGATACCCGATTTCACCAACCCTCAAACGGAGAAGTGACTATGCGAAAGCTTACGTCTGCTGCACTGCTATGTGCGCTATCTGTGCCCGCCATGGCACAAGCCAACTGTGGCGAAGTTTCCATTACAGAAATGAACTGGGCTTCCAATACAGTGGTCACCAACGTAGCCAAGTTCATCATGGAACAAGGTTATGGCTGCGACGTGTCAGTCATCCCGTCAGACACAGTCCCGGCTGTGACGTCGGTTGCAGAAAACGGCGAACCCGACATTGTCACCGAACTGTGGTTGAACTCGGCCGGCGAGGCGTACCTGCGCCTCGAAGAAGAAGGCAAAATTGAGCGGCTGGCTAAAGTACTGGATCCCGGCGGCGAAGAAGGATGGTGGCTGCCCACCTACCTGGTTGAAAAACACCCTGAGCTGAAGACCATTGAAGGCGTGATGGCCAACCCCGAACTGGTAGGCTCGCGCTTCAACAACTGCCCGGACGGCTGGGGCTGCAGAATTGTAAACGACAACCTGATTCGAGCCATGGATCTTGAAAAATCCGGTATCGATGTATTCAACCATGGTTCCGGCGAAACCCTCGCTTCTTCAATGGCATCTGCCGTACAAAAAGAAGAACCATGGTTCGGCTATTACTGGGGCCCCACCGTGCCTATGGGCAAGTACGACATGACCCGTGTAAAGCTCGGCGATTACAAGCAGAAGGTGCACGAGAAAAACCAGAACGCCAACGCCGACAACCCGGGTGTTTCCGAGTTCCCGGCGGCAACGGTTCTTACATCAGTCACTACCGACTTCAAGAAACGCGAGCCTGAAGTGACCGCAATGCTCAGCAAAATGACGTTCAAAACAGACACCATGAGTGGCCTTCTGGCATGGATGGACTCCAACAACGCATCCGCGGAAGAAGCAGCGGTGTATTTCCTGAGCACCCACCGCGAAGAATGGTCTGACTGGCTGAACGATGAAGCCAGAACAAAGCTTGCTGCTATTCTTGAATAACTGACAGCCCCGCCCTTGCCCGGGTGCAGCATTTGCAAAAATCTGCCCCGGGCACACCTGTTAATGAGAACAACTGAATCTGTGGCGTATGGCTCCCCATGCGCAGAAGAGGCTAAACAAAGATGGCAACCTACGACTCCCTGTTTTCAGCACTTGGGTTAAAAGACTGGTGCGCGAAAGGTAAAGAAGACGGCCCGATGTCGATGGCTGATCTGCTCGCCAAAGCCAAGGGCAAAGATGCAGAGCCAGAATCCCTGTGGGACGTTCCGTTCCCGTCGATGGACGCGCTTAACGACTCCTGCGCCGCATTCCCCCAATCCAGAGAGCTTACAAAAGGCCTTGAAGAGGGCTTCCTTGCAGTAAAAGACAACCTGAGCCTGGTGCTTGACCCACTAACCCAGCCGCTAAGCTGGGCACTTGATGGCGCCCTTTACGGCATGCTCAACACGCCTTGGTGGATCATCATCCCCATCATGTTGGCGGTGGTTTTTCTGGTCACCAAATCCTGGAAACTGGTGCTGTTTGTGGGCGTCAGTATTTGTCTGTTGGCGTTCATCGATTACTACGAATACGCCATGCAGACCCTTGCCATCATTTTCGTCTGCGCTTTCCTTTGTGTACTGTTTGGTGTGCCCATAGGCATTGCCATGTCCAGAAGTGACACCTTGCAACGGCTGACAATCCCGGTTTTGGACATGCTGCAGACCTTGCCACCTTTTGTTTATCTGATTCCGCTGATCTTCCTGTTCAGTGTGACGGAATCCAAGCTTTACGGTATCGCCATTATTCTCTACGCCATTGTGCCGGTGGTGAGGCTGACCAACCTGGGTATCCGGCTGGTAGACAAGGATGTAATCGAAGCGGCGGATGCCTTCGGGATGACGCCCAGACAGAAGCTGTTCAAGGTTCAGATTCCCCTGGCTTTACCCAACATTATGGCTGGCGTAAACCAGACCATCATGATGAGTCTCGCGATGGTTGTTATTGCATCACTTGTTTCCGCACCGGGCCTGGGTGTTCTGGTACTTCGCGGTATCCGCAACCTGGAACTCGGCGTTGGCCTGGTAGCTGGCCTCGGTATCGTGATCCTGGCGGTGGTTCTTGACCGGGTTACCAAAGCATCTCTGGCACGCATCAATGCCACCCAAAAGCAGTGAGGACAGCACGTGGCAAATGATATAAAGATTTCCATCAAAAACCTCTACAAGATCTTCGGCCCCACGCCAGACGTGGCGCTTGAGTATGTAAAACGGGGCATGAACAAGGCGGACCTTCTGGATCAGCAAAACCATGTTCTTGGACTGAGGGATATCAACGTAGATATCCTCAGTGGCAAGATCACCGTTATTATGGGGCTTTCGGGCTCTGGCAAATCCACTCTGATCCGCCACCTGAACCGCCTGATTGAACCTACCGCCGGTGAAATTCACCTTGATGACAAGAACGTTCTGGATTTGAACGAGGAAGAACTGCGCCAGCTGCGGCGGGAACAGATGTCCATGGTGTTCCAGAAGTTCGCGTTACTGCCCCACAAAACGGTACTTGAGAACGCCGGTATGGCGCTCAACATTCGAGGTTCGAAAGTCGCAGATTTCGAAAGTGAGGCGGTAAAGTGGCTGGCCAGAGTTGGGCTTGAGGGCAACGAAAACCAGTTTCCCCACCAGCTGTCTGGCGGCATGCAGCAACGGGTAGGCATAGCCCGGGCGCTGGTTTCCAACTCGCCCGTGATGTTGATGGACGAAGCCTTCTCGGCTCTGGACCCACTGATCCGCTCAGACATGCAGGATCTGCTGCTGGAACTGCAGGGTGAACTGCAAAAAACCATTGTGTTCATCACCCACGATCTGGACGAAGCACTGAAACTGTCCGACCACCTGGTGATACTCAAAGATGGAGAAGTAGTGCAACAAGGTGACCCCCAGGACATCCTGCTCAACCCCAACGACCCTTACATAGTCGCCTTTATAAACGATATAAATCGCGCACGGGTTCTTCGGGTACGCTCGATCATGAGCCGCGATGTTGATAAGGACACAGATTATGCCGGAGACCTTTCCGAAAAAGACAATCTGGAAACTGTGCTTTCTCTGTCTGGTGGCGATACTGACAAGGTATTCAGAGTGGTACGCAACGGCGAGGCAGTCGGAAGCCTGTGCATGAAAGCTCTGACAAGAGCGCTGGTGCCCTCAAGCGACTAATAAACGCCGCGACAGCCTGGATTAATTATTCGGGGCCGATACAAAATGGGGGGTGTGTGGTCTATTATTCCACCATATTCCTGCCCAAAGTACTCTGGCCCCTGACATGCTCCGAGCGATACTTGCAGTCTTATTTATCAGCCTGGCCGGCTGTTCTCCCCCGGATGAAAAACCAGCCAGCATTACATCACAATCCGCTGACACGCCTGATGTAACCCTGTCTGCAAATCGTGACAAGTTTACCGTTATCATTGCCGCAGACCCTTGGTGTCCTCACAACTGTATCGCTGGTTCCGGCCGCGAGGGCTATGCCATAGATATAGCAAGAGCGGTCTTTGCTTCCGCTGGGTACCGCGTCGAATACATGAATGCAGGTTGGGCGAGAGCCATTCAGCTTGCCAAAGATAATCACGCAGATGCTGTAGTAGGCGCATTCAGGGGGGATGTACCGGATTTCATATTCCCTCTGGAACCCATTGGAATTTCACGAACACATCTCTACACCAACGCTGAAAGCCAGTGGGTTTATAACGGAATAGCTTCTTTGAAGGGGCGCACACTGCTGGCCATTAACGGCTACTCTTACTCACCTGAGCTGGACAGTTACATTGAGCGCAACCACCAAAATCAGGGCAGTGTATGGCTATTGTCCGGACCCGCTCCCCTGAGCCGTGCAGTTGTTCTACTTGATCAACGCCGGACAGATATTTTTGTAGAAGATGGGCTTGTGATGAACTGGGCACTGCAGAACCAGGCAGCGTTGCCTGCGCCTCGGGACGCCGGCGAAATCCACCGCGCACCCTTCTATATTGCGTTTTCACCTGCAAACCCGAAAGCCGCCGAGCTGGCACGCATCCTGTCGGATGGCATCAGAAATCTGCGACAATCAGGTCAGTTCGATGACATTCTTGCCAGCTACGGGGTGCCTTTACTCTCCGTTGACTGAAACGCGGTGATGGTCTCGCCCGTGTCCGTTGTCAGCACCAACTCACCGTTACGCCCAATAGCAGCACGCTTCACTTTTGATAAGAGCTCCAGAAAACGATCTTCCTGATTCATCAAAGCGGGCGCGCAAGCCATTTTCGTGGCAAATATGTGGTCAAAGCTCACTCCTTCGGCTGTGAGTTCGTACTGCCCGCCGTAACGGTTGCATGAAGCCCTGCCGGCAACACGGTTGTCCTCAAAAAACTCGATGGTTATACGGGAGCGGTCAATAATGCCCGCGTTTGCGAGGTCTTCAACAACCCACTCAGCGCCCCGGAACAGGCGGTCCGTATCACCGCCGCAGCCCTGAAACACCTCACCGTTCAATTCAAGGCGAACCTGAGCCGGAAACTGGGCACCCGACATGTTGTCTTCACACAGTTGGCGAGCAACTTTCATCGTAAGTTCCTGGCCTTCCAGCTCGCCACGAAACTCCCGGCCGTGGCGGTTTGCAACGGTTGTTTCCAGAGCAACTCTTTCGGGTTCTCCGGTGTCATAAGGGCGGTTCATTACCAGCTCCTCGCCATCTACACGGATGTGCCAAAAAGGCTCATTGCCAGTGGCTTCAAACGGCATTTCCAGCGCTCCGGCCTGCAAACACTCGGGATAAGTCTGGCCTTTTACAGTAAAGGTGGCCCGCTCACCTTTGCTCCAGAACTGGGTCTGATCATCTCCGGTGGCCACATAAAGTTCACCAGACGCGCTTTGCTTTGGTTTCAGGAGTAGCCGTTTGCCCTGGTAATCAACACCCAGTAAATCGCCATCGCCCGCGTTGGCAACCGTGACATCCAGTTGACCACACTGGTAGCTGCCAATAGCACCCGAGGTCTTTGGCCCCGAGGCACACGCGGAGATAAAAAGCCCCGTCGCGGCGACGGCAGATGCCTTCAAAAAGCGCTGCAAATACATAGACACACCTTGAGTGTTAGATCGTGAATGAATGGTGGCATCTTAATGTCTCATATGCCTAAAAACCAACTGCCGGGGCCCGGCAGCCATTAAAACACGCAACCCGAGTACCCCTTTCCACTTTTTATCTATCGGGCACGACGCTATGCTGAGCCTTCTCACTCAGGAGGCAGCCCATGGCACTCAGGCTCTACCAATTTGCAATATCCCACTACTGCGAAAAAGTCCGCTGGGCACTGGACTACAAGAATCTCAATTATGAAACCACAAACCTTCTGCCTGGGCAGCATATAAAAACCATGCAAAAGCTCACCAAAGGCGCGGGGGCATCTGTACCTGTTCTGGTCCACGAGGGTGAGGTTATTCAGGGTTCCTCCAACATTCTCGACTATCTTGAACGCACCTTCCCCGACAACCCCATTACCCCAGTTGATGAGCCAGCAAAAGCTCAGGCTCTGGCGTGGGAAAAACGCCTCGATGATCTGGCTGGGCCAGCCGTGCGCTGCTATTCCTACCACCATTTTCTGCAGCGCCCGAAAATAGTGGTACCGTTACTCGCTGCAGGTACCCCCTTCTACAATCGCATCCTGCTAAGCCTGGCATTCAGCCGGGTAAACGAAGTTATGCGGAAGTGGATGAAGATCAATGAGAAAACCGCCGAACAATCCCGGAAGGTACTGGAAGAATTACTCACGGAACTGGCAGAAATCTACAGTCAGCAGCCGTTTCTGGCCGGCGACGCGTTCTCCCGCGCCGATCTGACAGCCGCATCCCTGTTTGCACCTTTGTTTCAACCAGAGGCCTACCCGGTTCCCTGGCCAAAGCCAGCGAGAATACCGAAAGAAATAAAAGCCTGGCTCAACCAGTGGCAGCCACAGTTGCTGATACTCAACCGGGTTTATAATGAGCACCGATAACCTTGTGGCAGACCATTAACTGCCCCCAATAGCGTCCGGTACACACCATGCAAGAGCAATCTTTGAGCCTGAATGGCCAGAATAACCACACCATTACAGGCGCGATTTTTTCCCCGGACACGCCTCGTTCAGTCCTGGTTATCGCCCATGGCATGGCAGAACACGCCGAGCGCTACGCTGATTTCGCCCGGTGGCTGACAGAACGGAACATTGCCGTTGTGACTATGAATCACCGGGGGCATGGCCCTGGCTGCACTCCTGACCAGCTTGGGCACTACAGCGATACAGACGGCTGGGGGAAAGTCGTCGACGACCTGAACCGCGTATTACTGGATACCCGGGTGCGCTTCCCCGGAATCCTTCTTGCCCTGCTTGGGCACAGCATGGGGTCGTTCATAGCCCAAAGTTGCGCACAGCAACACCCGGCCTCTCTGGATATGTTGATACTCAGTGCCACCAACCGCATTCACCGACCACAGCTATGGGTATCCGGAATCCTGATTAACGGCATCCGGCGATTCCACGGCAAGCATCACCGAAGCCCAACGATTGCAAAAATGTCCTTCGGCAAGTTTAACCGTATGTTCAAGCCCAACCGGACCGACTGCGATTGGCTAAGCCGGGATACTACCCAGGTAGACAAATACATTACAGACCCACTCTGCGGATTCGAGTGCACCACAGGCCTGTGGCATGATTTCATTCAAGGGATGCTGACAATCAGACCTTCCGCGTGGCGCAAAGATCTTCCGGTTCACCTGTTTGCTGGCACAGATGACCCCGTAGGGGAAATGAGCAAAGGCATTACCCGGCACTTTGAAGACATTCGCCAAGCCGGTGTAAGAGATACCAGCCTTCGGCTATTTGAAGGCGGCCGCCATGAGATGCTAAATGAAACCAACGCCGAAGAGGTTCGGGAACACGTGCTATCGTTGCTTACCCGGAGAAATATAACCGATGCCTGATAGTAATGAACGCCTGGTTCCAAGGCTAAGACTCAAAGCCGGCCACGCCATCGCTCTCGGGCCTGGCAAGGCTCAATTGCTTGAATTGATTCAGCAGCACCGCTCAATCTCTGCGGCCGCACGAGCTTTAAAAATGAGCTATCGGCGCGCATGGTTGCTGGTGGACACCATGAACACCTGCTTCCAGAAGCCTTTGGTACTCACCGCCACAGGTGGCAATCAGGGCGGTGGTGCTGAGCTTTCAGAAGAGGGGCTAAAGGTGCTCACGCTCTATCGGCAGTACGAAAAAGCCGTAGCAGAGCGCCCCGAACTCGTTGAGCTGGCGACCTTACTCAGAGACAAGCCTGCGCCCTGAGTTTTCCAGACAACACGCTAATTCTCTTGTATCCGACCCACGGCGACTATATTATTCTCAGCGTTATATCCGAGCGGATACAAGGAGAAAGATCCATGCTCATGAAAACAAAGCTCTATCGCCAGCTGGCAGCTCTATGCCTGACAATCCTTCTACCTCTGGCATCAGCCAGCACTGCCTTCGCCGCCGATGTGCGCATCGCCGTGGCCGCCAACTTTACCGACACGACACGTGAACTCATTGCTGCCTTTGGTGAAACAACCGGACTGGAGGCAGTTGCAAGCTACGGCTCCACCGGCAAGCTCTACGCCCAAATTGATAACGGCGCGCCGTACGATGTTTTTCTTGCTGCCGACAGCCTTCGCCCCGAACTGCTTGAAAAAAATGGCCAAGGCGTAGCAGGCACACGATTCACCTATGCACGCGGCAAACTTGCGCTCTGGAGCCCGGTACCCGGTACCTTTGATGACCCCAAGGCCTGGCTTGAGTCTGGCGAGTTTGCTCGCCTGGCGATTGCGAACCCGAAAACAGCGCCCTACGGTTTCGCGGCCCAGGAAGTTCTCATCAAGATGGGTGTTTGGGACGCCTTGCAGGATCGCCTGGTACGCGGCGACTCTATTGCCCAGACCTTCCAGTTTGTTGCAACCACCAACGCCCAATCCGGCTTTGTCGCGCTCTCACAGGTGCGCGCCTGGGATGACAAAGGCGGCTCCCTATGGCTGATTCCGCAAGCCGACTATTCCCCCATCAACCAACAGGCTATTCTTCTGACTCGCAGCAAAAATAACGATGCCGCCCATCAGTGGCTTGAATTCCTGCGCGGTGACAAAGCCCGAAATATTATTGAAAGCTTTGGTTATGAGACCGATCATTAAACCGTAAACCGGGCAACTCCATGGACATATACTGGGAGCCAGTGTGGCTCACCTTGAAGCTTGCAGGTTTCACCACGGCCATACTTCTGGTTGTAGGAACACCTATTGCCTGGTGGCTGGCCCGTAGCCATCACTGGATAAGGCAGCCTATTGCAGCGATTGTTGCCTTGCCCCTGGTATTGCCGCCTACGGTTCTGGGGTTCTACCTGCTGGTGCTGATGGGCCCGAAAGGCATGGTTGGCCAGATCACCGAGCAGTTGGGGCTTGGTTTGTTGCCGTTCACCTTCGAAGGTCTGGTCATTGCATCGGTAATCTATTCCCTGCCGTTTACCGTTCAGCCCCTGCAAAATGCGTTTGCTTCCATTAATCAGCAACTTCTTGAGGTCGCATCCACGCTTCGGGCATCGCCCCGGGACCAGTTTTTTTCTATCGTGATCCCCTTGGCAAGGCCGGGCTTTCTGACCGCCAGCGTGCTCACCTTCGCCCATACCATCGGCGAGTTTGGCGTTGTACTTATGATCGGCGGCAACATCCCCGGCGAAACCAAGGTGCTCTCGGTGGCCATTTACGACCATGTGGAATCCCTGGAGTACACCCAGGCTCACTGGTTGGCTGCGGGCATGGTTGTCTTCTCCTTTGTTGTACTTGTAACCCTGTATTCACTCAATGGCCGGCTGCAGTCGGGGCTGGTGAAATGATGGCAGCACCTGGAATACAGGCACGTTTCGCCTGCAAGGTTGGAACATTTGAACTGGACGTTGATCTGAACCTGCCAGGTAGCGGGCTCACCGCCCTCTTCGGGCATTCAGGCTGCGGCAAAACAACCTTGCTGCGCTGCATGGCAGGCCTGCAGGCGGCAGAAGGAATCATGCGCGTTAACGGTGACGAATGGCAGAACAAAACTGGCAGCCGCCCCGTCCATCAACGGCCCCTGGCCTACGTGTTTCAGGAAACCAGCCTGTTCCCCCACCTTTCGGTAAAGCGCAACCTGATGTACGGGTACAAACGCATTCCCCAAAGCGACCGCCAAATATCCTTCGATCAGGCGGTTGAATGGCTGGGGCTCTCGCGCCTGCTTGGCCGTATGCCTGAAAAACTCTCTGGCGGAGAGCGTCAGCGCGTAGCCATTGCCCGGGCACTGCTCACAAGCCCCAGGTTGCTGCTGATGGATGAACCCCTGTCTGCCCTCGACCAGGCCAGCAAACTGGACATCATGCCCTACCTGGAAGCCTTGCGGGACAACCTGGCCATCCCCATGCTCTATGTGTCCCACTCCACAGCCGAAGTTGCACGACTGGCAGACCACATCGTGATGATGGATGGCGGAAGGGTTGTTGCTGAAGGCCCACTGCAACAGATCATGGCACGCACGAACCAACCCTTCGGGCTTGAGAAAGATGCCGGGGTGATTCTCGATGCCACCCTGTCAGAACGGGATGAGCAATGGCATCTGTGCCGTGCTGATTTTGGAGGCGGCCACCTCTGGCTGCGTGCAGATGAGAGCCTGATGATCGGGCATAAAATTCGGCTGCAGGTGCTCGCAAGGGATGTCAGCCTGGCCCGGAGCAAGCAAACCGATCAGAGCATCCAGAATCTGTTGCCTGCAATCGTTGATGAAGTAGCTTTCGAGGTCAGCCCGGGCACATCCATTGTGCGCTTGCTGGCAGGGCAAACCCCCTTTCTTTCTCGCCTTACCAGCCGAGCCGTACACACTCTGGCCCTTGAGCCCGGACAGCAAGTCTGGATGCAGATCAAGTCAGTCGCCATTGTCGATTGATCAACCGGACCGGGTTATGGCCCTTTTGGCCACAGCCTCTAGGGATTCAGACACGTAAGCTTCCTTGCATACACCGTTCAACTCCTGATAACGGGCCTGCAATGATGTACAACACCCACCGCATCACCAGTAACAACATCTCACTGCATGCCGTGACCGAGGGGAATCCTGACGGCATACCTCTGGTGCTGGTTCACGGGTACCCGGACAACCACCGCGTGTGGGACAAGGTTGTTAGCGCTCTGGCTTCAGACTTCTTTCTCGTGCGCTACGACGTTCGGGGTGCAGGCCTTTCAGACAAGCCGGTTCGCACACGGGACTATCGCTTGTCGTTGCTGGCGCAGGATCTTGAAGCCGTTGTGGATGAGTTGTTGCCTAACCGCCGGTTTCACCTGCTGGCCCACGACTGGGGTTCCATACAAAGTTGGGAGTCTGTGGGCTCAGGCCCTCTTCAGAAGCGTATTCTCTCCTTCACATCGATTTCCGGCCCCTGTCTCGATCATGTCGGGGCCTGGCTAAGAGCACAGTCTTCAAACCTGAGCGGTGGTGGGCCAGTGAGAATGACCAGGCAGCTGCTTAAATCCTGGTACGTATTTCTGTTTCAGATACCCGTTGTACCGGAAGCTATCTGGAGCCTGGGGCTTGATAGAAAGTGGCCGGTCATATTGCAGAAGCGGGAGGGAGTAGCAGATGCCTGTTTCAGCAGTGCTCAGAAGGATGACGGACGTTACGGAGTGCGATTATACCGGGCCAACTTCCTGTCCCGTCTGCTCATGCCGCAACCAAGGTTCGCGAGCTGCCCGGTGCAATTGATCATTCTGAAGCAAGACAATTATGTGGGTGCCGACTTGTTCGGACAGCTAAACCAATGGGTGGGCAAACTTACTCGAGTGCAATTAAACGCACCGCACTGGGCGCAGCTCACAGAACCAGACGCCATTGCCAGTGCAGTACGCAGCTTTATTCGCTCTTAACGGGTTCCGAAAACCACCATGGTTTTGCCTTTTACCCGCACAAGCCCCTGATCTTCAAGGGTTTTAAGCACTCTGCCAACCATCTCCCGGGAACAGCCTACAATTCGCCCAATTTCCTGACGTGTGATCTTGATCTGCATGCCATCCGGGTGAGTCATGGCGTCTGGCTCCTTGCACAAATCAAGCAAGGTACGGGCAACCCGACCAGTGACGTCCAGGAATGCCAGATCACCCACTTTACGGGTGGTTTGACGCAGGCGCGACGCCATTTGCTCGCCAATAAAATAGAGAACTCCAAGATCCTGCTGGGCAATTTCCCGGAATTTGGGATAGCTGATTTCAGCCACCTCACACTCGGTTTTTGCCTTCACCCAGGCACTGCGGGAATCCATATTATCGAACAACCCCATCTCGCCAAAGAAGTCTCCGGCATTGAGGTAGGCCATGATCATTTCACGACCATCATCATCTTCAATGATAACCGTGACGGAACCCTTAACGATGTAAAAGAGGGAGTCGCTTTTGTCGCCCGCGTAAATAATGGTGCTCTTGGCCGGGTAGCGACGGCGATGGCACTGAGAAAGAAAATAGTCGAGATGCTTTGTTTTCTGCTCAACTGGCTTAATGATTGTGGCCATGGTGCGGGTTATGCCTCCTCAAATACTGGCGGGATCCGATGTTTGTTGTTCACCCGGCTTTCCATGCGGGTTTATTTTTTTGCCAAATAACATAACAACTTATAACAAGAAGGTTAGCTCTGGGCAACTGGAAACAGTATACGAAATGTATCAAGGGCTTTCGCCATCGACTGTCAGAGACTAGCGGTTATGCTAGCATCCTGTCCATTCGCTACTATCCAGGCGGGCCATTGCCCGCCACCGCGCAACAGGAGCACAGCCTTGATGAAAGCAACCGTAGACTGGACCGGCAATGCCAGCTTCCGAGCTACCAGTGGTACTGGCCACTCTGTGCAGCTGGATGGCCCACCTGACCACGGTGGGGAAAACCTGGGCCCCCGCCCGATGGAGCTTTTGCTGATGGGCCTCGGAGGCTGTTCATCTTTTGATGTGATGAGCATTCTGAAAAAAAGCCGCCAGGATGTCACTGCCTGCCATGCTGAGCTGGAAGCCGAGCGTGCAGATGCCGTGCCTTCGGTGTTCACAAAGATTCACCTGCACTTTGTGGTGACCGGCCACAACCTGAAAGAAAGCCAGGTAAAACGCGCCGTCAGTTTGTCTGCCGAGAAGTACTGTTCTGCTTCGATCATGCTTGAAAAAGCCGGCGTGGAAATCACCCACAGCCACGAAATCCGCACTGCGGATCAAGCCTGACCCATAGCACTATTCAACGCACAACGGGGCGTGCATAATACCGCCCTTTCTCCGCCGGCTAGTGCAAAAGGTGAACAACCTGAACCCTTGTCGGCGGCGGCCTGCGCAGAGCGTGTTATTACCGCCCTGCCGTCATTCATCTCCATAGATCGGAGGGGCTGAGCATGGAATCAAAACTCCAGTTGCACGGTTTCAACAACCTGACCAAATCCCTGAGCTTCAATATCTACGACATTTGTTATGCGCAGACTGAAGAACAGCGTGAGGGCTATATCGATTACATCGACGAGATGTACAACGCAGAGCGCCTTACCCAGATACTGACCGATGTGGTCAAGATCATTGGCGCCAACGTGCTCAACATCGCCCGTCAGGATTACGAGCCCCATGGGGCATCGGTTACCATGCTCATCGCTGAGCATGAGCTGACCGACGGTGAAGAGCCAGACAACGAAGAATCACCCGGCCCGCTGCCCGACACCATCGTAGCCCACCTGGACAAGAGCCACGTGACGGTGCATACCTACCCCGAGAGCCACCCCCACGAGGGTATCAGCACCTTCCGGGCAGACATCGATGTATCAACCTGCGGCCTGATTTCGCCCCTGAAGGTTTTAAACTACCTGATCCACAGTTTTGATTCTGACGTGGTGACCGTTGATTACCGGGTACGCGGCTTTACCCGCGATGTAGACGGCACCAAGCACTACATTGATCACGACATTAACTCAATCCAGAACTACCTGACCGAAGATACACAGAACGCTTATCAAATGATCGATGTGAACGTGTATCAGGAAAACCTCTTCCACACCAAAATGATGGTGAAAGAGTTCAACCTGGACAATCACGTTTTTGGTGAAAATGCCGAAGATCTGGATCCGGAGATTGCCCGCTCTATTGAAGAACGGCTTCGTCGCGAAAAGCTGGAGATATTCTACTCACGCAACATGGAGTAAGAGTACCCGGCCAGGCTTCTGCCAGGCACAACCCTGGCATATTCAGGCGAAAGATTTCTGTGCAATAAGGCGCTGCACCATCGGTCTTACAATAAGATCCATGGCCAGCGCCATTTTTGTGCCCGGAATCACCAGAGTGTCGTGGCGTGACAGCGTGCTGTTCTGTATCGCCTGCAGCAGGTAGGAAAAATCCACGTCTGACGCATCCCGAAACCGGATAACAAACATGCTTTCGTCTTCGGTGGGCACATCCCGGACCACAAACGGGTTGGACGTATCTACAAGAGGGATACGCTGAAAGTTGATATGGGTATGTGAAAACTGCGGCACTATATCGTGAACGTAGTCATCCATACGGTTGATGATGGTCGCAACCACGGCTTCCTGACTGTAGCCGCGCTGATGGGTGTCCCGGTGTATTTTCTGGATCCACTCGAGGTTCACGATAGGCACCACGCCAATCATCAAGTCTACGTACTGGGCAATATTGTAAGCTTCGCTGACTACCGCCCCGTGCAAACCCTCGTAAAACAGCAGATCCGTGTCTGCCTGCAGCGAACCCCATGCCGTAAAGGTGCCCGGTTTATGGCCTTCGGCCTGCAAGTCACGATCCTCATCGTGCACATATTGGCGATATCGGCCATTGCCTGTGTGGCTATAGTCGTAAAACAGTGCTTCCAGCTTATCAATGTGGTTGGCGGCAAGAGCAAAGTGATTGCGTTCACCAAACTGCCCCTTGGCAGCCAGCCGGGCCATCTGCTCACGGTTATAGCGGTGAAAACTGTCACCGCTGACCATCGCCGCCGTCAGCCCCTCATTCGCAAACATGCGCCGGAATATCTGGCCTGTGGTACTGGTGCCCGCACCGGAGGAGCCGGTTACCGCAATAATGGGATGACGTTTTGACATGGCTTAGGTGCGCCGCCGGTTGTATAAAATTCTGGTGAATGTTGCGTGTGCGCCTTGAAGGCGTCAGGCAAGGCTATCGAGCGAACGGGGCTTCTCAATCACAAATCCCTGAGCGTAATCCACGCCCAACTGCCTCAGTGTATCCAGAACGTCGCGGGATTCAACCTGGCTGGCAATCACTTCCCGATCCATATAATGCGCCATATCCACCATGGACTGCACCATGGCGCGATCTGTTTCACTGGTGCTGAGCTGGCCGGTGAACGCGCTGTCTATCTTTATCAAATCCACCGGGAGCGAGCGCATGAACTCGAACGAGCTGGGCCCACTGCCGAAGTTTCCGAGACAGAACCTGCAACCAAGCTCCTTCATCTCGATAATAAAGTCCGCCACCGCCTGCACATCATTGATTGCCGAGGCTTCGGTAACTTCAAACCAGAGACGCTCAATGGGCGCGTCTTTTTCACTCAGCTTTTCATAGATATGCTCAAGCAGCGACTGGTCGTTCAGTGAATAACCCGAGAGGTTGATACACACTCCACCAAGGTGGCGGGGGTCTGGCGCCTGTACCCGCAGCCAGTCCAGCATGTGCCCTACCACCCAGCGATCTACTGCTTGCATGCGATCATACCGCTCTGCCATGCGCACAAAATCACGCCCGGTAATCAGTACTCCGGCGTCATCGTACATGCTGATCAGTACTTCATACTGTGGCGCCATTCTGGTACGGCTGTGCAACGGAATAATTTTCTGGCATCGCAACAGCATGCGCTCTTCATCGAGATCGCCAAGGCTGGCCACTTTGGCCGCGATCTGTTCCTGCCGCGCCTGATCGCCAGCATCCAGAGAATACTCTGACACCTTGCCAAGACCTTTCTCTCTTGCGCTGGCTAAAGCTTGCTCGGATGCTCTCAGCCAGCGCTCGGCGCTAACCAGGCCTGGTAATTCAGGCACAACACCAATACTGGCAGACAACTGATAGCGACGTTCGCCGTAGACAAACTCAGCCGCTTCAACAGCCAGAATGAGATTACGGGCCGCATCGTCAGCGCTTTCCGCTGGCACAAGCATGCCAAACTCGTTCCCCGCGAGCCTTGCCAGGGGCATTCCGTCCCCCACATGCTCTCGCAACAAATCGGCCACCCGTTTGAGCGCATCGTCACCCGCCTGATAGCCGGCGGTGTCATTCAGCAAGCGGAACTTGCGCAAATCCAGCCTGACCAAGGAGCGTTCATCTTCACGCCTGGCCAACTGCTGATCAAGCATGCGCTCAAATTCCCGGCGGCCAAGCAAGCCTGTCAGCTCGTCGTGGGTTGAGGCCCAGGACAACTGGTCATAGACCTTACGCACCATTCGGTCGATGCTTTCATCCACCAAGGGCCGTTCGTATTGGCTATCAGGTACGATAACGCCTTTGCGCATCTGGCGTGCCAAGGCTTCCAGCTCCAGTTCCACTACCCGCATGCCCTGGTGATTCACGAAAACAAAGCGGGTGAACCCACGAGCCACCCAAACCAGGCGGATATACTGAGGCTCGTCAGGCTTTTCCTGATCCCGAAGCCAATCACCCGTCCGCAGCCTCTGAGCACGATTGATCCAGCGCTGCAGACTGCGCTGTTCGCGCTCAGACAGTGCCTTTTTGAGGTCTTTGGCAGGTTGTGCTTTGGGAACTTCCACCATTTCCGGCGGGCTCTCTGGACGACGCACCAAAAACTGTTTCAGCTCATCACGTATCTGGGATGATGGCATGTGGTTACTGGAAATAGACGCCAATCCATCCTGAATAACCCGGAGCAATTCAGGCAGGTTTATGGCGGAGTCGTGGTCTTCTGAAAACGCCAGCAGGGAGTCAACAACTGCAAGGTAATCCTCCCAGATCTGGCTGTCTGCACCCTGGCGAATCCAGGTCAGTGACAAAAGGTCCCGCCAACCGCCGTCCAGGAGACTAAGCACCGCTTTCGGCACCTTCCGGCCCGCCAGCTTCTGGTTCAACACTTCCGCTACGGCCACTTTCGATTCCGCCACTTTCTGGGCGCCTTCGGCTGCGGCGGTTACCCGCTCAACGTTGCGCCGATAGACCAGATTCTGGCGGTCGATCAAGCCATCAAGCTCTTGTACTGTGTTCTCAAAAACGCCGGTATCCTGTTCGAACTCGGTAGTAATACGCTGGACAAGCTCATCAACCTTGCGTTGCACCACCGGGTTCAGACGACCACCCTTGACACCCAACTGGGCCAGTCGGTTCATCACGCCTCGAACCGGGCTGTTTTTGTCATCAAAAAAAGCAGGGTCGCGCATCACCACTTTCAAAACCGGTACCTGTAGCTGGCGCATTCGCTGCTGAGCGTATTCGCTGAGCTTCGGGCTCTCGGTTACCGAGTGGAAAAAACGGTCGACAACATCCAGCGTGCTTTGCTGTTCATCGTCCAGCTTTTTGCCGCCCATCTCGCGGACTTTTTCCACTACCCGTTCCCGCAAAGGGACCACATTAGTCGCAGCCTCAACCGGCTCCGCCTGCAGCTGTTGAAGTTCACGCTGCAGTTCGCCGGTAGACACAGGCTTGGCGTTGACGGGAAAAGGCGTTTGCTCGGTGCCACCACTTTTTGCCCGAGTTGCTGCAAGTGTTCCCAGAAGGTTTCGCACAGTCGCAAAGGCGGTTTGAGCAGCTTGGGCATAGCCCCGGAATTCACTGCCCAATCGCGATTTCCCGACGCTTGCTCCGCGGGGCGCGGGCGGCTCTGCTCCGGGCTGAGCCTGATCATTCTGCGGCGTAGTGTTGCGCGCTGCTTCCATCTGTGCAGGCTCTGGCTGGCTCTGCTCCGCGGCCGGCCTGTCCGCCGGACTACTGGCGGCCTGCTCACTCAGGTACTTGCTGAGATCAAGCTCCGGCAGCACGCCATGACGAATCAGAATATTGTTCAGTTCCTTGTAGAGCAGGCCAAGGTGGTGCAGGACTGACTGCTCGAACACCTTCAGACAAATTTTCTCTACTTCTCTGGAGGCCTTGAGCTGGGTCAGCCCGGCATGAAAAGATTCACACACAAGTGACGGGCCGAGAGGATTGTGGTGCCCGGTCGCATTGGCAATGCCCAACTTGTCCAAACGAAGCTTGAGCTGCAGAAGATCCTTGCGATACTGGGTGTCGGCCTTTGTCACCATTACCCGGATGGTCAGCCAGTCTTCAAACTCGCCTTTGTCCACAACAGAGAGTTCGGAGCCCGGAAAGCCTTTAGGCGCCGGTTTAAGTGGTGATTCCAGACTACGAGCCATCTGATGCCAGATAACCCGTTGCCGAGCCTTAACCTGACCGGAAAAGTCCATTAACTCGTTGGCTTGCTGGTCGTTCGTCGCTTTCTGCGCCGCTGCTTTCAGGGTATCGGCCATTTGCACAAAGCAGGCATCCATAAGCGGTTCTATGTGCTGGATAACCGCCCGCGCAGACTGGTGCAGGACAAACTGGACTCGCTCACTCGGCGCGCGTAGTGAAGCCCGCTCCTGACTATCAGAACCGCCACATTGCTGCAGCATAGACGCTACGGCTTCCGGGTTGTCGCGGGTAAAACTCACGCCCATGGCTCCATCAATACGCCTGGCCACACTCACGTGAACCTCATGCCGGCGTTTGCCATCCGGGTCGCGAAATCGCACAGTCAGTTCGGGGCGACTCGAGGCAGCAAACGCCCGATCGAGCTTGCGGGATGTCTCACCGGAATAACGGACAAAAAGGCCTTCCGGGCAAAAGTCCGCAATCTGACACGGCCATGTCTCACCCGTACCCAGATCAATCTGGGCAGCAAGCTTGATAGGTTTACGAGGGCTGCTTCGACGTTCTCTCGGATCCATGAACTACCTGACATTGCGTAAAGTCGGAGGGGCTGGGTGTTCAGCCTGCCAGCGACTAACGTCCCTGAAAAGTGGCCTTTGCCACCTGCTGTTATACAAAAAATGCTGATGCTTATAACCAATACTATAAGTGTACTATAGCGATCTGTGACGGACACATATACCGCCAAACCATAACATCCTGATTCTATGAAACAGCTTAGTCAGATCTATACAGTTTTACTACTGATAACACTGCTGAGTGGCTGCTCGACCATCAGCTATTACACTCAGGCCATTCACGGCCACCTGGCTTTAACTATAGCTGGTAAACCAGTCGACACCCTTATTGCCAGTGAAGACACGCCCCCTGAGCTCCGTGACAAACTTATGCTCTCTCGCCAGGCTCTGCTGTTTGCGAGTGACCGGCTGGGGCTCTCGCCCGGAGACGCTTTCACCAACTATGTCGTTCTGGAACACCCCTGGGTTGTAGTCAATCTTGTGGCAGTGCCTGAGTTTTCGCTTCAGCCTCACCAATGGTGCTATCCGGTATTGGGCTGCCAAGCCTACCGCGGCTACTTTCACCTGGAAGATGCCCGCAAAGAAGAGCAAACCTACCGCACCAATGGCTACGACACTTTCATTGGCGGAGTAACTGCCTATTCCACACTGGGCTGGTTTGACGACCCCTTGCACTCCGGTTTTACCAGCCTTGCAGATGACCGCATGGTGGCCTTGATGTTCCACGAGCTGGCTCACCAGGTGATCTATATCAAAGGGGACACCGCCTTCAATGAAAGTTTTGCCACCGCAGTTGAGCTGGAGGGCCTGAGGCTCTGGCTGGATCAAAGAGGCGATCCGGCCGCCTTCATCCAGGCACTGGAACAGCTTGAACTGCGCAACAGCACCCACGCTCTGGTAGCCGCAACGAGTGCTGAACTTGAACAGCTCTATCAACGGCAGGGTGTGCTTACGGAGAACCGTTTGCGAGAGCGTAAACAACGCCTCTTTGATCAGCTTAATACGAGCTATGAACTGCTGTTAGCCAATAGATCAGGAAATAATATTGGCCCGTTCGGCCACCCTCCGGTTGCCTTCAACAATGCCAGGATTGCTCTTTTTTCCCAGTACAACCAGCACGTACCGGCCTTTAGGCAGCTGCTAAAGCAGTCTGGCTACGACTTCCCGACATTTTACGACGCCGTAGAGACTCTCTCCGAAAAGCCTGATGCTCAACGCCAGCAGTCACTGGAAGCGCTGTCAGAGCGGTTTGAAAAACACTTTTGAATTGCGCTGTGTGTTGTAGGCCGCAAGCTTTGGCCCAGGTAATGCCTGAACCGTGCTGGGCAGGAATCCGCGCTCGCGGAACCAGTGCTCGGTTTGTGTGGTAAGCACAAACAGTTTCTGGATGCCCTGGCTACGGGCGTGTTTTTCCACCATCAGCAATATATCGTCGCCTCTGCCAGCCCGCCGATAGGCGGAATCTACGGCGAAACAGGAGAGCTCTCCCGCACCATCTTCAGGGTAATTGTGCAGGGCGGCACAACCGACAATGGTGCCGTCACGCTCTGCGACTACATAATGCTCAATATCTGTCTCCAGCATTTCCCGAGAGCGCCGTACCAGAATGCCCTGTTCTTCCAGTGGCTCTATCAACCCCAGAATGCCGCCGATATCCTCAGCTCGAGCCTGACGAATCTGCTCATAGTGATCGCCGCTGACCAACGTACCTGTGCCATCCCGGGTGAATAATTCCTCAAGCAAGGCGCCATCGTTCACGTAGCTGATGAAATGTGCCCGCCGCACGCCCTTCACACAGGCATCGCAGGCGGCGCGCAACAGATCTGCGTCATGCCCGGTGACCGTGCCATCCGCCAACCGCTCCGGCGCCTGCCGGGCCGGGAGTTCGCGAATCAGGGAGCCGTCCTGCTCAAGCAGGCCCTGGTCGTCGATAAAGACGATCAGCTTTTCCACCTGAAGCGCCGCAGCCACTTGACTACCCACATCTTCATAGGACAGGTTGAAGGCATCTCCGGTTGGCGAATAACCCATTGGCGGAAGCAAAATGATGTGCCCCTGCTCCAGCAGCTTTTCGATACCTGCCACGTCAACGCGACGCACCTTGCCGGTGTAACCGAAATCGATGCCATCCAGCACCCCAACCGGCTTTGCCGTGACAAAATTGCCACTACTGACCCGAATGCGGGCATTGTGCATGGGCGAATTCACCAACCCCATGGACAGCTGGCTTTCAAGATGTGCACGTAAACCACCCGTTGCTTCCATTACCAGAGGCAAATGGTTTTCGGGAGTAATGCGAAGACTGCGGGAAAAAGACGATTCCAGACCAGCTTCATCCAGGCGTTTCTGTATCTGCGGGCGGGCGCCGTACGCAACAATCAGGCGCACACCCAGACTGGCAAGCAGCGTGATGTCATGGATGATGTTAATAAAATTTTCGTGCTCAAATGCGTCACCCGGAATCGTCAACACCACCGTACGGCCGCGGTGCGCGTTGATATAAGGCGATGAATGGCGAAAAGAATGCAGCCAGTCGTTTGGTTTCAAGTGTTATTCCCCAATCGTATTTTTACGTGTTTTTTGCGCGCGTCCGCATACTCGAAGAAACTTAAAGACAAAACTGCCGGATGAGACCCTGGAGGATTTTCACCGTGGGCTCCAGCTGTGACATTTCTATAAACTCGTCAGGCTGATGCGCCTGATCGATAGAACCCGGGCCAAGAACCAGGGTTTCCATACCAAGCTTTTGCAGCCAGGGCGCTTCGGTGGCAAAGGCGACAGCATGGGCAGTATGGCCGGTTAACGCTTCACAGGCTTTCACCAGGGCCGCATCTGCGGGCGTCTCAAACGGTGGCACGCCATCAAACAGCGGTTCAAACTCCATCGTTAATTCGCTCCGCTCAGCCAGCGGCCTAAGCCTGTGCAGAATATCCTGACGCAGGTTTTCCATGCTCATACCGGGCAGCGGGCGCAGGTCAAAATGCAGCTCGCAGCGGGCACAAATACGGTTCGGATTATCGCCACCGTGGATGCAGCCAAGGTTGAGAGTTGGCACCTGCACCTCGAAATTCGGGTTGCGGTACTGCGCCTGCCAATCGGTGCGCAGAGCCAGAAGTTCACCAAGAGCTTCGTGCATACCTTCCAGCGCATTGCGACCCAGGCTGGGGTCAGAAGAATGGCCCGACTGGCCCTCAAACGTCAGCCGCTCCATCATGATGCCCTTGTGCATACGCACAGGCCTGAGGCTGGTAGGCTCTCCAATAACCGCATAGCGGGCTTTCGGCTTGCCAGCCTCAGCGAGCGCTCTGGCGCCATTCATGGAGGTTTCTTCGTCTGCTGTCGCGAGGATAATCAGGGGTTGTTTCAGGTCGGCGGCAGTAAAGGCTTTGGCGGCTTCAATGGCCAGCGGGAAAAAGCCCTTCATGTCACAAGTGCCCAGGCCATACCAGCGGTTGTCCCGCTCGGTCAGCGTGAAAGGGTCGCTTTGCCAACGCTGGTCATCAAACGGCACGGTATCCGTGTGACCGGCAAGCACCAATCCGCCAGAGCCACTGCCCAGCGTTGCAATCAGGTTGTACTTGCCGGGCATGTCGGGCACCGCCAGAAGCTCAACGGCAAAACCCAGAGCCTCCAGCCACTCTCCCAGTCGCCGTACCACTGGCTCGTTGCTGTGATCCCACTCCGCCGATGCACTGCTGATCGACGGCAGCGAAACCAGCGTGGTCAGCATGTCACGCACGCCCGGAACCGAATCGGCCCTGTTGATCGCTTTACGACCGTCGTTATCGTCGCCAAACTGCGGCATTGTGTCTCCTCGCCCCGGCTGGAGCGTTATTGTGACTGGCCGCGTCGCCAGACCTCAAACCCTGCAATCGCACGCATAACGATCGGGTAGGCCACCTCGCCTCCAGCGACTTCACGAGCAACTTCCAGTTCCTGTTCGCTGACGCTTGCCAGACGGCCTTGCACCAGATTCCCGTTTGAGAGCGTCACCCTCACTTTACGGCCAACCCATGCAGGCGCTGTTTCAAGATCTTCTGCGTGCCAACTGACAACCTCCGGATTCTCACGAGGTACAAGCGGCTCAAGCGCCTCCTTGGGAATTTCAGGCATGACGAGCTCTACCTTGCGGAGAAACACATCCGGCACCTTGGCGCCATTGTATTCTACAGCCCAAGCCAGGGTGCCATCAGCAGGTTCATCCTCTGCCCGCACCGGAATACCAAGGGCTTCGGAGTTCAGCTGCACAGACGCGGTTATTTCCCCACCTTCAAGCAACCACTGCTGATACAACGCAAGCAACTGCTCGCTGGGGCGCCAACCACGTGCGTTCAAACCGGTTTCGAATGTTTCCAGTGCACGACCCGCCCACTGAGAGGTTCCGAGGCCGGATTCCCGAGCACAGTAGGCAGCCACCCGGCGCATGAGCCCACCATCTCTGATGGTAACGTCCAAGGGCTGAGGCGAGCTCGTCAAAGTTGCTTCTGGCGATACCAGATTGATGCGGGCGCCCGGCCAGTCAAGTTCAAGACTACCGGTATTGGCCGAGTTCAGCTCAAGGTGAAGCCGCTCAGGTGTCTGCTTCAGCACTAACTCACCAGACAAGCGGGTGATGCCCATGCGTAACAAATCGCCACTACCAAGATGCTGACGCGGGTCTGGCGCGCAGGGCAGTGCAAACAGGACTGCCTGCTCACGACCACCGGCACCGTCTTCCGTTACCCAATTGCGGAACATGGTTGCTTCAAGTACCAGCGCCAGCCCTTCGGCCTGCAAAGACCAGCTGGCCGGCAACTGGGCAGGGTCCACCAGTGCCTGGAGCAGAGCCACAGGAGACCCGGCTTCAAATTCTGCACGGCCGATAACCAGAGGCTGAGTCAACTCAAACCCCTGCCAGGACGCCCCGGTAAATACCAGTCGACCTTCTACACCGGAGCCTATTTTTCCCCGCTCCAGAACGCCGCTGACGCCAAGCGCCTGTCGTGCTTCTGCCATGCGCTGGTCCGCCAGCCACCAGACCCCGGCCTTGAATACGGCAAAACCAATCAGGGCTGCCAGTATCAGTGTTGTGAGCAGACGTTTCATCCGGAAAGTCCTCAGGCGACGCGATCAGTTACGCGATATCAGGGTGCCAACACCCTCATCGGTGAAGATTTCCAGGAGGCATGCGTGGGCCACGCGGCCATCAATGATATGAGAGGTGCGTACACCGTTCTCCACCGCACTCAAGGCGCATCGAATTTTCGGCAGCATGCCCCCGTGAATGGTGCCGTCTTCAATCAGGTCGTTCACTTGCTGTGCCGTTAACCCGGTGAGCACCTTATCTTCCTTGCTCTTGAGCCCGGACACGTTAGTCAGAAGCATGAGCTTTTCAGCCTTCATGGCTTCTGCGACCTTGCCTGCCACCAGATCTGCGTTGATGTTGTAAGAGGTGCCATCCGGCCCTACACCAATGGGCGCAATCACCGGAATCACGTTACTGCGGGTGAGCATGTCAATCACGTCCACGTTGATGCTGGCCACCTCGCCAACACGTCCGATGTCGATAATCTCGGCGCGCTCCAACTCCGGTGAGCGATCAACCACTTCCAGCTTGCGTGCGCGAATGAGGTTGGCGTCTTTTCCTGTGAGACCTATGGCTGTGCCACCCTGAGCGTTGATCAAGGACACAATTTCCTTGTTCACCTGGCCGCCCAGTACCATTTCCACCACATCCATGGTGGCGGCATCCGTCACTCGCATGCCATTCACAAAGCGGGACTGGATATTGAGGCGCTGCAGCAGCTCGCCAATCTGGGGGCCACCACCATGAACAACAATCGGGTTGATGCCCACAAGCTTCATGAGCACCACATCACGAGCAAAGCTGCTTTTCAGCTCCTCGTTTTCCATGGCGTTGCCGCCGTACTTGATAACCACGGTTTTCCCGGTGAACCGTTGAATGTACGGTAATCCACGGCTAAGAACGGTAGCCACCTGCATTGCTGTTTCACGATCCAGCGTCATCATTTTGCCTTAATAATTCAGAATGAAAATAGGATTCCCACAGAGCTGTTGTCAGAAGTCAGCCACAAGTTCTGGTGCTGCTTTCTGGAGCTGGGCCCGGAAAATATCTTTTATGCGCTCCAGAGCCTCTTCCGTTTCAGCTTCAAAGCGAAGTACCAGCATGGGTGTGGTATTGGAGGCACGACACAAGCCCCAGCCATCGGCGTAATCCACACGAATGCCATCAATCTTGCTGATGTTACCGTCGCCAAAATCACCCTCTGCACCAAGTTGCTCCATTATGGTGAACTTGCTGCTTTCGGTGACTTCAACATTAAGCTCTGGCGTGCTTATATCCTCAGGGAAGTCTTCAAACACTTCGTCACTGTGCCGGTCATCAATGCCCAATATTTCCAGCAACCTGGCCGCTGCATATAGCCCGTCATCAAAGCCGTACCAGCGCTCAGCGAAGAAAATATGGCCGCTCATCTCACCTGCCAGCAAAGCGCCCGTTTCCTTCATCTTTGCCTTCATCAGCGAATGGCCGGTTTTCCACATGATGGGACGCCCACCCGCTTCCGAAATCACACCGGCAAGCCGTCGGCTACACTTCACATCGTAAATCACATCTGCACCAGGATTTCGTGACACCACATCACGGGCAAAGAGCATCAGCAAACGATCCGGCCAGATAATCTTGCCGGTATTCGTGACCAGGCCCAACCTGTCGCCATCGCCATCAAAGGCCACACCAAGATCTGCGCCTTCGGCTTTCACTCTTTCGATCAGATCCGCAAGATTGGCTGGCTTGCCCGGATCCGGATGGTGATTCGGGAAGTCCCCGTCAACCTCGCAGTACATCGGGATAACTTCACAGCCAAGCTCTTCAATCAGCATCGGGCCCAGCTCACCTGCAATGCCGTTGCCGGCATCCACAACAACTTTGAGCGGTGCTGCCACAGCGATATCGCCGACAATTCGATCAAGGTAAGCCCTGCGAACATCTTCAGTAGACTGTTCACCACGGCCTGCGGCCAGATCACCTGTCTGCACTCGCTTGTAGAGCGCCTTGATGGCATCGCCAGAGAGGGTTTCACCGCCCAGCATGATCTTGAGGCCGTTGTAATTGGCCGGGTTATGGCTTCCTGTCACCATAACGCCTGACCCATTCTCAAGATGATGGGTCGCAAAATACAGCACCGGTGTTGGCACTGCGCCCACGTGAATAACATTGCAGCCGGAAGCCATCACACCGCGAGCCAGCGCATCTGCCAGCCCGGGGCTGGAATGGCGGCCATCGTAGCCTATGCATAAAGATGACAGCCCGCGGCTGATAGCCTCTGACCCTATGGCTGTGCCAATTTGCAGAACAACAGAAGGAGATAAGGTCTCGCCAACAATGCCCCGGATATCGTAGGCCCTGAAAATGTCTGGCGACATCTCAACCACCGGCTCATCCACCTCTTCAACATCTGGCATTTCTCCGCCTGCAAAGAAGGAGCTGTCACTACTGCCGCTGCCAAAACCCAGAACGTCTTCATCGCCGTCCAACATATCAATATCAGGTATGTCCTTGTCCTGAAACAGCGGCTCAACGTCGCCAGGCTCGGCCGTCCCACCACCCTTGGCGGGCTTTGGCTTCGCCGTCTCTGCAGACTTTGTTATGCGCTTTTCGACAACCTGGGAAAGCCTGTAAAGTACTTCAGCGGCGGAGGCAACCATGTCCCACTGAAAGCCGGGTAACTTTTGTCGCTCACCTCCAAATACCTTATGAGCCCACTGAATCAGGTTGGTCACTTCCTGGCGCAAATTCTTCTGGGCGCTGATCAGCAAGACCCACACAAGTATGGCGGCTATCAGGGTAGGCACACCCATCAACAGCGCAACCCACAAGATATTGATGGGGGGCTCAGGCAAAGCGTTCGGTGTATAGCGCAGAGTCCAGTCCGGATTGGCGAGCGTACGGGTTTCAGCTGTGCTTGCATTTCCTCCAGCACCGCCGTTACTGACGAACGTGCGGGATGTTCCGGAGACTGTCTGCACCAAGGCTAACTCGCCACCAAGCTGTGTGCTGTTAACAGAGAGTAGTGGCTGAAACTGGGATGCGTCGAATACCAGCAGGAGGCTACCCACAACCGCCTTGCTGGAGGGATTGCGAACCGGAACGGCCATCTGGACATACCAGCGATTTTCACGGGGAAACGCGTCCGGGTGCAGAAGCTGAGCGTTCTCCGCGCGACGGGCCAGCTCCAGCCCCGCAAAACCAAGCAATCCATTTGCATCGCCAGTCCTGGGAATCTGACGGTATGGGAACAGATACGCTGCCTGCACTCCGGGTAAGGCAGTCGCTAACCTTTGCTGGACCATGCCGGGATCTGCGCGGTCCATCAAGGCATCCACAACATGAGGCTGGGTTGCCAAGCCATTCACGCTCTGCTGCATGAACGCAAGGTACTGACTGATGCGCTGAGCCGCAGCATCTGCCTCAGTGGCCTTCAAGGCGAGATAACGCTCTTCCGATGCCGGCTGCAATACCAGAACATAAACAAGAGCCACTGCAGCAATGCCTGCCACCAAAACAACCAGCGCCTGCTTGATCGCAGTCTGTCCCAGATGGATCATTTTAGAGCTTGCGGAAGCCCGGGTTTTCGGTTTTTTTTCTGCTTTGGCTGTCGGTTGCTCATCAACGGACGCCTCAGTCACTTTCTTCTTACCCAGTTTCATAGTTCATCCTGCAATTATCTTTTTTGTCCTGGACAAGCACTTGTCGGCAAAGTATAGACGCCACAGCGGGTTTCTGCGCTAAGGCTAAAGGCTAGCGGGTTCCTGTAGAGCCGAAACCACCCTCGCCCCGGACGCTGGCATCAAACTCGGAAACCACTTCAAAATCCGCCTGAATTACCGGCACCAGCACCAGCTGAGCAATCCGCTCGCCCACTTCAACCGTAAAAGCAGTTTTGCCGCGGTTCCAGCAAGACACCATCAATTCGCCCTGGTAGTCGGAATCGATCAGCCCCACCAGATTGCCCAGCACAATGCCGTGTTTGTGACCCAGCCCGCTTCTGGGCAGAATCATGGCCGCCAGAGACGGATCTGCAATATAAATGGACAGCCCGGTTCGGATGAGCTGGGTATCCCCGGGATTCAGAGTCAGGGGCTCATCAAGGCAAGCCCGCAGATCCAACCCAGCCGATCCTTCGGTGGCGTACTCGGGGAAGGCAATCTGGTTGCCAATCCGATCATCAAGAATGCGTACCTGTAAATTCTTTTTGCTCATGTTATTCCTGCTTCAGATGTTCGCCAATCAGCGCTACGAGGCGCGATGCAATCGCTTTCTTGGTGTCTGGCCCTATCGCCTCCTGCCCATCCGGCCAGAACACCGTGACGGCGTTATTGTCGCTATTGAAGCCCAGGCCGGGAACAGAGACATCATTGGCGACAATCATGTGCAACTTCTTGCGTTGCATTTTGTCCTTGGCGTAGCTGGCCACGTCGGTGGTTTCAGCTGCAAAGCCCACAGTAAAGGGCGCATCGGGGCGCCCGGCAATGGTAGCCAGCGTATCAGGGTTGCGCACCAGGGGCAGCGCCATGGACTCACTGGACTTTTTGATCTTGTCGTCAGCACGATTCTCGGGCCGATAGTCTGCTACGGCAGCCGTCGCAATAAACAGGTCACAGCCTTCATCAACTGCGTCCATAGACGCTTTCAGCATATCTTCGGCTGTAACAACAGGGCGCACTTCAATGCCCACAGGAACCGGCAAATTGACCGGCCCACTCACCAGAACAACACTGGCGCCCGCATCCCGTGCCGCAACAGCCAGCGCATAGCCCATCTTGCCAGAACTGTGGTTGGTGATATAGCGCACAGGATCTATAGGCTCACGGGTCGGGCCGGCGGTAATTACGACACGCCTGCCCGCAAGCTCTCCAGCTCCGGAATGCTTATTCATGATCAGGGCCGCGATCTCCGCAGCCTCAAGCATACGCCCCGGCCCATTGTCACCACAGGCCTGCTCACCCTGGGCCGGCCCCCAGAGAGAAATTTGCAGATCACACTCCAGCAAACGTATGTTGCGCTGGGTACGCTCATTGCCCCACATGGCCTGATTCATGGCAGGCGCTACCGCGATGGGCGCCTCAGTTGCGCAGCAAACAGTGGTCAGAAGATCGTCGGCCATGCCCTGGGCCAGCCGCGCAACAAAATCTGCAGAAGCAGGCGCAATGACCACTTGATCAGCCCATTTGGCTAACTCTATGTGCCCCATGCCTGCTTCGGCCTCAGGATCAAGCAAAGAGGTACGCACCGGCTCGCCACTGAGCGCCTGAAAGGTCAGAGGGGTTACGAAGGCTTCTGCGCCTCGCGTCATGATAACCTTTACCTCATAGCCCGCCTTTTTCAGCAAGCGCACAAGCTCGGCACTTTTATAGGCTGCAATACCACCGGTAATACCCAGCAGAATTTTTCTGACGGCCATCATAAGGCTCCGTATCCGCTTAATATGAAAGGCTTATAAGATAGCATGCCCAGCGGATACCGACAGCCTGCAAGGCAGCCCCCTCGTTTACCATTTGTTACTTTTTGAAGTAGTCTTCGTAACTGGAATGCGCAGGACGCGCTAAATCCCTCAAAAATCCCCAAAGCGATTCGCAAGGAAGCAAACATGACCAACCCCGCATGGCCTATGGATGAGCGCCCCCGTGAACGACTGCTCGCCCACGGCCCCGAAAGCCTGTCTGACGCAGAACTGCTGGCCATTTTTCTACGCACCGGCACCACCGGCATGCCGGTTATGGAGCTCTCGCGCGCCCTTTTGCAGGAATTTTCCGGCCTGCGTGGATTGCTGACAGCCTCAAGGCGGCAGTTCTGTGGCGTGAAAGGGCTGGGGACCGCAAAATATGCACAGGTTCAAGCCGCCATGGAAATGGCCAGGCGCGTAATGGACGAGCCACTACGCCAAGGCGACCCTCTTCGATCACCAGAAGACACCCGACGCTTTCTCACCAGTCGGCTGGGGACTTACCCCCACGAAGTATTTGCAGGTCTTTTTCTGGACAACCGGCACCGGGTCATTCAATACAGGGAGCTGTTCAGAGGCACTATTGACGGCGCAGCCGTGTATCCGAGAGAAGTGGTGCGACAAGCGCTGGAAGATAATGCAGCGGCGGTTATTTTCGCCCATAATCACCCTTCCGGAGTAGCCGAACCTAGTCAGGCAGACATCTCCCTGACCAAGCGCCTGAAAGAAGCACTCGGATTGGTGGATATCAGGGTTCTTGACCATATGGTGATCGGTCACGGTGAGGTAATATCCCTCGCAGAACGTGGATTGATGTAAGCCGTCACAGGCGAATGTGCGAAAACTGGCCAAATTCCCAACAATTTTTTGCGTTGGGATGCTGGTTCTGGTATAAAAGCGTCCCTTTCTGGCGGCGTCTGGCGAGCAGCGTTCAGTTCAGGGGCGCAAACAGGAGCCTAATCACTCCTCGGCAACCAGAGACGCAATTAAAATCGAATTCGTATTTATTAAGACCATTGCTCAGGTCGGAGGCAAGTATGTCCAGAGTTTGTCAGGTAACCGGTAAGCGTCCGGTTTCCGGTAACAATGTTTCTCACGCGATGAACCACACCCGTCGTCGTTTTCTGCCTAACCTGCAAAGCAAGCGCTTTTGGGTTGAGTCTGAAAAGCGTTTCGTTCGGCTGCGCACGTCTACCAAAGGTATGCGCATCATCGATAAAAAAGGTATTGACGCTGTATTGGCCGATCTTCGTGCCCGCGGCGAGAAAGTATAAGGAGCTGCATCATGCGCGAAAAAATCAAGCTGGTTTCATCAGCAGGCACTGGTCACTTCTACACGACCATGAAAAACAAGCGTAACACCCCGGAAAAAATCGAGATCAAAAAGTACGATCCGGTTGTCCGTAAGCACGTTGCGTACAAGGAAGCCAAGATCAAGTAATTCCTGATCTGGTATCCACAAAAAAACCCGACAAATTTGTCGGGTTTTTTTGTGGCCAGTTTTCAGAAAATCTCTTCAGAACTTTTCCAGATACCCATCGGGTAACGCTATATCCATGGCAATCGGCAAGTGATCCGACATGGGATAGCTCACCACTTCCGAATTCCTTATCTGCAAGCTCGGGCTCACCAGAATATGATCGAGCGCCTTCTCAGGCCGCCAGCTCGGGAAACTGTGGGCGCTGTCCGGCAGAGGGATCAGATCCGTGTCTTTCAAGGGTGTTTGAGTCAACAACTGCTCTGCATGAGCGTTCATATCCCCCATCAGCACCACATGCCGGTACTTTGAAATCAGCTCACTGATAAAACCCAACTGTCGCTGCTGCGCTGACTTGCTCAAAGCAAGGTGCATCATCACCAACACCAGCGGGTCTTCTTCGGTGCCATAGCGGGCAACAATGGCCCCCCTTCCGGGAAGCCGCCCTGGCAACTTGTATTCTTTTACATCCAGAGGCCGGAACCTGCTGAGCAAACCATTACTGTGCTGGGCAATCTGCCCCAGATTACGGTTTAACTGCTGATGCCAGTATGGAATGCCCGCCGCTTCGGCAAGGTACTGAACCTGATTGATGTGCCCACTGCGCAGACTTCCTCCATCACACTCCTGCAACGCTATTACATCGTAGTTGCTCAGTAGCGAGGCTATGCGGTCCAGATTCTGGATACGGTTACGATGGGGCAGAAAGTGCTGCCAGCTTCTGGTCAGGTAGTGGCGATAGGACGACGTACTGATGCCCACCTGAATGTTAAATGTGAGCAGCCGAAGGTGGCGCTGAGGCTCAAACAGGGGTACGTGCTCAAGGCCCGAGTTTGAACCTTTCGGCTCACCCCGGGCACTGATAATACCATCGAGCTGCTTTCTGAAGCGTTTATACATGATATATCTGCTGTCTTGCTCCGTTTGCCAACCCTAACGCCAGGCGAGGCATGCGTTACGGATTCGCAGCCCGCTCTTTCTCCACCAGATAATCCACAACCGCCAGCGATGCCTCAAGACTACCCGCCATGGACGCACTGACCGTGTACTTGCCATTTACCAGCATAGTCGGTGTGCCGGTAATTCGCGCGCCCCGGATTTTGGCCTGCGCCTGCTGCATACGCGCATTAACACCAAAACTGTTGTAGTTATTCAGGAACTCTTCGCGATCCACACCATAACCCGCAACAAAGTCAGCCAGAGACTCACCATCATTCAACGGTCGACGCTGGCCTGCCAGAGCCTCAAAAAGGGCATCATGCACTTTATCCAGCGAGTTCATTGCTTCAAGCGCATAGTACGCCTGTGCGTGGGGCGCCCAGGAACGACCCAGAGCCGCAGGTATACGTACATAATTCACATAATCCGGAGCATTGGCCTCCCAGCTTTCGGCCAGAGGCTTGAAGTCGTAGCAGTGCGGGCAGCCGTACCAGAATACTTCTGCCACCTCAATGTCGGTACCACTGTCTGTGCGCACCGGAGTATCCAGCTTTTTGTAATGCACGCCTTCCTGCCAATCATCCGCATTGGCTTGGCCAAAAACAGCCAGGGCCGCCAACAGCAGACCAACCGTTCTGAATGCTCGAAACATGAAATATCTCCAGATTTTATAAATGTCGTTATAGGGGAATTATGACCCGCCAAACCTGAAAAGTTCCACTGCTTGCGGATTACAGGTTCGACAGACGAAAAACCCCGCACTGGGCGGGGTTTTTGTCAGGCCGTGAACGATTGGATCAGTTCAGTCCAGAAATGTAGCTGGAAACAGCCTCGATTTCTGCATCGGTCAGCCTGGCAGAGACATCCACCATGATCGCCGCGTGAGAGCCATTAGCACGGGTGCCATCGCGATAGGCTTCCAGCTGCTTGGCCAGATACTCGGCATTCTGGCCACCGATGTGAGGATACCCGGCCGGCTCGTTGCCTTTGCCCTGAGGGCTGTGGCAGGCTGCGCACGCAGGAACACCAGAGGCCATGTTTCCACCGCGGTAAAGTGCGGCGCCCTTCTCGACCAACTCCGGATCAGCCTGACTGACAACCATTTTTTGTTGCGCAAAATATGCTGCCAGATCTTGCAGGTCCTGCTTTGACTTGCCAGTAAGCTGGCCTGTCATCTCAGGAATTGGACGTGAATCTTCCTGGATGGCCACCAACTGGTCAAACAGATACCTTTCACCCAGCCCGGATATTTTCGGATAGGACCCCATGATTGGCTTTGCCCCACCTTCACCGTGACAGGCCTGGCAAGCTGCCGCTGCCTGTTTTCCCGCTTCAGGATTACCTGCCCCATGCGCCATTGCTGTAAGGCCAACGCCGAAAACAAATCCTGCGATCAGTTTCTTCATGCTCGCTCCGCTTCTCTCATCTCGAATATATTCTTGGTTTACAGCCGGCAGGCGCTGTTCAGTCAGGCTCAAGACCAGGGCTGACAGCGGTTACGCCAAGCGTACCGCCCGGAATTGGTGTAGCATTATACATTAATCTCTAATAACTGAAATCCAAAGGAAAGCCAACCGCTGTGGACTCTGACCTGACTCAAAAAAGCATCTCTTTTAACAGCGCTCGCTTCCTGATTAGCGCCCCCCGGCTGGAAGACTGCCCACCAGATATAGGCGCAGAAGTCGCCTTCGCCGGGCGTTCAAACGCAGGAAAGTCCAGTGCCATGAACGCAATTACCGCGAACGGGAAGCTGGCCCGCACCAGTAAAACACCTGGTCGCACGCGCCTGATCAACTTTTTTTCCCTGAATCGCGAGCACGCCCGGCTGGTGGATTTACCTGGGTACGGCTATGCGAAAGTATCCCGGGACATGAAAGATGACTGGCAAAAGCACCTGGGACAATACCTGAACCAACGCCAATGCCTGAGAGGCCTGGTTCTGGTGATGGACATTCGCCACCCGCTCACCGAATTCGATCAAATGATGGTGGAATGGTGCGAACATAACAAGCTGCCACTGATGATTCTGGCCACCAAAGCCGACAAACTTAAATTCGGGCAAGCAAAAACCGCCATGCTGGAGATCGCCAAAAAGCTGAAGGCGTTTTCCTGTGTTGAGCATTTGATTATGTTCTCGTCAACATCCAAACGCGGCGTTGATGAGTGCCGGTCGGCACTGACAGACTGGCTGGAAGATTCAGCAGAAAGCACTCAATAGCGAAGAAAAAACCGGCCTGCGAAAACAGGCCGGTAAAACGTCAGGGTTTGCGACGTGTTAAAACCTGAGAACTCACTCAGGGGGCGCCGGAAACGTCCGAATTGCCCGCGCCACACACTAGGACACTAACCGCCCGGAAAAGTTCCGAAGCAGGCACCTGGATTTAGCCCACCGAAACTTCGCGTTCACCCTCCTGCTCCGGCATGGTTGGTCGATACTTCTCCCTGAGCTCCAGAACCTGCTCACGATAAACCGGCGTCACATAAGGGATCTCAAGCGTCAGCACCTGATAAATTCCCTGTTTCAGCTCACGGAGAGTCAGACATGCCGACGCCTTTTCACCGTGTGCGGTTTTCAGGAACGCCATCCAGTTGGTGACAATCAGCCAGACGTTCAGCGACATGGCGGCTCGAAGCGTATCGGGCTGAGGCTCCAGAACCCCGCCTTCCGCCAGCTTCTCGAAAATTCTGCTTATGGCCGCCAGACATCGATCTGTGAACTCTCGATAGTCATTTCGTAAGCGCTGATCCCTGTCCAACAGGTTTTCAAGATCCCGATGAAGAAACCGGTAACTCCATAGCCCGTCAAAAACAGACTCCAGATAAAACGTCATGTCGTCCAGATTCAGCGGCCGGTTTTCAGGAATATCAAGGTAGTAATCCACCAGCTTTTCGTATTCCTGAAATATCTCGTAAATGATGTCGGACTTATTACGAAAGTGGTAATAGAGATTGCCCGGCGAAATCGCCAGGTACGCTGCAATATGGTTGGTTGTAACGTTCCGCTCACCTTGCTCGTTAAACAGCTCAAGGCTCGACAGTAAGATCTTGTCTCTGGTTTTCATAAGCTCATCGACGTTTGTTGTTTTGCAGCTCACAGATGGCCCAATTGGCCATCGGAGTCGCTTGACTCCCTAGAGTATATACTCTAATAATACCGTACAGTGCAAATTGAGCGTTTTTTCGCCACCAAAATAACATCGGGCCGCCGCCCTTGTGCGGCGGTGCCAAGAGGAGGACACCATGGGTGCCAGCGTTGTTCAGCTCTCAGAGAGCCAAAGTCACATTCAACAGACCCACCGGGTGTTTGAGATACAGAAAAAAGCGTTTCACGATCACCCATCGCCGACGCTGGCCGAGCGCAAGCAAAACCTGGAGCGCCTCAAGCAGGCCCTGTTGTCCTATCAGGATCGCATTCTGGATGCCATTGACAGGGACTTTTCCTGTCGTTCGCGAGATGAATCGCTGATTGCAGAGGTGATGCCCTCCATCCAGGGAATCAACTACACCCTGAAAAATCTCGGCGGCTGGATGAAGCCTTCCCGCCGGCACGTCTCCATCCTTTTTCAACCTGCCAGCAACAAAGTCTGTTATCAGCCAAAAGGCGTGGTCGGCGTAATCGTGCCCTGGAACTACCCACTTTATCTGGCCGTAGGGCCGCTTGTTGCCTCTCTTTCAGCGGGTAACCGAACCATGATCAAGATATCTGAGTTCACCCCTCACACATCCGCACTGTTCAAAGAACTTATTGAAGCCACTTTCCCGGAAGACCTGGTCGCCGTTATTAATGGCGAAGCCGATGTTGCAGCCGATTTTTCAGCGCGACCTTTTGACCACATGCTATTCACCGGCTCCACCTCTGTAGGCAAGCTGGTCATGCGCGCTGCTTCCGAGAATCTGACACCGGTTACCCTGGAGTTAGGCGGCAAGTCACCTGCCATAGTTTCTCCGGATGTCCCGCTTGAAGACGCAGCCCAGCGCATCGCTTTCGGCAAGGCCTTCAATGCAGGCCAGACCTGTGTGGCGCCAGACTATGTGCTCTGTCCGGCTGATCGCACACAGGCCTTTGTAGACGAGTTTCGGGCCCAGCTCTCTGAAATGTACCCCTCAATAAGAGATAACGACGACTACAGCGCCATTATCAATGAGCGCCAGTACAATCGTTTGAAAGGTTACCTCGAGGATGCCAGGGCCAAAGGCGCCGAGCTGATAGAGATCAATCCTGCAAAAGAGAACATGAGTGATGGTACCCGGAAGATCCCGGTGACCCTGGTGCTGAAAACAACACCGGAGATGAAGCTCATGCAAGATGAGATCTTTGGCCCGATCCTTCCGATTGTAAGCTATGACAATCTTGATGAGGCCATACAGTTCATCAATGATCGCCCGCGCCCTCTAGCCCTGTACTTTTTCGGTTACGACCGCGAACAGCAGAGCCAAGTGACCGATAAAACCCTGTCTGGCGGCATGTGCATAAACGACTCTCTGATGCACGTCGCCCAGGATGACCTGCCGTTTGGCGGTGTAGGGGATTCCGGCATGGGCCATTACCATGGCAAGGAAGGTTTTTTGACCTTCTCACACCAGCGCGCAATTTTTGCAAAACAGAAGTTTAACAGTGGCAAATTTGTATACCCCCCATATGGCACATCTGCCCACAGAATGATTTACAAGCTTTTCATCCGTTAAGCACCTTGCACTGCAACCGGGGCCCATTCGCCCCGGTAATCGCCTACTCCAAAACAAGAGCGAGCCGATTATGACTGACCCCCTCTCTCCAACCGACGAACTGGATTCTCTTTGCCTCGACCGGCGCAGCTTTCTTCGTACCGGCCTTGGGGGCGCGCTCTTTTTGGGCACCGTGAGCCTGACTGCCGGCCTCAGTGGCTGTGCAACAGCACCCGCCGGCCGCCTTGGTGCTGTCGACACCCGCATGGATGCGCGTTACCAATTCCAGTTTTTGTCCGCTGATGACATAGAACTATTAGAAGCCCTGCTCCCGGCCATCCTCGGCTCCGCGCTTCCAGAACAAGCTAACGCGAGACGCATCGCAATTGCAGGCACCGTCGAACGCATTGATATGGGCATTCACAAATTTGGCCCCGCGAACCAGAAAGAGCTCAGGCAATTGTTTGACCTGCTCAACTTTGGTCTTACGCGTGTCACCATAGCCCGAGTTTGGCCAGCTTGGCGCGACGCCACTGCGGAGCAAGCTGATGCATTCCTTCAGCGCTGGCGTTCAAGCAGCATTGGCCTTTTCAACAATGGCTATATTGCGCTGACAAAAATAAGCAACGTGGCATTTTACGGCCATCAGGAGAACTGGCAGCTTTCAGGCTATCCGGGGCCACCCGACTGGGCGGTTCAGGCCCTGCCGCAATTCCGCAGCGCCTGACGCTCCGCCAGCTGTTTTAGCCCGCTATTTTGACTGCCATCTAACCCAAAAGGGGAACCACCATCCATGTCGTTCAACGATCGCATCGCCCAAGGCCTGGAGTCTGGCTGGAAAGTTATCGACGGCGCCACGCTTACTGAAAATCATACTGCTGAAGCAGATGTCGTTATTGTCGGCACCGGTGCAGGTGGCGGCACCACTGCTGAAATTCTGGCCAAAAGCGGCTTGTCCGTTATCCTGGTGGAAGAAGGTCGCCTGTATTACCAGAAAGACTTCAAAATGGACGAGCTTACGTCCTACGCAAACCTCTATCAGGAAGGCATGAGTCGCACTACAAAAGATGGTGCCATTGCTATTTTGCAGGGGCGCTGCGTGGGCGGCTCAACGACAGTCAATTGGACCAGCAGTTTCCGCACCCCGGATGAAACACTTAACTACTGGAGCAAGCGATTTGGTCTGGACGGGGTAAGCCCGGAAGCCATGGCACCCTGGTTCGACGGCCGAGAGACCCGCCATTCCATGGCCCCATGGGATACGGCCCCCAACCTCAATAACGACATTTTGCGACAGGGGTGCGAGAAGCTCGGCTTTAGCTGGCAGATTATCCCGCGCAACGTCAAAGGTTGCTGGAACCTCGGGTACTGCGGTGTAGGCTGTCCTACCAATGCCAAGCAAGGCGCACTGATGACAACCATCCCGGGCGCGCTAGATAACAATGCAAGTATGTACCACGGGCTGCGCGCCGAACGTTTTGTGATGAATCAGGATCGAATTGACTCCCTCGAAGCCACAGCTATGGCCAGCGATGGCATCACGCCTACCAGCGTTACGGTAACACTCAAAGCCAGGCACTTTGTGGTTGCCGCAAGTGCCATAGGCTCACCCGGCCTGCTGCTACGTTCCAAACTGCCCGATCCCTATGAACGGGTTGGCAAGCGCTCATTTATTCACCCTGTTAACGCCAGCGTTGCACAAATGCCCAAGCTGGTTGACCCATTCTATGGTGCACCCCAGTCGGTATATTCCGACGAGTTCAACTTTAGCAGCGGCGTAGATGGCGATGCAGGCTACAAGCTGGAGGTGCCTCCTTTACACCCGGCCATGTCGGCAGGAGTTGTGCCGGGCCATGGCGACGAACAAGCTAAAAACCTGGCCGGCTTACCCTGGATGCAGTCAGTTATCGCTCTGGTGCGTGATGGTTTTCATGAGGACAGCCCTGGCGGCACTGTTTCACTTCGTGACGATGGCAGCCCGATGCTTGATTACCCGGTAAGCGACTATCTCTGGAAAGGCCTTCGTAGAGCTTTCTACACCATGGCTGAAATCCAGTTTGCCGCGGGCGCAGACAAAGTGCGCCTGATGCACCTTGACTCGGATTGGTATTCCACCTGGGCCGACGCCAAGGCTGCTATTGACGGCTTTGCCATGGAGCCTCACCGGGTTCGCCTGTTCACCGCTCACCAGATGGGCGGCTGCGCCATGGGGAGCAATCCGGAAGAGTCTGTGGTCAACGGATTTGGTGAGCATCATCACGTGAGCAATCTCAGCGTGCACGACGCATCGATTTTCCCCACCAGCATTGGAGCAAATCCCCAGCTCTCGGTTTATGCCCTGGCGGCGAGAAACAGCTCTCGACTGGCACAACGGTTGAAAGCCTGATTCTCCATGGTTGGCACTGTTCTTCACGCCAGTGAAGGGCTTGCCACCCGGCCTACAGAAACTCTTTGAATACTGATACTCTGGGCGCCTGTTAAAAAAGGAGCTGTGCATGCCTAAAGTCATTTACCCGGGCACCTTTGACCCTATTACTAACGGCCATACAGACTTGATCAGGCGGGCCAGTAACCTGTTTGATGAAGTGGTGGTTGCCGTTGCCTACAATTCCAAGAAGCAGCCTCTGTTTGATCTGGAGGAGCGCTGCGAACTGGTGCGGCTGGCAACGGCTGGCATTCCGAACGTGAGTGTGACCGGTTTCAGCTATTTGCTCGCCGATTTTGTCCGCGACCAGAATGCCACGGTTATTCTCCGTGGCTTGCGAGCAGTATCCGATTTCGAATATGAGTTTCAGCTTGCAGACATGAACCGCAGCCTGGCTCCGGAGCTGGAAAGCGTGTTCTTGACGCCGTCCAATCACCTCTCCTACATCTCCTCAAGCCTGATCCGGGAAATTGCCTCTCTGGACGGGAATGTATCGGAGTTCGTGGACCCGGTTGTGGCAGAAGCTCTGAAAAAGAAATTCAGTGAAGCCTGATGTCTATCAGGCGGCAACAAAAAAGCCCCTTCGTGGGGCTTTTTTGTTGCCTTGAACCGCTTTAAAACACCGGTGGCAAGGGGATTTCCTGGCCGTTAACCTCAATCACCATGCCGGCCAGTTTTGCTGCCAGCACCAGCCGGTCGCCATCGGGCACCAACAGACCTTCTTTGATGAGTGGCGCAAACTGCATACGCACTGCCGGGTATTCATCCACCAGCACGGCAGGCAAGCTCAAATTCATACTTCCATTGAGCTGCTGCATCACCATCAACATGCTCTCTTTCTGATCTTCAGTCAGTTCTGGATGGCTGAGCACCAGGTTGCCGGTTACTGCTCCTTCCGGCGTGTCCAAAGACAACTCAGGAACGCCCATCGAAAACCCTGCTGCTGCCAGATTTCTCATTGCCGTATTCACCTGCCCCATGGCTTCCATCTGCCGCTCAAAGGTTTCGCGACCTCCGGCATCAGGTGCCAACACCATGCCCTGAAGTTCAGCCATACTGGTGCTTAAGCTGTTCCAGCTGGCAACATCGAGGTTTTCCAGAGCGAACGCCAGCTTGTGTGGGCCGTAGGCCTGATCTTGATAACGAACCTTTTTCGCCTCAATCGATAACAGGGAATCCAGGCGCTGCGCCTTGCCCTTCGCCTCGGTGCTGCTGCGAGCGAGCAATCCCTCGATGGTTACCGTGGAGGCCTCAGCAGGTGTCAATTCAACAGAGCCTATCGACGCTTCCATGGTTCCGGTCCAGACGCCACCCACCAGATGAGCCATGCTCTGTTCAACCCGGAAATTATTAACCCGGATGCTCATATCCCGCCCGGACAGACTAACCTGTGGCCAGACAATCAGCGCTTCAGCCTGGGATCCTGTGTCACTTATTTCAATACGCGCAACACCGCCGCTGGCTCTCAGTGATTCACCGCTCTCCGGGTTAGTGATTGCCATAGCCGGCGCTTCCAGCTCCAGCACAGCCGTACCCCAGAGGCGCGTTTCCAGAGTCAGCCTTGGCCGCTCCTGAAACCAGTCGGCGCCTTGCGGTGTCCAACCATCAACGGGCACGAAATTCATAAAGCTACCGGTTATGCCATGGGTGACGCCGGCACGGTAAGCTATCCGGCGGGTTTGACCACTCTCAGGGTCAACCATGGTTACGGCTCCACTCATGTCCGAGCCGAAAAAGCCCCTGCGATAGTTATCCGTCTGCATCTGGATAAATGGCTGCGACTGATTCAGCTCATGGGTAACCTCCTGCCACTGCTGTTCGGTTACATAACCCACGACCCATGGCATTGCGCCAGCGACAACCAGAACACCTGCACCGCCAATGATCCATTTTGCTTTCAAGAACTCTCTCCGTCTGAAAATTTCAGGATTTGCCCGTCAGGCGCTCCAGAAGAACCAGTTGCGAGGCCACTCGCTCCTCACCCTCGGCCAGTTGATTTTGAACGTAACTGCCATCGGGCTGCAACATCCAGGACTGGCAGTTATCCGCCAGATAAGTATCCAGATCTTCGCGCACCCGCGCTACCAGATCCGGGTCCTCAATTGGAAACGCAATTTCAACCCGGCTTAGCAGGTTGCGTTCCATGCAGTCTGCACTTGAACAGTACACGTCAGGCTTACCGTCGTTACCAAAATAGTAAGCCCGTGTGTGCTCAAGGAACCGCCCCACAATGGAGCGCACACGAATATTATCCGAGAGGCCCGGAACCCCGGGCCTGATACTGCAGATACCACGCACTATCAAATCAATCTGCACCCCGGCCTGGGAAGCACGATAGAGGGCCTTGATCAGTTGCACCTCTGTCAAGGCGTTAATCTTGAAAATGATACGGCCTTTTTCTTCCAACGCTGTCTCACGCTCAATCAAGCTGAGCAACCGCTTGTGGAGGGTGAACGGGGCATGGAACAGCTTCTTGATCTTCAGAGCCTTCCCCATACCGGTTAACTGCTGAAAGATTTTGTTAACATCGTCACCAATGGAATCATCACAGGTCATGAAACTGTAATCGGTATAAAGCCGAGCATTCACCGCATGGTAGTTTCCGGTTCCCAGGTGCACGTAGCGGAGCAACCGACCTTCTTCACGGCGTACAATCAGGATCATCTTGGCATGGGTTTTATAGCCCACAACGCCATACACCACGATCACGCCGGCTTCCTGCAAACGGCTGGCCAGCTCCAGGTTCTCCGCCTCACTGAACCGGGCCCGCAACTCGACCACCACAGTCACTTCTTTACCGCGTTTGGCCGCATCGGCCAGTGCTTCAACAACCTCCGAATTGGCGCCAGTGCGGTACAAGGTCTGGCGGATAGCCAGCACCTGGGGGTCCTTCGCGGCCTGACGCAGCAAATCCACAACCGGGCTGAAGTTCTGGAATGGATGATGCAGCAATATTGGCCGTTTCCGTATGGCATCAAATATAGTTTCTTTGCTGCGGATCTGCCGGGGTATGGTGGGCGAAAAGCTGGAATATAGCAGATCAGGGCGATCCACCAAGCCGGTGACCGCCATCAGTCGTGTGAGGTTAACCGGCCCGTTCACCTGGTACAGATCTCTTTGCCCGAGGCCGAATTCCGTGAGCAGGAACTGCACAAGCTCCTGAGGGCAGTTATCCGCAACCTCCAGCCGAACACCATCACCGAAACGCCGGCTGAGTAACTCACCGCGCAATGCGGACGCCAGATCTTCAAGGTCGTCTTCCAGCTCAAGGTCGGCGTTGCGGGTGAGCCGGAACTGATAACAACCCTTGACCTCCATACCCGGGAATAGCTCATCAGCGTGGGCGTGGATCACTGAAGACAGAAAAACCAGGTTCTCTCCGCCGTTGCAGACTTCATCCGGTAAACGCACCAGCCTGGGCAGGGAGCGCGGCGCCGGCACAATAGCCATGCCTGTTTCACGACCAAAGGCATCCTTGCCATCAAGTTCAACAATAAAGTTCAGGCTTTTGTTAACCAACCGGGGGAAAGGGTGTGAAGGATCCAGTCCTATAGGGCTGACCACCGGCAGAATTTCTTCATCGAAATAATTGCGCACCCACTCTGCCTGTTCCGGCGTCCATTCCATACGCCGCACAAAGTGAATGTTTTGCTGCTCCATTTCGGGAATCAGCACATGGTTCAGAATGTCGTACTGCTCGTCGATATATTCATGGGCGATGCGGCTGATCTCGCTCAGCGCCTGTTCCGGCATTATCCCATCAGCGCCCAGGGTTTCCCGGCCGTATTTGATCTGCTGGCGCAGCCCTGCCACCCGAATCTCGAAGAATTCGTCCATATTGCTGCTAAAAATACAGCAAAAAATCAGCCGGTTAATCAGCGGATGAGTGGTATCCAGCGCCTGCTTCAATACTCGATAATTGAACTGAAGCTGGCTCAGCTCACGGTTGAAGTAGTTTTCACTGGCGTCCAGATCAATCACTTCACCTTCAGCTGGAAGGTCTATGGGAGCGGGTACGCTCTGCCCCCCGCTTGCTGTGAGATTTCTGACAATTTCCGCTCTCATGGCCTTTGATTTCCTGTCTGATTGCCCCCCCCCTGCCTCTTCCCGACAAGGAGTAGTCCGTTAACAGCCTCAGCGCTGCTTGTCCCGCATCAGGCGGGCGGCTCGCACGGCGAAGTATGTCAGAATGCCATCTGCTCCGGCACGGCGCATCGACATCAGGCTCTCCATCATGACAGTGTCTCCGTCAAGCCAGCCGTTCTGCTCCGCCGCCATATGCATAGCGTACTCGCCGCTAACCTGGTACACGAATGTTGGCACCTGCAGTTCGGTTTTTATCCGGTGCACAATATCCAGATACGGCATGCCGGGTTTGATCATCACCATGTCAGCGCCCTCGGCAAGATCCATCATCACTTCATGAATCGCTTCATTGCTGTTGGCCGGGTCCATCTGATAGGTGGTCTTATCACTTTTTCCCAGACTGGCGGCCGAACCGACGGCATCCCGGAACGGGCCGTAATAACCGGAAGCATACTTGGCAGAATAGGCCAGAATACGCGTATTAATATGTCCTGCGGATTCCAGCGCCTCACGAATGGCAGCAACACGGCCATCCATCATATCGGAGGGTGCAACGATATCTGCACCGGCATCAGCGTGTGAAACCGCCTGATTAACCAAGGCTTCAACGGTAACGTCGTTCAGCACATAGCCTTCGTTATTGATGATGCCATCCTGGCCATGGGTGGTGAACGGATCCAGTGCCACATCCGTGATAACGCCCAGCTCGGGATAAGCCTTTTTCAGTGCCCGAACAGCCCGCTGTGCCAGCCCGTCGGAATCCCAGGCCCCGGAGCCGGACAAGTTCTTTTTCTCCGCAGACACAACTGGAAACAGGGCTATTGCAGGAATCCCCAGCTCCACCAGCTCTGCAGCCTGCTCAACCAACAAATCAATGCTCAGGCGATCCACCCCCGGCATGGATGGCACCTGCTCGCGCTGTCCTTCCCCTTCCAGTACAAAAACCGGGTAAATCAGGTTGTCTGGCGTCAGTTGGTTTTCCCTTACCAGCCGACGGGAAAAATCGCTGGCGCGATTGCGACGCAAACGGGTAGCTGGAAAAACACGTGGCGTTGATAAAGACACAGAAAGCCTCCTGAATGGCACAATAATGAGTAGGACTGGAAATCCTGGCACCCTGGCGGCACCGTTGACACCATCATACACCTCCGGGGCTGCTGGTTGCAGGCTACCAACGTAGGCAAGCGCTGTCTGCGGAGCAACATTCAATCTGCAGCAGACTCCGGGAGGCTCATTTTTTGTAAGCTTTGCTATTGAATAGAATCGAGCGCCCTGGCCCGGACTCGCTCAGCTTCGCTGAAATACTTTTCCCGCAACTGGCTCAGACTTTTTTCTCTCTCAAGCTCTGCCAAGCCAGACTTCGCCAAGGCATCACGCTCTTGAGCATACGACTGCCACCGACGATTCCAATCCCTTTGTTCTGCGTCCAATGCTTCCAACCTTTGGGCAGCTTCATCACCAAATTCTTGACGCCGCCAGGCTCGCAAAGCCTCCGGGTCGTTAGCCATCTCTTCTCGCGCCTGCTCATAGCGAGAAAACTTTCGAGTATCCTCGCGAGCCTGCCTCAGAGGTTCAGGCAAGGCCATTTCAGCCTCGGCAAAGGCCTTCTCGCGCTGCTCGTGCGTCAGATTGCTGTCTCTGGCAATGCTTCGCTTTCTGAGTTGATAGCGATCTATGGCTTCTTCTTGCGCAAAAAAAGCCTCCGCCGTATCTGCGTCCAACCAGGTTCTACGCAACGCCTGAATCTCCAGCATCCGGCGCTCCATTTCACCCGAACCGGAAATCCCTGCTTCTCCGTAAGCCGCCTCAAGATCCGACAAGGCAAGCTTGTAATCCAGGTAACGGCCAAGAGTGTCGAGAGCCTGCCCTCGCGCAGGCTCTTCCAGCACTGAAAGGGCAAGCCGTACTCTTGCTACCAACTGCGACAGATCTTCTTCACCCAAAGCCGATAGATAGTACTCAAACAACTGCCGCAACTCCCCTGTGGGGATGAGGTTGCCAAAACGGTCTGTTATCGCCCAACCGCCAGGCTCCGTTGTGCCTTCCAACGACGCCGGTAACTGTTCTGGCACCTCAAGCTCAGCGGAGTCGTCAACAAGTCTGGAAGGATTTTGCAGCCGGCCAGCAGCAAAGCCCGCGTCATCCGTTCTCAGATTATCGGGGCGTTCAGCAGAACGAACGGAAACAGGCTGATTTCGGGCACTATCCGCCAGCAGCCAGAGTGCAATCACAACTGCTATGATTACGGGGACGGCAAAGGAGAGTTTGGAAACAGATTTCATGATAGAGGTCAGTTCCGGCCATAGGTGGCTTGGCTACAATCCGGGGAAACAAGGACCGTAACGCTTTCAAGAGCCATATTAAGCGGAAACTGGGCGCGTGACCGAGACAGACCGCAAAAACAGGCCGGAGCATGCAGCCCCGGCCTGCAAAGACAATGCTCAGAGCGCGCGGTTATTAAAGCCTGTCTCCACCTTACGAGGGGAGTCAACGCGGAAAGATGTCTCAACTTCCTGGATTTTGCCGCCTTGGCTCAGGAAAGCATCGATATCCTGCTGTAGCTGCGCCCGTACCCGTGCCCTGCCAGCGATAGAATGTGTATCGTCACTCTCGCTGCCCGTACTAGCCCAGTTACCGGATTGCTCCAGATTGCTTTCGTCGAACTCGCTCATGGTTTTCTCCATCAACGAAAACAGTGTTACAAGCGCGGCAAACCAAATAAAGCAGCCGCACTCCGCCTCGACCAGCCGCTACTGCGGCGCCGTCTTGGCGTCTTTATAATCTGCTTTTCACGACAGAGCTATTACCGACAACATGTTTTTTGTAAATATTTGTAACAACCATAACCTGATGAATTTTAAAGATAAAATAAAGGTAAAAAAAAGTGTTTGCCCTGACCCAAAGAATGAATCAATATTCACTAATAGCGGGAGCCCGAAATGGCTTATCGTGAAACGGAAAAGATGCGACTGCGTAAAGCCGCAGCACGTCAGCGGATCGCTGAGTGCACCTATGAGTGCGTTGCCGAAGGCGGCTTTCGCAACGCAAGAATTACTCGCATTGCGCAGCTTGCGAATGTTGCCACAGGAACGATCTACCGGCATTTCGAGTCGAAAGAAGACTTGTTTGCTGAAATCTTCCGACAGGCCACGCAGCGTGAAATAGACAAGGTTACGAAAGCACTGGCAACACCGGGAAGTGCTACAGAGAGACTGGAAAAAGCATTGCGGCAATTTGCCGAGCGCGCATTGAAAGGGCCCGTAATGGCCTGGTCCCTCATTGCAGAGCCGGTGGACCCGAAAGTTGAGGAAGAGCGGCTGGCTTACCGAAAGGCCTACGCCGGCCTGTTTGAACAGGCGATCCGGGAAGGTATCGAAGAAGGGTGCATTCCGGATCAGAACCCCCGCCAAAGCAGCACCTGCCTGGTGGGGGCTATTGCGGAAAGCCTGGTAGGGCCTTTATCACCAACCCAGATCGGGCAGGCAACCGAAAAAGAAACCGAGAACAACGACCAGCTGGTCAACACCATCATCTGCTTTTGCATACAGGGGTTGACCGGCACGAGGAGGTAGTTATGAATACCCCACAGCCCACGTCCGGAACACCCGAAGAACATGGTGATCGCTATTTGGCGATCACCCACGAGGTAGTCAACCAGCCCCCACCGCTGGAAAACTACAACCTGTATGAGCAGGACATTGCCCTGCAGAAGGCTGTGCACCGCGAAGGAGCGGGGAAGGCGGAAAGCGACCTGAAAGCCTTTGGCGCGCTGGCTGGCAGCGCCGCAACCATCGATCTCGGTTTTCGGGCCAATAACAATAAACCGGTGCTCAATACCCACGACCGCTTTGGCCACCGCATCGACGAAGTGGATTTCCACCCCTCGTACCACGAACTGATGGGCATTGCCTTTGAAAGCGGTCTTCACAGCAGCCCTTGGACAAACCCCGGCAAAGGCGCACATGTAACCCGCGCAGCAAAATACTATATGCACTCCCAAGTGGAAGCTGCACACTGCTGCCCGGTCACCATGACCTTTGCGGCCATGCCTTCCATTCGCAAACAACCGGAGCTTGCAGCGCTCTGGGAATCCCGAATACTGGCCAACAGCTACGACTCCCGCAACGTCCCCGATAGCCAGAAGAGCTCAGTAACCATTGGCATGGCAATGACCGAAAAGCAGGGTGGCAGCGACGTACGCTCAAACAGCACCCTGGCCTACCCGGTAGGAGCCAAAGGCCCGGGCCAGGCTTATGAGCTGGTAGGCCATAAATGGTTTGTCTCCGCACCTATGTGCGATGCTTTTCTGGTATTGGCCCAGACCCCCGGCGGCCTGTCCTGCTTCCTGATGCCACGCTGGCGCCCGGACGGAACCAAAAACCCCTGGCAGATCCAGCGCCTGAAAAACAAAATGGGCAACGTAGCCAATGCCTCCAGCGAAGTAGAGCTGCGCGGCGCACTGGCATGGATGATTGGCGAAGAAGGCCGCGGCGTACCTACCATCATAGAAATGGTTGCCATGACCCGTTTCGACTGCATGATTGGCAGCTCTGCAGGCATGCGCCAGGCCGTCGCTCAGGCCACCCACCATTGCCGTCACCGGAGCGCCTTTGGCAACAGGCTCATTGACCAGCCACTGATGCAAAACGTACTTGCTGACCTGGCCCTGGAGAACGAAGCCGCCCTCGCCTACACCTTGCGAATCGCCCGAGCACTGGATAGCCAGGACCAGGAACACGAACGCCTTTTGGCACGGCTTGCTACACCTGTTGGCAAATACTGGATCTGCAAACGCACACCTAACCACGCCTACGAAGCCATGGAATGCATTGGCGGCAGCGGCGTGATGGAAGACTGCATCATGCCCCGCCTGTTCCGCGAATCCCCGGTGAATGCCATCTGGGAAGGCAGCGGCAACGTACAGTGTCTGGACACCCTGCGCGCCATCCAGAAAGAACCCGAAACCCTCGATGCCTTCTTCCTCGAAGCTGCCAAGGCAAAGGGTGCAGACCGCCGCTTCGACCAGTTCCTGGCACAGCTGCAAAATGACTTCGCCGACATCAGCGACTTCCAGTACCGCGCCCGCAACCTGGTTGACCGGCTGGCCCTGGTCATGCAAGCCTCCCTGCTATTACGCAACGGTGACAAATCCGTGGCCGATGCCTTCTGCGCTTCACGGCTGCAGTCCAATGGCGGCATGAACTACGGCAACCTGCCCTCGGGGATTGATGCTGCGGCTATTATCAAGCGGGCAACGCCTGTAGTAGGCTAGAGCTGGTGTCCACCAAGACATCAATATATGAGCTTGTTGGACTCCACTTGAATTGTTCGAGAACCGGCGAGGCAAGGCTTTCCAAAACTATGCGGAGCCAGGGATGGCGGAGCCCAAGCGTCACATGGATGTGCCGCAAGGAGCATGTTTTGGAAAGCCTTGCCTCGTCGGTTCCAGCACCAAAGCCGGAAAATCTATGTCTGAAACACTCAGAAGACTGCTGAAAGAGGGCAAAGCGCCCCAACACAACACCGCGATAACACCCCACGTAGGCGTACTCACCCTGCACTTCCAACTCTACGGCTGCGAAGACCTCAAAGCCAAACGCAAAGTCTTCACCCCACTGCGCGCCGTCTGGGGCAAAGAACCCGATCTGGCCGTGGCAGAAACCGCTGATCTGGAAGCCCTGGACTGCGCCACCTGGACCATCGCAGCCCTCGGCACATCCTCACAACAAATCACTCAACGCCTCGACCAGGTAGAGAAAGCCATCCAGGAAAAGGTCGATGCCGCTATACTCGACATACACCGGGAAATTCTCTGAACACGCTCAGTGGCACAAGATTTAAGCAGCCCGTATACTACGCCCCCTCAGGGATGCCAGTGTGCCTGGAAGCGACAGGTGACAAGTAACCAATGCCGGAAACAGACCCCGGCTGTATCCGTTGGGCATCCGGAACAGGCCCTGCGGATGACCACTGATTGTGTGTGGTATCTATGACCGGCAAGAAGAAAACGGCCCAGGCCTCACTTGAAGCCATGTATCGCGTGTTCACCGTGCCCGAGGCACCGGAGTCCACGCTCAGCCGTATTGACCAGAATATTTCCAGCAACCTTGCAGGCTTCCTGCAGGAGCATATTGTTGCGGTTGAACGGGATCTTGCAGACGTCGAGAAAAACTTTTCCGACTACGCCATCCCGGAAAAGCCCGTGTTTGTTTCCGAGCAGACCCAATTCCTGCTCGACAAACTGGTTGCCAACTCCGTTCACACAGCATCCCCCGCCTTTATAGGCCACATGACCTCAGCGCTGCCCTATTTTATGTTGCCGCTGTCGAAAATCATGATCGCCTTGAACCAGAATCTGGTAAAAACTGAAACCTCCAAGGCCTTTACGCCTATGGAGCGGCAGGTTCTGGGCATGATCCACCGGTTGGTGTACCAGGAAGACGGCGCCTTTTACCGGAAGTGGATGCACGACCCTCGCCACTCCCTTGGGGCCATGTGCTCAGGCGGCACAGTCGCCAACCTGACAGCACTGTGGGTTGCGCGCAACCGCGCTTTCCCCGCTGAAGGCAGCTTTCGTGGACTGCACCAGGAAGGTCTGTTCCGCGCACTGAAGTACTACGGTTACGAAGGTGCTGCCATAGTGGTATCCCGCCGAGGGCATTATTCTCTGGGCAAAGCCGCCGATGTATTAGGCCTTGGCCGTGAATCCCTGGTGGCGGTAGACACAGACGACGACAACCGGATCCAGACCGACGCCCTGCGCGACAAGTGTCTGGAGCTGCAGAAACAGAAAATCAAGGTTATGGCCATCTGCGGCATTGCCGGCACCACCGAGACCGGCAACGTTGACCCGCTGGACGCCATGGCAGACATCGCCCGGGAATTCGGTGCCCATTTCCACGTAGACGCAGCCTGGGGCGGCCCGACACTGTTCTCCCGGACCTACCGGCATTTGTTGCGTGGCATAGAAAAGGCGGATTCAGTCACCTTCGATGCCCACAAGCAGCTGTATGTGCCTATGGGTGTTGGTTTGGTGGTATTCAAAGACCCCAGCCTGGCCAGTGCTGTTGAGCACCACGCCCAGTACATTATCCGCAAAGGCTCCCGCGATCTGGGTTCTACCACGCTGGAAGGCTCGCGCCCCGGCATGTCGATGCTGATCCATTCCGGCCTGAAAATCCTCGCCCGGGAAGGCTACGAGATACTGATTGATCAAGGCATCGAAAAAGCGGCAAGCTTCGCCGAAATGATCGAGGCCCAACCAGACTTCGAGCTGGTGACCCGCCCTGAGCTGAACATTCTTACCTACCGCTACTGCCCGGAAAACGTGCAGCAGGCCTTGGCTTTGGCTGATCCCCTGCAGGCAGAAAAGCTGAATGCTTGTTTAAACAGCATTACAAAATTCATCCAGAAAACCCAGCGGGAACGGGGCAAGGCGTTTGTGTCGAGAACCCGGCTGGAGCCTGCCTGTTACTACAAATTCCCGTGCATTGTGTTCCGGGTTGTTCTGGCGAACCCGCTGACCACGCCTGAAATCCTCGCCGACATTCTGGAAGAGCAACGTGAGCTTTCAGGGGATGAAGGAATTCAGGACGAAATCAGGATATTGCACCAAATGGCGGATGCGGTGCTGAAACAGCATGAGCAGGGTCAGAAGCAAGCCTGAAGTAGGCTAATCAGAAGATTCGGTGAGCGGCTTAGAGAACCGCAAGGGAGGCGGAAGGGTACCCAAAACACGCTGTGAATACGTCCGTGTACGCTCGGCTCCGCTTCTCACTGCTTATTGCTCCTGCGGCGCAGTGAGAATCCTGGGTTGGCCGTCCTTGGCCAACCCGTGAAGAGCTTTTCGCTCTTCACCCATGGCTCCGCACGGTTTTGGATACCCTTCCGCCTCCCTTGCTCAGTGCTATCCTCTAGCACCTGAGCGCCGGAGACAACTAACTCAGTAAAGCGCCTCTTCGTCGTCCAGCACTTCATCAATAATTTCCAGAAACATTCGATCCGCATCACTCCACTTTTCCGGAATACGGATAGTCGTGTTAGCACTGATCTCCCGGGCTATCAGCTCGTCGGAATCTGGCTGTGAACGATACTTGCGGGCAATGTCGATAGACTTTACCGCAATGGTCGGATCGCTCAACACCTTTTTGATGAACACTCGAAGCTCATCAATCACCTTGGCCTGACGACGGCTTTCAATCGGTGTACTCATACCTCACCCTCCGGGCAAATAAGTTCTGGGGGAGCATGAAGCTCCTGTAGCATAGACACAGTATGGCCAAACCCGCGCGTTACAACCAGCCAACTCGTTAGACGAACAACCCACGCAAAGTGAAAAACAGTATCGCCGCCATAATGGCCGAGGCAGGCACTGTGATAATCCAGGCAGCCGCTATCCGCACAAGGTGAGACCGCTTGACCATTTCTTCTTTGTAGATTTTCTTGAGGCGCTTGCGGTCCGACTTGGTCAGGGGCACATGCTTCTTCTTCTTGGCCCGCTTGAGAAGCTTCTCCATCTCCTCAACAGAGGCGTTGCGGAAGTCATCCAGAAAAGGCTTGAGACGCTCAAGATCATCCTCATCACGCTCTTCCATGATCTTGTGCAACTGAGTCGCGTAATTGGATTTCAGGTATTCGCGCAGGAAGCCCACACCGAAAACACCACCAATGGCAATATGCGTAGAGCTCACCGGCAAACCCAGTTGCGATGCCAGAATAACCGTAAGCGCAGCCGACAGTGCGATACAGAAGGCACGGGTCTTATCCAGCTCGGTAATTTCGCTACCCACGGTTTTGATCAGGCGCGGACCAAACAGCATCAAGCCGACCGTTAAACCCAAAGCGCCAATCATCATGACCCACAGAGGTATGCTTGAAGCCGTCGCTATCGCACCGTTAGATAGCGCATCGTTGATGGCCGCGAGCGGGCCGATGGCATTCGCTACGTCGTTTGCACCGTGGGCAAAGCTCAATAGCGCAGCCGCGAATATCAGTGGCCAGGTGAATAGGGTATTTACCCCTCCTGCACTGTTTTCCATGGTAGCTGCGCGACGGGAAGCCAGAGAGCGCACGATAAAAAAGGAAACTACAGCGGCACCCAAACCGACCAGAGAGGCCTGAAGGAAATCCACCTCAACAATTTTCTTTACGCCTTTGATCATCAGGTAGGTGCCAAAAGCCCACGCCATGACGGCGACAAGCCAGGGCACAAAGGTTCGCGCAGCAGGTATTACGTTCTTCCGGTAGAGCACTGTCTTATTGATAATAAATAGCAACAGGGCAGCCAGGGCACCACCAAGAACAGGCGAAATAACCCAGCTGGCAGCAATCTTGGCCATAACACCCCAGTCTGCGATGCCCCAGCCACCCGCCGCAATACCTGCGCCGAGAACGCCACCTACAATAGAGTGGGTGGTGGATACAGGCGCACCCATCCAGGTTGCCAGGTTGAGCCAGAGCGCGCCCGCAAGCAGAGCTGCAGTCATCAGCCAGACAAAGGCACGGCCATCTTCCAGGTTGGTAGGGTCAATAATGCCGCCCTTGATGGTAGAGACAACATCCCCACCCGCAATCAACGCACCAGCGGACTCAAAGATACCTGCCAGAATAACCGCTGCGCCGAGAGACAGAGCGCCAGAGCCCACCGCAGGGCCAACATTGTTCGCAACATCATTAGCGCCTATATTGATAGCCATATAGCCGCCGATGACAGCCGCAGCCATGAGCAGCGTGCTATTGGGCAACCCTTCACTGAAGGAACCTACCGCCAGCCAGACACCGAGCAGAAACAACAGGCTGAGCCCGACCCTGTATCGCTCTGTAGAGTTGCTGGTTAGAAGGGTATCCAGAAATCCGCTTGAACGGGCCATAACAGAATAGGTCTCATTTGGTCTGAATGGAGAACGAACCGCCGTGTTGCGCGCAACTATAAATTTTTTACCCTGAAATTGAAACAAATGTGCGCCTGCGCGACCCGGTCACACAATACACTCGAAATAGATGCATACCTACCATTGCCTGATACATAATGGGTAAAGAGCCAGAGTACTAAGGAAAAGCGTTGCATATACCTATAGGGCCGCTATGAAAAAATACTCAACTCTGGGCTACCAAGCTGCCCAGGAACGCGAAAGCGCACAGATTTCACTGGTGCTCACCTGGCTGTCACTCGCTGCGATTCTGACTCTGATTGGCATTGGCGCAAAGGCATGGAGCTCCGCGCACTACAGCCACGCTTTTGCTCTTTGGGGGTTTATTCTTCCGGTCGCTGCAAACATGGCCTGGTTTGCCATCTACCGTAATCGGGACGTACAAAAAACCGGGCTTCTGGTTACTGTCAGTTTTCTCTTTACTTACCTGATAGCCTCCGGTGGCGAGAGCAACACAGGCCCCCTGTGGTTCTATGTGTTTCCGCCTCTGTTGTTTTTCCTCACCAATCTGAAAACCGGCACCCTGATTCTGCTACTGGTCTATCTGGTTGCCATTATTGTGTTCCAGTTTCCCGGCCTGCCTTTTGTGCAAGCGGAGTACAGCAGTGACTTCAAGCTTCGTTTTTTTGCATCGCTGACCTTTGAATCTATTTTCTGTTTTGTTCTGGAAGCTAGCAGACTGAAGGCTCGTAACGAATTACTGGATCTCGCACTGACCCACGAGCACGCCGCCAAAACCGATGAGCTCACCGGTCTTTCCAACAGGCGCGACATCCTGAACCGGCTGTCAGAAGAGTTTTCCCGGTACCAGCGTACAGGACATCACTTCTCCATTGTCCTGATCGATTTGGACCTCTTCAAGAATATTAATGACCATTACGGCCATAGCGCTGGTGATGCCGCTCTCAAACAGTTTGCAATAGTTGTGCAGTCCGTTATCCGCCAAACAGATGTGGCGGCACGCTGGGGCGGCGAAGAGTTTCTGTTACTGCTGCCGGATACATCCCTGATCCCTGCCCTCACGCTGGCCGAACGTTTACGCAGTGAGGTAGCACAGGAAACTTTCAGTTTTCACGGGCAGGATTTGCCCATCACCATGAGCGCCGGCGTCTGCTCTATTTCTCAGGCTGACTCCATCGATAACATGCTTCGCCAGGCGGATTTGCATCTGTACAGCGCCAAGGAAGCCGGGCGCAACCGGATTGCCCCTCGGGTCCGCAGCCAGGCTGCAGATGCCCAGAATGTGCCAAGCGCTTGAGACTGAACGGTCGCGCCGCTACTATCCGGCGCTCAGAGAAACCGGCAAACCGCTTTGTACTGAACAGGAAACAACATGACAGATATTCGAATTCTGGTGGGCAGCGTCTATGGAGGCGCACTGATGACCGCCAGAGCCATCAAACAGGCCCTGGATGCCGAAGGGTATTCCGTGAAGGTTCTGGAGAACCCGGTGCTGGAAGACATAACGTCTGATACATCTCCCTTACTGGTTTGCACATCAACCACGGGCGAGGGAGAAGTTCCGGGCAATCTTTTACCCTTCTATGTGGCTTTGCGTGATCAGTTGCCGCAACAGCCAGGGCGCCCCTTTGGCATCATTGTTCTGGGGGATAGCTCCTACGGCGATACGTTTTGTGGTGCCGGCGAGCTAATGGAAGAAGCACTTTATGAAACCGCTGCCCGAAAGGTTGGCGACACTCTGCGCATTGATGCGCTGGAAACCCAGGAGCCGGAAGAGGAAGCCTTGCCTTGGGTACGTGAATGGATATCTGCTGTATTAAATTAGAAGCGGCTTGAGCCGCTAATAGCGACAGTTCATACTGATTTGGATAACAATCACAATTAGCGGTGAATCGTGACAAGGTTCCAATGGTCTCGCATTCTGGCAGCACTCACGCTGCTTGTGTCCCTGGCGTTTAACTGCCAGGGCGCCGAGGCTTTTCATTACCCTAATGTCGAGTTTCTGCGTCTGGCACCGGACGCACAGCTGTCACCTGAAGAGGCGTCCGCTGCAACGGGCTGGCAGCCTCTTACAAACAGTAGCGCTAACTTTGGCTACACCCGTGATACTGTCTGGTTCCGCTTCAACGTTCCTGTTGATAGGCAGATTAATCTGCTTGAAATCAGCTACTCCCATCTGGATCACGTTGCGTTTTACCTGATGGAAAATGGCGAGATTGCCGAGACAACCGTAACCGGGGACCACTACCCCTTTACAAGCCGCCCCGTTCTCAACCGCCATTTCTTGTTCCCGTTCAGTGCAAACATCAATACTGACCAACAGATACTTCTTGAGGTAAAAACAACAGGCACGTTGCAGGTGCCGCTGACACTATGGAATGCCCAGACGTTTTTCGAACATGCATCAATTGAGGAACAAATCCACGCCATCTATTACGGCGTGCTCATCAGCGTTATCTTCTTTAATCTGTTTGTATTTTTTGCACTGCGGGAGAACGTTTATCTCTTCTATGTACTATCAACGCTAAGCTATCTGTTATTGATTGCCAGCCTGAACGGCACCGCCTTCCAGCTGTTATGGCCAAAAAGCCCGGAACTTCATAGCTGGACCATGCTGCTCTCCGTCCCCTTAGTAGTCATATTTACCCTGCTGTTTTCACGATCTTTTCTCCAGCTTGAACAGTCCGGGCCAATACTGAATCGGGTTGCCCTTGGTTTTGTCGCCATAAACGCCATTATGATCGCTGCCACCGGCGTGCTTGATTACAGCTCAGCCATCCGCCTGTCGGTCGCTGTGGCCATTCCAAGCACACTGCTTCTCACCATAATTGGCCCGCTGCAGTGGATACGCGGCAACCCCCAAGCTGGCTATTACACGATAGCCTGGTGCGCACTATCAGTGGGCAGTGCCATTACTGCCGCCAATAAAGCCGGGTTTCTCCCAAACAGTTTTATAACCACCTACGGCATGGAAATCGGGTCTGCACTACAGGCGGTTCTGCTCGCCCTGGCCCTGGCGGCAAGGTTAAACCAGGAGCGACAGGAAAAAGTAGAGGCCCGCGAAGCAGAACTGAAAGCCATGACAGCCCGGCGCTCTGCTGAACTCAAACTAATTGAAAATGCACTACACAACTCGCTCACCGGCCTGCCAAACCGCACCAACTTTGAAATGCAGGTGAATGACCTGATTCGCCGGTCACCAGACACTCGACATGGCATTGTTGTCATCCACCTGAATAACCTGCAATCTGTGACCAAGACTCTTGGCCACCAGAACAGCGATCTTATATCGGAGTTGGCCTCAAAGAATGCAAACGCTATTGCGCGTCAGATTCCGGGCATAATTTCCCTGGGGCAGCATAATGGACGCAGCTTTTACACGGCCTCTCTCGACCTGGAAACCCTGGTGTGCGTGGTGGATGCGGACACATCAGAGCATGCCCGCCGAGCCGTTGTACGTGCTCTGGACGCTATCCGAAGCCCCGTTGACTATCTTGGCATGCAGATCCCGCTAAATGCCCAGCTTGGGGTTGCTGTGTCGCCGGCTCATGGCACAGACGCATCTTCGTTAATTCGCAGAGCCTCAATAGCAGAGAGTTCCGAGCGTGCCCGTGAGCGGGGAATTGCGTATTACACCCCCTCCATAGACTCGTACAGCGCCAGCCGTCTCACAATGGTTTCAGCGTTACAGAAAGCCCTTGTAAATAATGAGCTAGCGCTTCATTTGCAACCAAAGCTGGATTTGAGAACCAGTAGAATCTCAGGAGTGGAAGCGCTCATTCGCTGGCCCGCACGAGAACAGCCTGTTCCTGCAGACGAGATCATCACCCTCGCGGAACAGACAGGGCTGATCAAACCACTCACCCGATGGGTGCTGGAACAGTCTCTTGAACTCCGTGGTCGCCTCCTCGATAGTGGCCACCTTCTCGATCTCTCGGTGAACATTTCACCCAACAACCTCCGGGAGCCGGATTTTCCGATTTTTGTAAAACGCCTGATGGGCGCTCATTTGCAGCACAGAGGTGCGATCATCTTTGAAGTCACGGAAACATCGATGATGCAGGATCCAGTCAACGCCCTGAAAGCTCTTAACTCACTGGCTTACGAAGGCATTCCGGTTTCCATTGATGATTTCGGGTCTGGTTATTCCTCGCTTTCCTACATCAAGCAATTACCCGCCAGCGAGATCAAGATCGACCGATCGCTTATAACGGATCTGGCTACTCGGGAAGAAGACAGAGTTATTGTTCAGACAACCATCAACATGTGTCACAGCCTCGGCTATCAGGTTGTGGCCGAGGGCGTGGAAGATGAGGCTACTGCAGATCTACTGAAAGGAATGGGCTGCGATATGATTCAGGGCTATTTCCTGAGCCGGCCTCTGCCACTTGAGCAAATGCTGGCCTGGCTCTCCAAAAGGCGTGAAGCAGTCACCAAACAACACGCCCCCGGATAATAATCAACAAAGGCTGTTAACGCCTGCGAATCAGTGCTTCCTGCACAGCAGATGCCACCAGAACACCCTCCTGATTAAAGAAGTTACCCCGGTTGAAGCCCCGCCCGGCCGACGCACTCGGGCTGTCCTTGTCATAAAGCAACCAGTCCTCCATGCGAAAATCCCGGTGGAACCACATGGCATGATCAAGACTTGCAGCCTGCAACTCCTTGTTCATAAACGATACACCATGGGGGTTAAGGGATGTTCCCAAAAACGAGAAATCCGATGCGTAGGTAAGCAGGCAGCGGTGTAAAACCGGGTCGTCAGGCAAAGGGCCCAAAGCACGGATCCAGCTTTGCTTAAGGGGTGGGCGCTTGTCCGGCTGAAACGGATTCGTGGGGTTCACTGGCCGGATTTCTATAGGACGGTCACGGGTCATAATCTCCCGCAAGGCTTCTGGCGCCTGTGGAGCCATCATCTTGCCCCAATCCTGCTCGGAGCGAAGGGTTTCAGGGTTTGGCGCATCGGGCATCTCCACCTGGTGCTCAAAACCTTCCTCAGAGGCATGAAACGACATGGAGCCGGTCAGGATTTCCTTGCCGTCCTGGCGGGCAATGACCCGGCGAACAGAAAAACTGCGTCCATCACGAACCCGCTGAACCTCATACTCTATAGGCATTTTCTTGTTGCCGGGCCGCAAGAAATAGGCATGCAGGGAGTGGCAGAGGCGATCTTCGACCGTATGGCTGGCAGCCATTAGAGCCTGCCCGAGAACCTGCCCTCCAAACACATGGGGGAATCCCAGATCCTGGCTTTCGCCCCGATAGTGGTCACCGCCAGTGGGCGCAAGATACAGCAGTTCCACCAGTTTTTTTGTAACGTCAAGCATGCCTGCTCCTGTTGATTCGTTAGCTCACGAAGGGTTTTCTACCGCAAGCGGGGAACTTTCGCAACGAAAAGCGCCAACAGGAGGCAGCACATTCAAGAATGAATGGGCGGTACCACTTTGGAGAGCGCCTGCTTTTCCAATGCAAACCGGCCGGTAACCGCAAACCCCAGAACATCCCCCTCCGGGTTTTTGAACAGGGATTTTACATGGGTGCCATCCTGCTCGGTTTCCCAACTGCCTTGCGCATCCGATGGCGGTGGGCACACCGCTGCCGGGCAACATGTAGTTTTAATCATCACCGGCATGGTGCCATAGGTTACCTCTGTGGGTTCTCCAGTCAGGGTTTTTGCAAGGGCGCGGGCGCATGCCATCAACGGCAAAACATAAAGCAATACATGGCCATCCACCTCAGCACAGTCCCCCAAGGCATAAACATCCTTGGCCGAGGTTTCCAACAGCCTGTTTACTGTAACCCCACGGCCAACCTCGATCCCCGCTGCTCTCGCCAGTTGCGTGCGGGGCCGCAAACCGACAGCAGAAATCACAATGTCCGCTGGCAGTGATTCACCATTCGCGAGGAACAGTTTTACACCTGCCTCAGCCGGCTCTATACGCTCCACCACGGTTTCCAGATGAAACCGCACGCCCAAGGCTTCCAGTTCCTGCTGCACCGCGTTCGCGGCGACTGGAGGCAGCAAACTCGGCATGACAGCATCGGAAGGCGCAATTACATCCACCTCGTAGCCGCCATTACGCAGGTCGTTGGCAAACTCGCAGCCAATTAGCCCGGCACCCATAATAGCCACTCGGCCACCCGGCTTCAGCGCCTTGCGGAACACCCGGTAATCTTCCAGATCGTTGATCGGGAAGACTCGCTCCTGACCATCACCGGGTATCGTCAGCCGAATCACATCTGCACCCCAGGCCAGCACCAGCTTGCTGTATGTCAGGCTTCCGTCACCCAGCAATAATCGGTGGCCGTTGGTGTCTATGCCGGTCACGGTAGTGAAGGTACGCAGCTCCAGGTCCAATTGCTCAGCCATTGCCGCAGTGGCTGCCTGAGCCAGACCGTCTGCATCCTTACCTTTGGAAAACCCGGTAGACAGCATGGGCTTGGAGTAGCTGACGCCATCATCGGCGGTCACCATAACAATCCGCACGTCTTTATCCTGCTTACGGATTTCACGGGCCAGGGAGTAACCTGCCAAACCGGTTCCGACAATTACGATGGGGGTCTGCTCTGTCATAGCCATGCTCCGTTCGGGTTCAACCGATCTCGATCATTTCAAAATCTTCCTTGCCCACACCGCAGTCGGGGCAAACCCAATCTTCGGGCACATCATCCCAGGCAGTCCCGGGCTCAATACCATCCTCCGGCCAGCCTTCTGCTTCATCGTAAACCAGGCCACACACTACGCACTGCCACTTCTTCATAAACAGTCTCTCCACCACACTTTTTTGTGGCTGCAATGTTAATTGTCGAACAATACACCAGCAAGCGCTTTTTGCGCAGGCACACAGCAAAGCCTGCAACGCCGTTCATTTAAATGCACTGCGCCGCAATCATACGCGGCACATAATGATTGACCAATGCCAGCGAAGACGCTCTCGCAAGGTTTTTCTGCCAATTGTCGGTATTATACCCCCTCCCCTCCGCTGTCCCTCTCCGGTATAATCGCCCGTTTTACGACAGGACCGACCGTTATGAGCGATACCGTCGCCGAAATGAATCAGGTTATGGCCGAAGCTGATTGCCTGGTTGATGAGCAGCGAGTACAGACTGCCATTCGCAATCTTGCCGACGACATTACCGGCCGCCTCAAAGACAGCAATCCCCTGCTGTTTTGTGTGATGAACGGCGGTCTGATCTTTACCGGTCAGCTGTTGCCCCGCCTCAACTTTCCGGTACAGGCGGAATACCTGCATGCAACACGCTACAGGCAGGAAACCACCGGCGGCATTCTGGAATGGACACTTCAGCCCAAAGCCGACATGAAAGGCCGCACGGTGCTGGTTATTGACGACATCCTTGACGAAGGCACCACCCTCTGTGCGATAGCTGACTATTGCCTCAACCAGGGGGCAAAGGAGGTTCTGACGGCCGTACTGGTAGACAAACAGCACGATCGCAAGGCGCGCCCGAATCTGAAGGCTGATTTCACCGGCCTGTATGTTGAAGACCGCTTTCTGTTTGGCTACGGCATGGACTACAAAGGATACTGGCGCAACGCTCCCGGGATCTATGCCGTTAAGGGCCTTTGATATCGAATCTTTTGCAGATAGGCCGGGCACGGCTATACCACCAACCAATTGGTATAGCTCTTTTGCAGCTGCCGGGTTGCGCAACCCGGAGGTGCATGGTCCGGCGAGTTACTGGCTGAAAGTTGAAGGCTCCTTCACCCGGGCACTGCAAAAACAGTGCGTGAGTTCGTTTCACGTAGAAGTGCAGCGCGAAGGCTTTGCCACACCCACCCTTGAAGAAGCCAGACGCCTGGGTATCCCTTTTCGCCAGCTCGCCTGGATTCGCGAAGTACGTCTGTGTGGCGATGGCGAGCCCTGGGTTCTTGCTCGCACCGTTATCCCCCTTGCTTGCCTCAAGGGTGAAGGCCGGCGGCTGCTTAATCTTGGCAGCAAACCCTTGGGCGCTTTCCTGTTCGGCAGCCGCGACTGGCAGCGCGGCCCTCTTGAAACCGGGCTCTGCACTGCTCCTTCAAGAGCCGGGCAATCGGAACCTGAACTTGCGCGTCGCTCCCTCTTCAGCAACAAGCAGAGCGCATTACTGGTCGGCGAATACCTGCTTCCTGTGCTTTACCGCGGGAACTGATGGGCTGCGGAGGAAGCTCCGACTTTCACCCCTGCCCGCCCACTGGCTATAATCCCTGCACATTTGCTTTCCACACATTCTGTTCCATGCCCCAAACGGATAAACCCATGCTGCCTGACGCCGTGCCAGAACACATACGGAGCCGATTAACCGATTACGCAAAACTGCTGCGCATCGACCGACCCATTGGCACTCTCCTTCTGCTCTGGCCCACATACTGGGCACTCTGGCTTGCCGGTGAGGGCAACCCCGGCATTGGCAACATCATCGTCTTCACTCTGGGCGTTTTCTTTATGCGTGCCGCCGGCTGCGCCATCAACGACTTTGCCGACCGGGACTGGGACAAGCACGTAAAACGCACCAAAGACCGCCCGCTAACCACCGGCCGGGTAAAGGCCTGGGAAGCGGTCGCCCTGTTTGGTGGTCTCTGTATTATCTCGTTCCTGATGGTGGTGCTTTTCACTAACACCCTCACGCTCTATCTGTCCTTTGGTGGCGCAGCGCTGGCGTTTATTTATCCCTTTTCCAAACGCTTCACCCATCTACCCCAGCTGTTCCTGGGCGCTGCATTTTCCTGGGCCATTCCCATGGCATGGGCTGCCGAAGCCGGAGAACTCAGCCAGATTACCTGGCTGCTGTTCACAGCCAACGTACTCTGGACTGTGGCCTACGACACCTTCTACGCCATGGTGGATCGCGATGATGATTTGAAAGTCGGCATAAAATCCACAGCCATCCTGTTCGGCGATGGCGACCGTGCAATCATCGGCGCACTCCAGGCCATGGTGGTGCTCATCCTGATAATTGTGGGCAACCGCTGTGAACTGGGTAGTTTCTATTACCTTGGGCTGGTTGCCATGGCCTGCCTGTTTATCTACCAGCAATATCTCGCTAAAGATCGCGAGCGAGATGGTTGCTTCAAAGCCTTCCTGAACAACAACTGGGCGGGGTTTGCGGTGTTCGCCGGGCTGGTTATTGACCTGATTGTCGCTTGAGGGCACTGAATACCAAAGCTGTCACACAGCTGTAACACTCTGGCGCTGTAATAGTTCAGCAACACATCATGGTCTGAAACAGGTTAGAGAATATGTCTGGAAAAACCGTCCTGATTGTCGATGACGAACCCGCTATCCGAGAGATGATCGTTGTTGCGCTGGAGATGGCTGATTACGAATGTATCGAAGCCGCCGATGCCCTGGAGGCTCATGCCTTAATCGTCGACCGCCAGCCAGACATAGTGCTGTTGGACTGGATGCTCCCGGGTACCAGCGGCATAGAACTCGCGAGGCGTCTGAAAAAAGAAGAAACCACCGCAAACATACCCATCATCATGCTCACCGCCAAGGTTGAGGAAGACAATAAAATCCGCGGCCTGGAAATCGGGGCTGATGACTACATCACTAAACCTTTCAGCCCGAGAGAACTGGTCGCCCGCCTCAAAGCCGTGCTACGCCGGGCAACGCCCCCCGGCATCGACGACCCCATTGAAGTGGATGGCCTCACGCTGGACCCTGCCAGCCATCGCGTCACTTCAAACGAGCGCTCCCTGAATATCGGGCCCACTGAGTACCGCCTGCTGCAGTTCTTCATGACCCACCAGGAGCGGGTTTACACACGCTCCCAGCTTCTGGATCAGGTATGGGGCGGGAATGTGTACGTTGAAGAGAGAACGGTTGATGTGCACATTCGACGGCTGCGCAAAGCTCTGGGTGAACATCACGACTATCTGATTCAAACTGTGAGAGGCGCAGGCTACCGGTTCTCTACCCAGCCCGCCTGATCTGCACCTGCAGCTCACCAACAGCACCACAAGGCTGCCCTTAATGCAGAATATCTGGTCGCGACATCTGCGCTTCACACTAGCCGGGCTTGCAGGCAGCACGCTTGCCGGCCTGTACTTTGGCCACCCGGTTTACGGCCTGACCACCGGCCTTGGGCTTTATCTGTTGTGGACGCTCTATCAAACCCGGAGTTTGGCGCATTGGCTGGCAGACCCGAACACCGGTCATGAAGCACCTCAAAGCATGGGCATCTGGGGCAGTTTCTTTGAAAAACTGCACAAGCTCACCCAGAGCTCACGGCAAACCCAGGAAAGGCTACGATCGCGCATAGATCGCATACAGGAATCCACAAATGCCATGCGCGACGGTGTCATCATGACCGATGCTCTCGGCGCTATGGAGTGGTGGAATGGGGCTGCAGAACATCTGCTGGGATTTCGCCGCTCTACGGATCAGGGGCAGTATATTTACAACTTCATCCGCACACCGGCTTTCAAAGCCTACTTTGACGCAAAAAACTACCGTGACCCCCTGGAACTGAGTTCGCCCGCGAAACCGCATATTCATCTGCAAATCCAGATCAGCCTGTTCGGGGAAGACGACCGTCTTATTGTGGCCAAGGATATCTCGCGTCTGCATCAACTGGAGCAGATGCGCCAGGATTTCGTGAGCAACGTTTCCCACGAAATGCGTACACCACTTACGGTAATCAGTGGTTATCTGGAAACCCTGGTGGACAATGCCGATGATTTGCCCGCCAAGTGGCGGAGAGCCATCAACACAATGGCCACCCAGTCTTTTCGTATGGAAACGCTGATTTCCGACCTGATACTTCTATCCCGGATTGAAACCGGAGAAGAGTCCGAGAATGACGTTCCAACAGATGTTGGCCAACTGGTAAGGCAGATCTGCCAGGACGCGCGAACCCTCAGCAGCGAAAATCAGCATGACATCAGCTTCGAAGCGAGCAGCAATTACCTGATAAACGGTAATGAAAACCAGTTACGCAGTGCCTTCTCAAACCTTATCTTCAATGCGGTTAAATACACCCCGGCCCGGGGCAAAATCAAGGTACTCTGGTTCACAGACAGTGAAGGGGGCCACCTTTCAGTTAACGACACAGGTGCCGGTATTGATGAGGTTCACATTCCCCGGCTTACCGAGCGCTTTTATCGTGCAGACCCCAGCCGACATAAAGACACCGGTGGCACCGGGCTGGGCCTGGCCATCGTCAAGCATGTATTGATCAATCACGATGGAAACATGGAGATCAAAAGCCGCCTCGGGGAAGGCAGCGAATTTGTCTGTCATTTCCCAACCGAGCGCTTAGTGTCGAAGACGGCTGATTAAGCTAACGCTTGCCTGCCCGGAAACGGGCGATGAACCGGGAAAGGTCCTCCATTTTTTTTGGATCCTCATCCACAAACCGGATAGTGACGCTTACAAAATCAGTATCCTTGCGTTTGTCCACGGCCTGCAACTGATGCACGTAACCATTCAGCCGCGCCATCTGACCCTCGCCGGTTTCTATATCCACCACCGCCTGATCCAGAATGCCCGGAAAGGTTTGATCCCGCTTGGCAATCACCCGCACTTCCGTCAGGTTAATGTCTTTAACCACAGACTTCAGGGTACTGTCTGCAAAACGGATTGAAGCAAGACTCATGGCGCCCTTGGCCATCGGCGGCTTGGGCACTTCTGCGGATTGAGGGACAAGCACGCCAGCCGTGGGCGTCGGCTGGCTCTCTTGCGCAGGCGCAGGCTCCCGCTTTTGTGTCAGCAGGGCCGCTGACTCCTTGAACGCATCGGCGGGCCCAGCCATGGATTTGCCACTCTGGCCCATAGCTGTGGTCAGTGTACTGCCCATTACCTTGATGATTTTTTTGCTTAACCCGTCCGGACTGAACGGCTTGCCAAGATATTCAGACACGCCTTCTTTCACGGCCTCAATCACATGGCTTTTGTCGCCCCGGCTGGTAATCATGATGAAAGGCACTTTTTCGTACTGGGGCTGCTGGCGCATCCATTGCAGCAATTCAAGGCCAGACATCTCTGGCATCTCCCAGTCGCACAGAATCAGATCAAACATCCCACGGGACATCAGCGACTGGGCCCGGCGGCCATTCTGGGCATCGGTAGTTTCGATTACTGGAAAGCGCTGGCGTATCGTCCGCTTAACCAGATCCCTTACAAAACTGGCGTCATCAACCACCAGCGCTTTCAGCGTTGCCATGTTTTGAACTCTTATGAATGTATGCCCCAACTATAGAACAAAGGCCCGCAGGGGAAACCCGCATGCTACAAAAAACCACAATCTTACAACCTGCAAGCCGCCAAAAAGTGTGTTGCATTGGCCACGTGCTGCAACAGGTTAAAGAACTGTCACCCCCATGAACCTTGTAAAGTGTTTCACAAGCTGAAAAACGCGCTACCATGACCTTTTACTGTCCACACCTTCTTCTATTACCGAGGTTTTCCGTGCTGACCAAGTTTGCAAGGATTCTGCCCAACCGGCGTATGGCATGCCATGTATCTGTATCCGCCCTTCTGGCCATCTCCGCTCTGCCTGCCCTGGCCAAAGTGGCAGACAATGAGGCCGTACTGGCGGCGCCGGATGGCTTTGAAGAGTGCAAACTGCAACTTCAGGAAAAAGCCATTGCAGCCGGGGTGAGCGCTAAAACAGCCCAGGAGGTTATGACAGGGGTCAAACATATAAACCGGGTAATCGAGCTGGACCGCAGGCAGCCCGAGTTCACTACCACCTTTGCAGACTACCTGAACCGCAGGGTGAACGACGACAGGGTGAGCAAAGGCCGGGTGCTGATCAAAGAACACAGCGAACTTCTGGCCAGGGTAACTGAAGAGACCGGCGTGCCTGCTCCGTATCTCGTCGCCTTTTGGGGGCTCGAAACCAACTTCGGCAGCTACTTCGGCAAAATGTCCGTGCCAGACTCGCTGACAACTCTGGCCTGCGATCCCCGTCGCAGCACATTTTTTACCGAACAGTTGATTGCTGCGTTGCGCATTATTGATGAAGGCGCAATTCCGGTGGAGCAAATGGAAGGCTCCTGGGCCGGTGCAATGGGCCACGTACAATTCATGCCCACCGTTTTCCTGAAGCATGCGGTAGACGCCGATGGCGACGGCCGTCGCGACCTGTGGAACAGCCTGCCAGACGCCATGATGTCTGCTGGCAAGTTTCTTCAGTCCATGAACTGGGACGGAGACTACCGCTGGGGCCGCGAAGTGCTGCTGCCCAAGAACTTCGACTACTCATTGGCTGATGGACGTCGCCTTGAACTGAGCAAATGGGGTGAACTGGGTATTACCGATGCGTTCGGCAAACCTCTTGCCCAGGAAGAGATTACGGCGGCACTGATTGTTCCCGCCGGCCACCGCGGGCCCGCCTTTCTTGCCTATCACAACTTTAAAGTGATCATGGGCTGGAACCGCTCCGAGTTCTACGCCATAGCCGTGGGGCACCTGGCTGACCGCATTGCGGGCGCCGGAATGCTGCAGAATCCGCCACCAGAGGACACCCCCGCGCTATCCAGAGATACGGTTCTCGAACTTCAGGCAGCTCTCAACGAGCGCGGATACGATGCCGGCAAGCCAGATGGTATTACGGGCCCCGCAACCCGCTCTGCGATTCGTAAGTACCAGCATGCTGAAGGATTGATCGCTGATGGCTTCCCGGGACAGGAATTGCTTGATCGGCTTGGAGTCAGCATCTAAAACAGGCTGTCAGCTTTCTTTACAGCCAGAAAACAAACGACGCATAACACACTGATATATCGGAAAATATTTAGTTGGCACAAAACTAGCTTAATGGTAGCAACTGACGACATAAAACGAATTGTGTCATTTCACTGTTAAAGCTAGGAGTTATGCCATGAAGATGTTGGCGAAGGGATCCATTGGTGCATTGTTGCTGACAGCAGCTATGAGTGTAGCTGCATATCCAGTAAATCTTGACTCTGTGAGCGGCGAATGGAAGTCGCCTGTGGGCGGATCAAATGTTCAAGGCGTTGGATCAGAGAGCATTCGCTGGGGTACCGGCGAGGAATCGTGCTCCGGAATTCTCTGGTGGAGAGAGTGCTCAAATGGGCCACAAAGTGGTTTCAGCTTCGAAGGGCCTAACAATCTGCCACAAACGCTGACATCTAACGACCCGTTCGTGCTAGGAACTTTCACCCATTTTAACAACCGTATTACTGGCGATAGCATCTCTGGCGCCGCTCTTGACGTGTATGCTTCGTTCTCTACAAACCCAAGCAACGGCAATATCACTGGACCTTACACGTTTGATTTCAGTCATACTGAAACGCCAAACAAGCACTGCGGTCCACTTGCGTTTATTTTTGGCTGCTCAAGCCGCGACGTGGATGATGTTGTTCGCTTGGACAGCATGATCGAAAGTACAGAGTTTCAGTATGGTTCCAATATCTATTGGCTATCCCTCCTGGGCTTCGAAGGTGGTATCAAAGAAATATCCACCTCAGAAGGCGATGCAACCTCTGTTAACCTTCTTGCAAAACTGAACGTACGTTCTGTACCTGTAGATGTACCAGAGCCCGGCACTATCGCCCTGCTCGGCCTGGGCCTGGCCGGTCTCGGCATGGCACGTCGCCGCAAAGCCGCTTAATTGGCTAGCGCACTAACAGGGTCTCTATAGTCCTGCAGTGCACAGAGTACAAAGCTGACACCCCGCGCTTGCATCAAGCCCGGGGTGTCAGCTTTTTTAACACCCGTTTTTTCAACACATCCTTCTTCCCGTGATCTGAACCCGCATTCCACGCATAATACCCACTACCACTCTCTACTTTTACGGAATTCATGGACTCAATCACTCAGGCTGCTCTTGGCGCCTCAATCGCTGGCCTTGTGGCAGGCAGAACACTCGGGCGGCCTGTTCTACTCACCGGCGCCCTGCTGGCTACGCTTCCCGACCTTGATGTGCTGATTGATTACGGAACGGCGGTGGCTAACTTCACCCAGCATCGGGGCTTCAGCCATTCTCTGTTTGCGCTCGCGCCTTTGTCGGTATTACTTGCGGTTTTGCTTTGGCGGTGGAAGCCAGAGCCGGGGTTTCCCCGCTGGCTGTTGCTAACAGCTTTGGCATTGATGACGCATCCGCTTCTGGACACCTTTACCACCTACGGAACACAGCTTTTCTGGCCGATTGGCCAGCCCCTTGCCATAAGCAGCATCTTTATCATCGATCCTTTGTATACACTCCCGCTGTTGGCAGGCTGCATCGCCTTTTTAATACGCCCTCCGGCAGTGCGCGCCGTAGCGGCGGGACTGGTTCTGTCCACTGCGTATCTCGGCTGGTCGTTCGTGGCCCAACAAATCATTACCGAGCGAGTCCAACCGGTTCTCGCAGAAGCGGGTTTTGAGAAGGCCGAACTGCTGGTGCAGCCCATGCCGTTCAATACGGTGTTATGGCGTGCCACGGCTATAAAGAATGATCAACGAGTCGAGATCGTAACCGGGTTTCTGGATGGCGGCGCTCCTTTAACCCTTGAATATTTCCCCCGCCAGCCAGAATTGGCGAGATCTGTCGCGCAATTACCCGAAACCCGTCGCCTCGAATGGTTTACCAAAGGCTTTCTCGACTACAAGGCACACAACGGCGAGATCACCGCAACCGATGTTCGCCTTGGCATCCCCGGGGCACACCCATTTACCTTCATTCTGGCGGATGATCGAGACGGCGCAATCATGCCCGGCAATGGTGAACGTGCGCCACGCCCCATCATGAACACCGGTGCCCTGCCTTTACTTTGGGCCCGCACCACCGGCGCTATTCCTGTACTGTGTCTTGCCAACCTTGCAACGCCAGCCCCAGGCCAGGAGTGTTAAAAAGCATGCGTCTTGATCAGTTTATTTCCACCAGCTCACCACTTTCACGCAAAGAGGCCAGGCGTGCCATACATGCGGGGAGGGTTAAGGTGAACGGCGAGGTTTGGAAAGACACAGGAAAGCACGTTCCTGAGGATGCAAAGATCTCTCTGGACGCTGCGCAACTGGCTATCCAGGGTGAACGCTATCTCATGTTGAACAAGCCTGCAGGCGTTGTCAGTGCCACCCGCGACAGTGATCACCCTACCGCTCTGGATCTTCTTCCTGCGGAGCTGACCCAGGATCTGCACATTGCGGGGCGCCTGGATGCCGACACCACGGGTTTACTGCTACTGACAACCGATGGAAAATGGTCTCACCGGGTCACCTCACCCAAAGTGGACTGCCCGAAAACCTACCGGGTAGGCCTGAACACTCCTATAACAGATTCAGCCATCAAAGAATTGGAAACCGGCATTCTGCTCCACAACGACCCCAAGCCCACAAAGCCAGCGCAGGTAAAGGTTGTGGAGCCACAGTTGATTGAACTGACTATTTCAGAAGGGCGCTATCACCAGGTCAAGCGCATGTTGGCAGCGGTAGGGAATCATGTGGAAGCTCTGCACAGACAGAGCATCGGTGCCATATCCCTCGACCCGGCACTGGAGCCGGGTGCTTTCCGGGAGCTGACGGAGCAGGAAATCGCTTCGATTAGCTGAACTCAGGTACGCTCGAAGCGCTGGGCTTTCAGGTTTTTACGCACAGTGCCGGCCTCGAACACTTCTCCATTCATGGCAATATAGACACCGGGAGGCAAAAGCTGCACCGCTGCCCAGGCAAAACCTATGTTGAACACCGCATCACTACGACGCATTCGCGCGGGCTGCATGGCCCCCGTCAGCACAATGGTTTTGTCTTTCAGAGATGACAGCACCTGAGCGGTTTCCGCCATGGTGTCAGTGCCGTGGGTAATCAGAATGCGGCTGTTATCGCAGGCATTAACTGCAGCAAACACCTTGTCACGATCTGCGTCGGTCATTTCCAGGCTATCTTTACGCAATAACCCCTGCAGGCTGTAGCCTTTGTGGATATTGGATTCTGCCAGCAGTTCGGGCACCAGCGACTCGCCAATTTCAAACTCGCTGTTAGCGTCAAAATACACCTTGTCGATGGTGCCACCGGTGGTAAAAATCCGGATCATGAAGGTTCCTGCCATGTTCAGCGAATTGTGCGATGTCGCTCGGGTTTTACTTCAGAGCGGTTGTGGTGCTGGTGCTCTGTGCCACAGCATTGTATGCCGCGTTCTTTTCCTGTGCGTATTGCCGCGCCGCTTTAGCCACCTGCCCACTGGCTCCGGTATCCAGCCAGCGCTTGATGCGACCAGCATCTCCCATGGGGGATCGGGTTCCCAAAGAATCGAGAAGTACTGTGACCACCTGTTTGCCGTTCATTTCAGAGATCATCACAAGGCAGCGCCCTGCCTCCGAAAGATAACCGGTTTTGCTCAACTCCACCCCCCAGCTTTCGCGGTGTACCAAAGCATTGGTGTTACCAAACGACAAACTGTAACGGGGATTACGGAAGTTGCCACGAAAATAGCCGGTTGTGGAGTACTCTCGAATCTCCGGGTGCTTTGCAGCTGCATTAACAAGTTTCACCAGATCACCTGCGGTTGAAAGGTTCTCTGCCGAAAGGCCTGTAGGGTCCACAAAGTGTGTGTTCATCATGCCAAGGGCCTTTGCCTTGGCATTCATGGCATCAACAAATGCATCGAAACCACCCGGGTGGCTTCTGGCCAAGGTGTAGGCCGCAAAATTCTCAGACGACATAAGCGCAATACGCAGCACATCAGCACGGCGCATAGTCGAGCCAATCCGGATGCGAGTGTAGGCATTGGCGGCAGCAGCTGTGTGTCGCTTCTCGAACACCAGCCACTCATTCAGCGGAGCGCCGGATTCAAGCACAACCAGCGCAGTCATTACCTTGGTAATGGAGGCAATAGGCACCGGCCGGTCTGCATTTCGACCAAACACCAATTCATTGCTGCCTACCATCGCCACGGCTGCATTAACCGATGCCAGGTTCAGGTTCTGAGCACCAGCTACGCTGGCACCCTTCTGCTGTGCGCTTACTGCAAGTGGCAGGCATAACACCAGCCACAACAGTATCCGCGCGATGTTCATTTTATGCATGTTGCGCTCTGTCGTTGCTTTATCGGTGCATCATGGCAAGTCGGTAACCGCACCGGTGGATGCAGAGCTTACTGTGCGAGCATATTTGGCAAGCACACCACGGGTAAATCGTGGCTGGGGAGCAACCCAGGCTTTGCGCCGGCGCTCAAGCTCATCGTCTGACACGTCCAATACCATGGTATTTGCGACTGCATCGATGGTAATTGTATCGCCATCCTCAACCAGCGCAATGGGTCCACCCTCAGCAGCTTCCGGGCTGATATGCCCCACTACAAAGCCATGGCTGCCTCCGGAAAAACGACCATCCGTAATCAAAGCCACATCGTTGCCAAGGCCCTTGCCCATGATTGCCGAGGTAGGCGTGAGCATTTCACGCATACCTGGGCCACCTTTCGGGCCCTCATAACGAATCACCAATACATCGCCGGCCACCACGGTCCCATCAATAATTCGTTCTTGGGCTTCTTCTTCGGAATGGAACACCCGGGCACGCCCGGAAAAGTGCGTGCCTTCCTTGCCGGTGATTTTAGCAACAGCCCCTTCCGGCGCCAGATTGCCATGGAGAATGCGCAAGTGACTGTCGGCTTTCACCGGGTTGTCGAACGCACGGATAATGTCCTGGTCTTCGGGATAAGGCTCAACTTCAGCCAAATTCTCCGCCAATGTCTTGCCGGTCACCGTCAGGCAATCGCCGTGCAAAAGGCCACGCTCCATCAGCATTTTCATCAGCGGCTGTATGCCACCAATCGCCACCAGTTCGGACATCATGTAATGACCGCTCGGGCGCAAGTCCGCAAGGACCGGAACGCGCTTACCAATCTCTACGAAGTCTTCCAGGCTCAGCTCCACATCGACCGTGCTAGCCATTGCCAAGAGGTGCAGAACCGCGTTGGTTGAGCCACCCAGCGCGATCACAACAGTAATCGCATTCTCAAATGCCTCTCGGGTCATAATGTCTCTGGGCTTGATGTCTTTATCCAGAAGATTCAAAACCGCTGCGCCCGCAGCACGGCAGTCATCCAGTTTGTTATTGGATACCGCGTTTTGTGCGGAGCTGCCCGGCAGGCTCATACCCATAGCTTCGATAGCCGATGCCATGGTGTTAGCCGTGTACATGCCACCACAGGAGCCCGGGCCGGGGATGGCTGTTTCTTCAATCTGCTTTACTTCGATTAAATCAAGGTCACCACGGGCATGGGCGCCCACCGCTTCGAATACCGAAACAATATCGGTGTGGTTTTCTCCGGGCAAAATGGTGCCGCCATACACAAACACCGACGGCCGGTTGAGCCGCGCCAACCCCATAATGCAGCCGGGCATGTTTTTGTCGCACCCACCTATGGCAACCAGTCCGTCAAATCCTTCACAGCCCGCGACGGTTTCAATGGAATCTGCAATAACTTCCCGGGACACCAGGGAGTACTTCATGCCCAGAGTTCCATTGGCAATGCCGTCAGACACTGTGATGGTGTTGAAGATCAATGACTTGCCGCCAGCGGCATCCGCGCCCGCCGAAGAGGCTTCCGCCAACTCGTGAATGTGCATGTTGCAGGGCGTCAGATTGCTCCAGGTGGAAGCGATACCAACCTGCGGCTTACGGAAATCCTCATCGGTAAAACCGACAGCTCGCAGCATAGCCCGGCTGGCAGACTTGCCCACTCCATCCACCACGGGGGCGGAATAGCGGCGGCGTTTGTCATCAGTCATCAGTTTCTCCTAAAAAACAGTTACAAAACACAGTTGTTGCCAGAAGGCTTCCCGACTGACCTGCATCAACCGGCACAACGCGCGTGCCTCTTACAATCGTTGCACAATAATTATGCCTTGGAGGCACACCATGTCATCCCCGATTTTGCCAGCAACGGCTTGTTCCGAGTACAAACTCTGGCGCTCAGGCTATGGCGTCATCCAACATACCGACGCAACCTGTGAACGCGTTCAGGCACTCGCTTCACGTCTCGTCGCTGCAAATCTTCAGCCTGACACCGCTACAGTCTACCGCAAGCTGGCAGATCTTGATCGACTAACCAGTGCCGGCATGTGGCTGGTTGTACACATGACCTACGCAAACCGCGTAGACAGCTCTGGTGCTCCACTGGCCGCGAAAGACTTCAAATGCAATCCTGAAGGTCACACCGGCGGGGCATTAAACATGGTGCCAGCCTACGCGGCTTATATGGCCCTCAATAATCTGACGGGGCAAACACGTAGCTGGCTTATGGGTCAGGGGCATTGCGTAGCCGCAGTTGATGCACTGAACGTGCTGACCGGCAACCTTCTCCCCGAGCAACATAAACGCTACACCGGAACAGATGGGCTGTCACGGATGGTGGCGGATTTCTACAGTTACCAGCAAAAGCCGGATGGCAGTGTGGTGGCACCATTAGGCAGCCATGTTAACCCATACACAGCCGGCGGCATCATCGAAGGTGGGTATTTGGGCTTTGCCGAACTTCAATACGCGCACATGCCACTACCTGGGGAGTCGCTGATTGCTTTTCTCTCTGACGGTGCGGCGGAAGAACAGCGCGGCAGTGACTGGATTCCCCGTTGGTGGAGAGCAGCTGACTGCGGTCTGGTGACCCCGGTGATGATTGCCAATGGCCGCCGCATTGAGCAACGCACTGAGTTAGGCACGCGCGAGGGGCTCGAGAGATTTGAGGCCCACCTCGCCGCCCATGACTTTGACCCCTTCAGGTTTGATGGTCGCGATCCGGCGGCCTTTGTTTGCGCTCTTGCAGAAATGGAAGACTCTCTGCAGCAAAGGAGCGACCGTGCGCTGGCAGGCGAACTGGACTACCCGGTTCGCATTCCCTACGGCATTGCTGAAACCGTGAAAGGCTTCGGCTTTTATGGCGCCGGCTTGAATCCGGCCCACAACCTGCCGCTCCCGGGCAATCCGCGCCTGGACGTCCGCGCCCGGGAACTATTCCAGACGCACGCCTCTCGTCTGTGGGTTGAGCCCGAAGAACTTGCACAAAGCGTACTGCGGTTAAAAGAACACGAACAGCAATCGCGCCCCTTGGAACGTGATCACCCTTTGGCCAGGCGCAATCCGCCAGACCTTGTTATTCCAGTCCTCCCTGAGCGTAATGATCCAGTTTCGCCAATGTTGGCGGTGGATGACTTTTTCCGAGCCCTGGTTGTGCAAAACCCGGACCTTAGAGCTCGGGTTGGCAACCCTGACGAACTTGCCAGCAACCGCCTGACCGGCATACTGGAAGATCTGAAGCACCGGGTGATTGACCCCGAGAACGATTCCGAGTCGGTTCATGGAAAAATCATCACCGTGCTGAATGAGGAAGCGGTTGTCTCTGCTTGCCTGGCGAATAAAGCCGGAATCAATTTGGTGGCCAGCTACGAAGCTTTCTGCGTAAAAATGCTGGGCGCCATCCGCCAGGAACTGATTTTTGCACGGCACCAGAAAGCCGTGGGCCGCCCCGCCCGCTGGCTTGGCCAGCCGATTATTGCCACATCCCACACCTGGGAAAATGGCAAAAACGAACAGTCCCACCAGGACACCACCTTCTGTGAAAGCCTGCTGGGTGAAATGAACGATGTTTCCCGGGTGATTTTTCCTGTGGATTACAACAGCACACTCACCGTTCTTCCTTCGGTATTTACCAAACGCGGAACCATCAGCTGCATGGTGATTCCGAAACGAAACCGGCCTTGCGTATTTGATACCCATGAGGCCGAAGCGCTAGCGCAGAATGGCGCCCTGGTGGTGGACGAAGACACATCCGGGGGAGAACCGATATTGCTGATCGCCAATGGCGCTTATCAACTTTCGGAAGCGATCCGCGCCTGCGAACGTCTGCGCGATACCGGCACATCATTTCGCTTGGTCTATATTCAGGAGCCAGGGCGATTCCGGGAGCCAAGAGACACTCTGGAAGCAGAAAGTTGCATGTCGGAATTCGAGCGCGAGCGCCTGTTCCCGAGCCGGCTACACCGAAGAGTGGCATTGACTCACATGCGCCCTGAGGTATTCCGCGGGCACTTGCACACTCTATTTCCCGACCCCGGCCACAGCAGGGTGCTAGGCTACATTAATAGAGGGGGAACACTAAACGAGGCTGGAATGCTGTTTGCCAATCACTGCTCTTGGGGCCACGCGCTGGCCGCATGCGCCAGCGTTCTGGACAAGCCACCCGGGGAGTGGCTATCCAGTGCCGAACTGGCAGCGGTGGAAGGCCGCGGCGACCCTGCTCTGATCACTCGCGGCTTGTCCTGAACCTAGGCTTGACGCGGATCGGTTTCGGCTACCCACGGAAGGGTGTTATGACTATCACGGAAGGCAATCAGGCTTTCAATGCCGGTGAAGTCCACAAGATCACGAAAATCGAGCCAGTCCACCAGACAATAGAGGCAGATAGCCGGGTAATTCCACTCTTCAAACTGACCATCTTCCACTTGCGCCGCAAGCGTGCGCAGCGTTGTCATGATGCGCTCACGCTGCAGATCAAAAAACAGTACGCCGGGTGCGTCTACATCTACGCCCGAACGCTTCGCCAACAGCAGGATAACTGCAGAGTCATTAGCACCATCAATCAGGGTTAGCTGGTTTTGCTGATCCCAGGTAAGCGGGTCTCTGCCCTGTTTGGAGCTGAGATAGCGGGCAATAATCCGCGAGTCATAAATTTGCTGACCATCGCTCTCCAGCACAGGTATTTTCAGTGCGGGATTGGTGCTTCTGATTTCGTCGCGGTCTGCGCCGTAAATATCGAGATTAACGAAGTCGTAGCGCTCCTCGTCCAGCAGAATGCGGATGCGCCGAACATAGGGCGAGGTAGTTGATCCAATCAGCTTCATAAGCTCTCCGGTTGTGTAACCCAGTGATACTCTTTGTTGACACTCATGGGTGACGATCGCCAGCAATTCTCTTTGGGCAACTCACTGTGCCCGGCTGAAAATGTACCACATCAGTGCCTCAGTGCAGGAAAAGAACCTAGCCTTATAACGAAAAAAAGGCAGCCGAAGCTGCCTTTTTGGCGGTTACTACTCTATCCGAGTGGGATTAGAGAGGAGTAACGTTTTCCGCCTGAGGGCCTTTCTGGCCCTGGGTAACGGTGAACTCAACTTGCTGGCCTTCAGCCAGAGTCTTGAAACCGCCGCCCTGAATTGCGCTGTAGTGAACAAAAACGTCCGGGCCGCCTTCACGAGTGATAAAGCCAAAGCCTTTAGCTTCGTTGAAGAACTTAACAGTACCGGTAGTAGTAGACATACTTAAACTTCCTGAAATCAATCATATTAACTGCTGCCATTCACTGAATGTGAGTGGTCAGCGTTTTACGGAAATACAGAACTCGCGGAATCAAAAACAGGACGGTGACTACTAACTGCGGAGTACGTCTTATTCATGAAATGCTTTGCTGAATCTTTCCTTCCAAAACACTCTACTACTGAATCACTGGCTTGCCAAGTAGATTTAAAATAAATCCTGTAGGTAGTCGTACCCATTAGCCTTTCATTAGACTAAAGGTGTAAATACCCAATGCAGTCATGAGTATAGAGCCAATTACGTGAGCGAGAACCCCGGTTATGGCCATTGCCCACTTCCCGTCCTGAATAGCAGAAAACATTTCCAGAGAGAAAGTGGAAAAGGTTGTCAGCGCGCCACACAAGCCAGTGATTGCAAACAGACGCCACTCAGGCGCAAGGGTGCTGGCATGACTGAAATAGCCAATGAGCAAGCCAACCAGCCAACCACCGCCAAGATTGGCAGCGAGGGTGCCATAGGGAATCACGTGGTAACTGGTATTAAGCCACAACCCCAACAACCAGCGCAGGTTGGCGCCAACAACGGCGCCAACACTCACGGCCAGAAAAGACAACCACATACTAGCGGCCTGCCCCGTTACGCTGGATTGTGATCAATCACCGTGTCCTTGTTGCGGGCAAACTCATCAAACGGGAAGTCATCCACGGTAAGCATGTCAAAGACAACAGCTTCGTACTCGCCCATGAACTGAGCTTCTTCTTTGGTGAAAATACCCGCTTCCAATGCCGCGTCAAAACGCTGTTCCGGGTGCAAAGCGGTCATTGGCAGCTCGCCTTTCGCGTATGCCTTGGTGGCTTTGCGGTAAAGTTGCTCGGCTTTGTCATAGTCTTTCAGCAGGCCGTTGTAACGCGCTACAGGATTCTCCACCGAGCCTTCACCGTCTGTTGTCCAGGTGCCCGCAAGCAACTTGTGACGAATGGGCGTATCGGTGGATATAAACCGCGCGATTTTACGGGCAAGGTCATCGTGGGGATTACCCCAGCGCCGGCCAAGAGGCAGAGTGATACCACGCAGAACCAAAGCGACCGCACGATTTGGCAGGTTTTGCAGGAAACCGTCCAACGCTTCTTCTGTGCGATGCAGTAGCAAGCCAAGGCTGTACTGCATTACCTCTTTCTCACCTTCCACTGGCTGGGTTTCATGCCAGTTCTTGAGCACCATGGAGGCAAGATAAAGGTTAGACAGCATGTCACCCAAGCGAGCTGAAATCAGCTCACGCATCTTCAGCTCACTGCCAAGAGTAGTCATGGCTGCATCTGAACACAGACCAAACGCGGCACTAAAGCGGGCAACCGCTTGAGCGTACTTGCGGCTGGCGCTATCGAAGGGTACGTCTGCACGGCCGATACTCAATGCCTGGGTAAAGGCTCTTGCGGCGTTACCAAAAATCAGACCGGCATGACTAAAGAAGGCATCGTCGAATGCATTGATATCGTCCTTGTCTTTGGCCGCCAGCTCTTTGAGCACATAAGGATGGCAGCGGATAGCACCCTGACCAAAAATCATCAGGCTGCGGGTCATGATGTTCGCGCCTTCCACCGTAATGGAAACCGGTGAACCGCTGTAGCTTATGCCGAGATAGTTACGGGGCCCCAGAGTCACGGTTTTGCCTCCGTGAACATCCATGGCGTCAGCCATAATGCCACGCTGGAATTCCGTCAGGTGATACTTGAGGATCGCAGAGGGCACGGCAGGCTTTTCGCCCTTATCAATCATGTTGGCCGTGTGATTAACCGCCGCTTGGGAAATATAGGTTTTGGCGGCAATGCGAGCCAAGGGCTCCTGCACACCTTCCATATCGGCCACAGGGGTGTTGAACTGGCGCCGGATGCGGGTGAACCCACCTGCAGTGCCCACAGCATAGGCAGCGGTGCCTGCAGCGCCGGAAGGCAGGGTAATGCAGCGACCAACCGAGAGGCATTCAACCAGCATACGCCAGCCCTGCCCGGCCATATCCAGCCCGCCAATAATATAATCCAGCGGTATGAACACATCCTTGCCGATGATCGGGCCGTTCAGGAACGGGCTTCCGATAGGGCAGTGGCGGCGGCCGATTTCCATACCCTTGGTATCACGGGGAATCAGTGCACAGGTAATACCGTAATCCTTGGTGTCGCCAACCAGGCCATCCGGGTCAAACATGCGGAACGCCAGGCCTACAACGGTCGCGATGGGCGCCAGAGTGATCCAGCGCTTTTCGAAATTCAGTTTTATTCCAATAACTTCCTTGCCGTCGATCTCCTGCTTGCACACAGTTCCAACATCCGGCAACGAAGTGGCATCAGAGCCTGCGCGAGTGCCGGTCAAGCCAAAACAGGGAATTTCACGGCCGTCTGCCAAGCGCGGCAAATAGTGCTCTTTCTGCTCTTCTGTACCGTACTTGAGCAGCAGTTCGCCAGGACCGAGGGAGTTGGGTACACCCACGGTAACCATAAGCATTTCATTGGCGGCAATTTTTTGCAGTACCGCTGTCTGGGCTTTTGCGGAGAAGCCGAGCCCGCCATACTCTTTGGGGATGATCATGCCGAAGAACTTCTCTTTCTTGAGGAAGTCCCACAACTCTTTTGGAAGGTCCGCTCGCTCTACCGCAATGTCCCACGCATTACACATGGACACTGCCTGAACGCACTGGTTATCCACAAACGCCTGCTCTTCTTCGCTCAGGCCTGTGTGGCGATTGATCAGCAAGTTGTGCCAATCCGGCTTCCCGGTAAACAGCTCTCCATCCCAGCCAACGGTGCCCGCCTCAAGCGCCACTTTCTCGGTATCAGATACCTTGGGGGCGACTTTTTTGAACATGGCAAAAATACGCGGCGTTAGCCAGCCCTGGCGAAGGCCGGGCAAACCCGCCGCTGCAGTAACTCCGGCGCCAACAAAGAGAATCAGTGCCAACCATCCGGATGCAAAGATCATCGACAGAACACCAACGACTACCATTACGCCAATGGCAGGTTTGGCACCGGATTCACGCCGCATGACAATCAACAGGCCTGTCAGCGCCACTATAAACAGAATCAAAGTCATCATAGGGTCTCTCTGTCATCCATGGATCAATTTACAAAATGTTACGTTAAGGGTATCTCAAAAAACAGCATCAAGCTGTGACGATAACCCGAATCCCTTCCAGAGCCAGGCTGGCGTGCCCAATAGCCTCACGCGCGGCATCCAGCTGGTTTCGGAAATAATCAATTTCCTCATCCCGAATCGCCGGATTCACTTTTTTCAGGGCTTCCAGCCTGCGAATCTCTGGCTCAAAGTTAGCGGCCAACTGCGCCAGCGCTTTTTGCTTCATTGGATCCAGATGTGGTGCCGACAAGCGCTCCACATGATCCACCATGGTTTCCACCTGGGGCCGGATCTGCGGCACGATTGCCTGAGCAGTGCGGCGGCGAATGTTGGAACACAAGTCATTCAGGCGATCATGAGGCAATGCCGCAGAGAGTTCTTTTCCATTCACATCCACCAGTAGCCGCAAGGGTGAAACCGGCAGATATCTTGTCAACTGCAGGGCTTCCGGGGCCGGGCAATGTACGGTAAACAGTGCTTCCATCAGCAAAGTGCCCGGTGGTAGCGCCTTCACCGACAGGCTGGCCAGAGCGGCTTTGCCCAAGCCGGAGCTGGTTACTGAATCCATTACGCCCGTTACCATGGGGTGTTCCCAGCTCATGAAGGCGATGTCTTCACGTTCAAGGGCATGCTGCCGATCCCAGGTAACGGTTACACCGTCTTCCGGCAGCTCGGCAACATGACCCGCCTGATACTGTTCACCGGGGCGCAGAATATCCGCAAGGTCAGAATGGTCTTCGACGTCCACCCCGAGAATGTCGAAGGCTTCCATCATGTAATCCCGCACCTGAGCCGAACCTTCTTCTTCCTCAATGCCGGCAATCAGCGTATCGGCTATGTCTCCCCGGCAGGAATTGAGCTCAATCAGCGCATCGCGACCATTTTGCAGGAGCGTTTTCAGGCGACTGGTCTCGGCTGCCGAGGCTTCAACCAGGCCGTCCAGTACAGACAGATCGCCTTCGAGAGCACTCGTCCATTGCTCGCCAACCTTCTCCTGTACCGCAACACCAACAGCACAGCTTTCAGAAAACGCGTTAAGGCCTTCCTGGAACCAGCGGTACTGAACCTCTTGCGAGGTGCCCTGAAGGTAAGGGATATGGATATCGATGGTTTCAGTTTGCCCGATACGGTCCAGCCGCCCGATGCGCTGCTCAAGCAGGTCGGGGTTTGCTGGCAGATCAAACAGCACAAGATGATGAGCAAACTGGAAGTTCCGGCCTTCGCTGCCAATCTCCGAACAGATCAGCGCCTGGGCACCCTGTTCGTTATCAGCAAAGTAGGCAGCAGCGCGATCACGCTCCACCAGACTCAAGTGCTCATGGAATGCCGCACTGCGAATACCGGCACGCAACTGAAGATAGTGCTCCAGCGCCATAGCGGTTTCGGCCAGGGCACAGATAACCACCACCTTGGCCGGGCGCAGGCTGGCCAGCTTCTTTTCCAGCCAGGCAACCCGGGGATCATCCGCCAGCCACTGCTCTTCAGCCACTGACTGCTCCGGCGCCAGCCCGGCATAGCCAAACTCCTGCCCCTGGTACATCTCTGGACACTTCAACGGAATCGCATTGGCACAACGCTCTGGAAAACCCTGAATTGCTGCCCGCGTATTACGGAAAAGAACCCGCCCGGTGCCATGGCGATCCAGCAGCGCATCTATAACAGCCTGACGCGGTGAGTCACCCGCCAGCAGCTGCTCCAGTTCATCACCCAGCCAGGCCTCCAGTGCTTTGCGGTCACCCTCCTGGATGTCCGAGCTTTCATCCTGAAGGCGCCGCACTACGCTATTAATAGCTTCGTACTGCTGCTCTTCGTCCTGAAATGCCTGTAAATCGTGAAAGCGTGCAGGATCGAGCAGTCTCAAACGGGCAAAGTGGCTAGCCACACCCACCTGTTCCGGCGTTGCAGTCAGCAACAGAAGGCCTTCGCTGATTGCTGAAAGCTCCTCCACCAACTGGTATTCCGGGCTAACATCGTCTGGGCTCCACGCCAGATGGTGGGCCTCGTCCACAACCATTAGATCCCAGTCTGCTTTCAGCACATCTGCCCGAGCCTTCTCGCTGTTCACAAGAAAATCGAGGCTACACAGAACCAACTGGTCACTTTCAAAGGGGTTAACAGATGAGTCGCCGCCAAAGATATGATCCATCAAGGCGTCCACATCATCTTCCGAGTCTTTCAGGGCGTCGTAGCGGCTCTGATCAACAATCGAGAAGCGCAGATTAAAGCGCCGGAGCATTTCAACCAACCATTGGTGAATCAGCGAATCCGGCACCACGATCAGGGCCCGGCGGGCCCGGCCAGTTTGCAATTGATAATGCAGAATAAGACCGGCTTCGATGGTTTTACCAAGGCCAACCTCGTCTGCCAGAAGTACTCGCGGTGCATGACGTTTTGCGACCTCATGGGCGATATAGATCTGATGCTGCAAATGCTGTGTGCGAGCGCCAATCAGCCCCCGGGCGGGAGACGCCCGCAAACGGTCCATGTGCTGCAGTGTGGCGAAGCGCAGGCGGAAGGCGCCGTTACGATCAAACTGCCCGGCAAACAGGCGTTGATGAGGCGCAGAAAAATTGACAGAGCCGGCGAGCTTCACCTCGGAGATCTGCTCCAGGTTAGCCTCAGGCTGCTCAATACCCTCAATCAGCGGTTCCGCGTGGTACAGCAGCACGCCCCCGATATCCTCAACCGCCCGCACCAGATATCTTGCGCCATCGAAGGTCTCAATTTCCTCGCCAAGCTGATACACGATGCGGGAAAGCGGCGCATTATCAATAGCGTAGGTGCGCTCCTCATCCGCCGCAGGAAAGCCCAAGGTAATCCGACGGCCAGATATGTCTGTCACTATTCCCAGGCCGAGCGCGGTATCACTGTGGCTGACCCAGCGCTGACCTATAGCAAGTTCCGATGCGTCCAAAAATCCTCCAAACTCTTTAATTGCGTGTTGCGCCGTTTTCGCGCACCCAATAGGCAGTCGCGCCGCAAACAGCGGCAGGAACCACGATAAGATTCAAAACAGGCACCATGGCTGCCAAAGCTACCGGCAACCCGAAACCCAAGGCAGACAAACGGGTGTCGGCAAGCAGTTGGCGCAAGGCCTTGAAACTCACCTTATGGTTGTCTGCGGGGTAATCCACATACTGCAGCGCCATCATCCAGCTGTTGAACAGAAACCACAGCACGGCCGCCACCAGATTGACCACTGGAATAAGCCCAATAATAAACAGACCAATAGCCCGTGGCAGGTAGTAGGCAATTTTCTGTACCTCCCTCCAGAGCGCACGGGGGATGTCTTTTATGATGGCTGTCCAGCCTTCGTCAGTACTGACTTCCTGGCCTGTGAGGTGTTTCTCCGTAAGCTCCGCCAGATAACCGTAGAAAGGCGAGCCAATCAGGTTGGCGATTATCACAAAACCGTATGCCAGCATGAGCAGGATCACAGCGCCATACAAAATCCAGAACAACCAGTCCAACGCCTGCAACCAGGCCCAATCGGGCAGCCAGCCCATGGCAGTCGCTATCAAGGCGCCGAAGAGCTCACCCAGAAAATAGAACAGCAACCCGAAGAGAAAAATGTTGATAACAAGCGGAATGACGACAAATAGCCGCAAACCGGGCTGGCGAATCAGGTGAAAGCCCTCACCCAGATAGCCCAGTCCACGAAAAAAATTACCTCTGAGCATCGCCGAATAGTCCTCCGCTTCAATGACAGTGACGGGGCGCAAAGCATATCATGTTGAAAACCTTCACACAGCCAGAGAACTCTGACGGATTTCACCAATGGGAACACTGAAACACCAACTGACAAGCCTGCTGAACTTCCGGCCGCTGTGGCGCTTTGCCCTGCTGCTATCGGTAATTGCCATTGGCTTTCTGGCGACCACCAGCAGCAGCTACCCGATCCCTTCAGCTCCCAGCGACAAAGTGAACCACCTGATCGCGTTTATTGAGCTCACACTGGTTACGCGACTGGCCTGGCCGGAGCTCCGCGCCATCTGGTACGCACCGGCGTTGCTGGCTTTCGGGTTTGGCATTGAAGCTGTTCAGGCCCTTCTTCCCTACCGGGAGTTCTCGCTGGCAGATGTAGCTGCCGACGGCGCGGGAATACTGATTGGGCTCCTGCCCTGGCCCGGCCTCCCCTCAAGCAGCAAAAGAGACTTGAGAAATTCGCCCGAATCCGTGTGAGATATATCCCACAAGTGTGTGCGATCTTGCAGCAATCGCTCGTGCGCACCCACTACAACCACCACCCGGATTTTCTTAACATACTGATATAATTACGCTTCAGTAATCTCTCGACGAAAACTCCAAACACAAGCGTGCATGACTCACATCCTTCCCAACTCACCCATTGGTATAGTGGATTCGTCAAGGATGATAAGGATAAGGACGACGCACTGGATGCACCCCGGCATGGAATGCAGGGAGAAGCAGGGATAGAGGGATATCTGGCTTAAGGGATAACTATTCGGACCGCTGGCTCGGACGCCGGCACCACGGAGTGGCAAAAGGATTCGCAACACGGTTGTTGCACTCAGCGCAAGGATGCGCCGACCTGTTCCGGTAAAGGGCAGCCCAAGGGCTGCCCTTTTTTTCACGGATTTTTCGCACTTCCGCTATACTGCCGCCTCATTCTGGCAAGCGATTGAGCTCTGAAATGCCAAGCAGACCCGACACTGAAGACTACCTCTCACTTTTCCTGAACGACACCCCGCTGATGGATGTCCGGGCACCAGTGGAGTTTGCCAGAGGCAGCTTCCCTGGCGCTATAAACGCACCACTGATGAATGATGAAGAACGACACCGGGTCGGCATCTGCTACAAAGAGAAAGGGCAGGATGAAGCTATCCGGCTCGGCCACCAACTGGTTTCCGGGGATATCCAGGCTCAGCGCATTGAAACCTGGATGCGGTTTGTGGCAAATCATCCAGAAGGTTATCTGTTCTGCTTCCGTGGCGGCTTGAGATCCAGACTAACCCAACAATGGATCAAGGATACCGGCATTGAATACCCACTCGTAAAGGGCGGCTATAAAGCCTTACGCCGGTTCCTTATCGACAGCCTCGACGCGCTCATCAAATCCAGTGATTTTCGCATTATCAGTGGGCGCACAGGTACTGGCAAAACCCGTGTACTGCAGCAACTCCCCAACCCGGTAGATCTGGAAGGCCTGGCAAATCACCGGGGCTCCAGCTTTGGGCGGCAAGTAACTCCCCAGCCATCGCAAATAGATTTCGAAAATCGCCTGGCCATTGCCCTGTTGAAAGCGCGCCACCTGAAGGACGGCCCGATTTATCTGGAAGATGAAAGCCGCCTGGTTGGCCGCTGCGCCCTTCCCGAAGCACTGAAAGAGCGGATGGCCCGCACTCCCCTGCTCATTCTTGAGGAATCGCTGGAAGACCGCACCCGCATTATCCGGGAAGACTATGTCGAGCACATGGCCTCCAATTATATAAAAAGAGATGGCGAAGAAGCTGGCTGGCTGAACTTCCGTGATTACCTGCTGGGCTCGCTTGAACGCATTAGTAAACGACTGGGAGGCGAACGGTACCGCCAGCTGCGCAATGTTATGGAGCAAGCGCTCGAGCAACAGGAACACAACGGCACCCTGGAAGGTCATAACGCCTGGATTCAGCCGCTGCTACAGGATTACTATGATCCTATGTACGATTACCAGCTTGGGCAAAAGAAGGGGGGAATCCTTGTTCGTGGGGATTCTCGCGCCTTGCTCAAGTGGGCTGCAGAAAAAACCCCGGCTTGAGCCATGCGCGCTCTGCAATTCAGATATACCTTAGCCAGTTTGTCTGCTATATAAAGTCTTTAACCTATCCGGTTGCACTGGATTTTTAACTGCAAGCGTTACGCATTCATCATCAGGAACTAATAAGGAATCACTATGGAAGACCTATTCAGCGCGGACGGGCGCGCATCAGAATATATGGATCAAGCCATCACATTGGTCATGACCTATGCCCCGAAAGTCCTGCTAGCGATTGTCACCCTGATTATCGGTATGTGGCTGATCAATCGCCTTGTAAACGTGCTGGACGCTAAGCTTGGCAAAAAAGACCCGACCCTGAACAAGTTCCTGTGCGGCCTTATCAGCGTCATTCTGAAGATTCTCCTGCTCGTCTCTGTCGCCTCCATGGTTGGCATTGCAACCACATCCTTCGTTGCCATCATTGGTGCCGCCGGTTTGGCCGTTGGCTTAGCGCTGCAAGGCAGTCTGGGCAACTTTGCAGGCGGCGTGCTGATCCTGCTGTTCAAGCCATTCAAAGTAGGTGATGCAATTGAAGCACAGGGCTTTCTCGGCTCAGTGCGAGAAATCACTATTCTGTACACGATTATCGATACTTTCGATAACCGCCGCGTGGTGATCCCTAACGGCCAGCTGTCTAATGCCAGCCTGACCAACATGAGCGTCTATGAAACACGTCGCTGCGACATGTCCTTTGGCATCGGCTACAGCGATGACATCGACAAGGCGAAAGACATTATTTTACGCCTTATCTCTGAAGACGAGCGTGCATTGAAAGATCCCGCCCCTCTCGTGGTTGTTGGTAGTCTGGGCGATAGCTCGGTCAACCTGACCGTGCGCGCCTGGACCAAGGCCGGCGACCTGTGGCCATTCAACTGGGCCATGCAGGAGGCTGTGAAGAAAGCGTTTGATGCCGAAGGTATCTCCATCCCCTTCCCCCAGCGCGACGTGCATTTGTACAAAAGCGAGTGAAGTAGCAATTCGTATCGCATAGATACAACCCGTTACTCGCATTCGGCACAACCTCAGCTAAGCTGACGATTAATGACGGGGCCTGATGGCCCCGTCAAACGTCGTCGGAGTGGAGCTCATATCAAGCCATTCCGGGTTGCTGTCCATGCTGGTAGGAGGCTGTCACTATGCCGATTCAGCAGTTAAAAGAATTTCTGGATGGGGCAAATGTTGAATACATGTGCCTCACCCACCCCCCCGCGTTTACCGCTCAGCAACTGGCTCACCATGTAAAGATTGCGGGTGACAAGGTTGTCAAAACCGTCATTATCGAACTCGATGGAAAAATGGCCATGCTGGTCATGCCGGCAACTTGGCGTGTTCGCTGGGAGAGCCTTTCCCGCATTCTGGATACGGACTTTGTAGACCTTGCCGACGAGCAGGCGTTTCAGGATCGCTTCCCGGATTGTGAAGTTGGCGCCATGCCGCCCTTCGGCAGCTTGTTCGGGATGACGGTGTATTGTGCTGAGCCGCTGACAGAACAGCCGGAGCTCGCCTTTGCCGCAGGCAGCCATACCGAAACCCTGCACATGAAAACCCGGGATTTCCTGAACCTGGTACAACCCATCGTGCTCAATCGGGGCTTCATCAAGCCCGGTGCCCAGAAGCCTGCCTGGCTTAAAAAGGGCCGGCGCCAGCCCGGGGATGCCTCGGAGCAATTGGTCTCGGGCATGATAGGTTAACGGAGCTTTCATAACAGGCTTGATCCCGGTCGCTTGTCTGATCCTTGCCATCGCGTAAACTGTGGGGCATCAGACAGGAACCCGATATGACTCAAGCTTTTGATATTGTAATTGTCGGCGCCGGCATGGTCGGCGCCGCACTTGCCACCGGTCTCGGGCGGGAAGGCTTCAGTGTCGCGATGGTTGACCGCGCCCCCGCCCCCGGTTTCGATCCCGATTCGGCCCCCGATATCCGTGTGTCAGCTCTCAGCGCAGGCAGTGAGCGTTATCTGCAAAGCCTTGGCGCCTGGGATCATATCCTGGGTATGCGCGCCACGCCTTATCGCCGTCTCGCGGTGTGGGACGAAACCCGCCACCCCCTGAGTAACTTGCTACCGCGCACGTCCAATCAGGTGGAGTTCGACGCCGCCGGGCTGAATGCCTCTCACCTTGGCCATATTGTTGAAAACTCAGTCACCCAGCAGAGCCTTTGGCAGGCTGCAGAAGCCGAACCCTCTGTCACCATACTCGCCGGCAATGGCGTTACTGGTATTACCCAAACGGGCGAATTGGCCATAGTTGCGCTTGAGAGCGGTGCGCAGCTGAGTGCCACACTGGTTATTGGTGCAGATGGTGCACAATCCCGGGTGCGGGATATGGCAGGCATTGGCGTTACACGGAATCAGTATGGCCAGCAGGCTATGATCATTTCCGTTCGCTATCAGGGGCCGGTGCAAGACATTACCTGGCAAGGGTTCTATCCCTCAGGGCCCAGAGCCTTCCTGCCGCTTTACGCCGCCGGCTCTGACCACCCGGGTGAAAGCCGTGCATCACTGGTGTGGTACGACTCACCAGAGGAAATCGCCCGCTTGAAAAGCCTGAACAATGCATCACTGATGGCAGAAATACAGCAGGCTTTCCCGGCAGAGCTTCCGCAGCTTACCCATATTGAGGACCGCGCCAGCTTTCCCATCGCCCGCCAGCACGCGAAGCACTACTCGGCGGGGCGCATTGTGCTTGTCGGGGATGCTGCCCATACCATCAACCCCTTGGCGGGACAGGGTGTGAATCTTGGATTTCAGGATGCCCAGTGCCTGCAATCTATTCTGAAAGAAGCACGTAGGGCTGGCAGGGATCTGGCCGACGCCTCGGTATTGGTAAGCTATGAGACGCAACGGCGACCGGCCAACCGGCGCATGATGTTTGCCATGGATGCGTTTTATCACCTGTTCAGCAACCAGATTCCGCCGCTGCACCTGCTCAGGAACATCGGCCTGGGCACCGCCCGCGCGCTGCCCTTTGCCCGTAACCGGGTGGCACGCTATGCCATGGGAATCGACGATGAGCTGCCAGCGGTTATCCGCCAGTTAGCTGCCCGGCTACCGGGCCTGAACCAGCTTTAAGTACCTGAACAATCGAGTCACAACAAATAAAAGGAAACCAGGATGTCCGAAACCCTTTTTACCAAGATCATCAACCGCGAAATCCCGGCGGATATCGTTTACGAAGACGATATCAGCCTGGCATTCCGTGATATCAACCCGCAAGCGCCAGTGCACCTGCTGATTATCCCGAAAAAGCTGATCGCGACCATTAACGACATCGAAGAGATGGATCGCGAGCTGGTTGGCCACCTGTACTGGGTAGCCGCCAAGCTCGCAAAGGAGATGGGCTTTGCCGAAGACGGTTATCGCACCGTGATGAACTGCGGCGAAAACTCTGGCCAGACGGTATTCCATATTCACCTGCACTTGCTGGCAGGAAAACCTCTGGGCTGGCCACCTTATACCGACAAAATGAAGCAGGCCTAAGCAGCCCTGGCTTGGCTAGAGTGGGGCTTAACGCCCCACTACCCGCTCCGCCTCTTCCATGGGTGTATGGCGCACGTCTTCGCCTTTGACCATGAAAATCACGTTCTCGGCAATGTTGCAGGCGTGATCCCCCACCCGCTCCAGCGACCGCAGAACCCACATCACTGACATGCACCGTGAGATGTTACGGGGGTCTTCCATCATAAAGGTCAGCAGGGTGCGGGCCGCAGCCTGATATTCCTCATCCACCCGTTTGTCTTCCTTCATTACTCGCAGTGCCTGCTCGGAATCCAGGCGCGCAAACGCATCCAGTGAATCGTGAAGCATGGTCATCACATGGGCGCTGATATTGCGCACCTCCACATAGCCCTGGGGCGACTGACCTTCATCCAGGAGCTTGATGGCAAACTTGGCGATTTTCTTGGCTTCATCGCCCACCCGCTCCAGATCTGCAACCATTCGGATCACAGAAATAACCAGTCTCAGATCACGAGCTGTCGGCTGGCGGCGGGCAATGATCAGCATCGCCTCTTCATCAATATCCATCTCCATCCGATCCACCAGCTTGTCTTTGGAGCGGATCTCTTCCGCCAGCTGGCCATCGCCCTCAATGAGCGCCTTAACGGCGCTGTCTATCTGGGTTTCCACCAAACCACCCATTTTCAGGAATCGGGTTTGCAGAGCCAGCAACTCATCATTGAATCGATTGGAGATATGATCTCCGTATACGTCATCTTTTTTCGTAGGCATTGTGACTCTCCCCCTGTTCTTGAAACCCTGAATCAGCCAAACCGGCCAGTGATGTAGGATTCCGTCAATTCATGTTCCGGCATGGTGAATACCTTGCTGGTGTCATTTACTTCCACAAGATGGCCCAAATGGAAGTAGGCGGTGCGATTGGAAACCCGCGCAGCCTGCTGCATGGAGTGGGTCACGATCACTATGGTGTAGCTTTCGGACAACTCGGCAATCAGTTCTTCAATGCGCGCGGTTGCAATCGGGTCCAGCGCCGAACAAGGTTCATCCATCAACACCACTTCCGGGCTGACCGCTATGGCTCTGGCAATACACAGGCGCTGCTGCTGTCCGCCGGACATGCCGGTTGCCATGGCATCAAGGCGGTCTTTAACCTCATTCCACAAGCCAGCCTTACGCAGGCTGTTTTCCACTATGTCGTCCAAGTCAGACTTGCGATTGGCCAGGCCATGAATGCGGGGCCCGTAGGCGACGTTATCGTAAATAGACTTGGGGAAGGGGTTGGGCTTCTGGAATACCATACCCACCCGGGCACGCAACTCCACCACATCCCGTTTGGGGTCGTAGATGTCCTGGCCGTCCAAGAGCAAAGAGCCCTTGATCTGGCAACTCTCGATACTGTCGTTCATCCGGTTCAGGCAGCGCAAGAAGGTGGACTTACCGCAGCCGGAAGGCCCGATAAACGCAATAACTTCGTTGCGGGCGATATCCAGGCTGATGTTTTTAATGGCCGGCGATTCGCCATAGAAGACTTCCACATTCCGCAGATGAAATTTGGGGTCGTCGGAGAAGGGAATGCCAACGGTTTTGCCTTCTTCAATCGTGGTTTCTGCAGGGCTCATACTAATACTCATAAGTGTTGTCTCTTTACCAACGGCGCTCAAGGCGTTTACGCAGCCAGATGGCGAACGCGTTCATGGTGATCAGGAAGGCGAGCAGTACCATAATGCCGGCGGAGGCCAGCTCCACGAATCCCTGCTCTGCACTGCCGGCCCAGATGAAGATCTGTACGGGCAACACGGTGGCGGAACTGAAGAAGCCATCCGGTATCTCGACAATAAACGCCACCATGCCAATCAACAGCAGAGGCGCTGTCTCTCCCAGGGCTTGCGCCATACCAATGATGGAGCCGGTCAGCATGCCAGGCATGGCCAGCGGCAGAACGTGGTGCAACACCACCTGCATTTTTGACGCGCCTATGCCTTCGGCTGCCTCCCGAATCGACGGGGGCACACTCTTTATGGCTGCACGGCTCGAAATGATGATGGTGGGCAGAGTCATCAGCGCCAACACAAGGCCACCCACCACGGGCACCGAGCGAGGCATACCGAACAGGCCGATAAACACCGCCAGCCCCAGCAACCCGAAGATGATGGAGGGCACGGCTGCCAGGTTGTTGATGTTGACCTCAATAAAGTCCGTCAGGCGGTTGCTGGGGGCAAACTCTTCCAGATAAATCGCCGCGGCTACGCCCACCGGGAAGGCAATGACCAGGGTAATGCCCATGGTGAGCAAGGAGCCAACCAGCGCGCCCAGAATACCGGCGTTAGACGGCTCCCGAGAGTCACCACTGGTGAAAAACACATCGTTAAACCCGGTATCGATCACGCCCTTACTCAGCAGTTCATCCGTCCAGCGCTGTTGCTGCTCTGTGAGGCGTATGGAGTAGCCAGGGTCGCCGGCATGCTTTACATAAACGGACACCGTATCGTGGGCCGGGAACTCAATGGTGCGGGTAGTGCCCAGCCAATCCGGATTCTCCTTCAGCAAGTCGCGAACCTGGTTGCTGGCATAACTGCCTGTCATGCGGCTGAGCTCCCGCATATCCGCCCGGCTGGAAGCCTCCGGGAAATACGCCTGCATGGCCCTGATGATGGGCGCCTGAAAGTCCGCTATGGCGATCTGTTCCGGATCTGAGGCATCGTTCAGGTACATCAGTTCGCCATCCAGATGCACCTCAAGGGTCACGGTGGTTTTGATGAAGCCTGTGTATCCCTTGCTGATAATGTCGGTAAACAGAATCACCAGCGAGAAGAGCGCAATGGAGATGGCCGTGATGCCATAAAGGCGGAACCGGCGCTCCTTGCGATAGCGGCGCTTGAGCGAACGGCGAATCAGCTCCGCCTGCGAGCCTTCACGCTCCGCGTGTGAACCTGGCTTAGTCATATTGTTCCCTGTATTTACGCACGACTTTCAGTGCGATCACGTTCAGCAGAAGCGTTACGATGAAGAGCATCATGCCCAGTGCGAAGGCAGCCAGCGTCTTGGCGCTATCGAACTCCTGGTCACCGGTCAGCAGGGTGACAATCTGAACTGTCACCGTAGTCACTGAATCCAGAGGGTTGGCCGTCAGATTTGCAGCCAGGCCAGCGGCCATCACTACAATCATGGTTTCACCAATGGCACGGGATGCAGCCAGCAAAATGCCGCCCATAATGCCTGGCAGCGCCGCCGGAAAAATCACGTTTTTCATTGTTTCAGACTGAGTGGCACCCAATGCCAGGGAGCCATCGCGAAGGCTGCGTGGCACTGCGTTGATCACGTCATCAGATAGCGAAGACACGAAGGGAATGATCATAATGCCCATCACCAAGCCCGCTGCCAGAGCACTCTGGGAGGAAGCTTCAAGGCCAACCATCAGAGCCAGATCACGGATGAAAGGCGCTACCGTGAGCGCCGCAAAGAAGCCATAAACGACTGTGGGCACCCCCGCCAGCATTTCCAGCAATGGCTTAACCACCGAGCGCATCCGTGGGCTGGCGTATTCTGAAAGATAAACCGCAGACAACAGGCCCACCGGCACGGCGATCAGCATGGCAATGGCGGAAATCATCAGGGTGCCAGTGAAGAGCGGAATAACGCCGAAGGCACCCTCTGAACCTACCTGATCCGCCCGCAACGCAGTTTGCGGGCTCCAGTTGGTGCCAAACAGAAACTCGCTCATCGGCACCTTGCCAAAGAAGCGGACGGTTTCAAAAATAACGGAAAAAACAATGCCGATGGTGGTCAGTATCGCCACAGCGGCACACACAAAGAACAGGCGCTGAAGCGTAAGCTCCACGCTCTTGCGAGCGTTTATAGTCGGGGCCACTCGTGTCCAGGCGAAGGTGCCGCCAAGAACCGCAATCAAAACAACCAAAAGACTTTTGAAGCGACTGCTTTGCTCTTGCAACTCCTGCAACAATACGGCCGCATTGGAAATGCCATCGGGCACCATGGCGGGGTTCAGCTTACCTGCTGCCAGGTTACTGATCTGGGAAAGTGTCAGGCTGGCGTGCCCTGCCGATTGCGGCGTCAACTCTGCCGGCAGGGAAGCCATCACAACGTTCTGAATAACCTTGCCTTCAAAAGCGGCCCAGGCACCCAGGATGATCAGGGCTGGAATCGCACACCAAAGCGCAGCCCTGGCGGCATAGTATGCCGGCAGGGCCTTGAGGTTACGGATGCCCCCCAGGGGTGCTGCCACAGCCCGGGAACGCATATAAGCGAACCCGTAAGCTACTGCGGCAAGCACCAGAACCAGGGGCAATAAATCAGCCGTCTGCATTAAAGCTCATCACCTGTCATTGGTTTGAGTTCCCGAACTGCTTTCGCGGTTTCCATGCGCACGTTGCGGGGGTTAGGGATCAGCCCCACATCCACCAGGTAACCGTTATCGCCCCACGCGCCTTCAGTGGTAAATTCCTGTGCATACTCGGCAATGCCTGGAACCACACCTGCGTGTGCATTCTTGATATAGAAGAACAGAGAGCGGGCAACCGGGTATTTCTCATCGGCAATGGTGTCTGGTGTTGGCGCCACTCCGTTGATGGTTGTCGCCTGAATTTCACCGCTGTTTTCCATCAGGAAACTGTAGCCGAAGATACCCAGGGTGTCTTTGTCCTGCACCAGGCGCTGCACGATCAGGTTATCGTTTTCGCCAGCCTCTACAAATGCGCCATCTTCGCGCATATTGTGGCAAACACCGCGCATTTCTTTCTTTTCCATGGCCTTGATGAAGCCGTAGGTCTTACAGCCACCTTCCATCGCAATTTCTACGAAGGCGTCACGGGTGCCGGACGTAGGAGGCGGCCCCATCACACGAATGGCCTTAGCTGGCAGGCCGGAATCGATATCGCTCCACTTCTCATAAGGATTGGCAACCAGCTTGTCACCGCCTTTTGGGTCGGGAACTTCTTTGGCCAGCGCCAGGAACACCTGCCGCAGGCTCAGATCCATCTGGTCAGCTTGTTTGGAGTTTGCGATTACAATGCCATCAGCGCCGATTTTTACTTCGGTAATGGCTTCCACACCATTGCGCTGGCACATGTCGAATTCGCTGGCTTTCATGCGGCGGGAGGCGTTGGTAATGTCCGGGTGCTGAGTGCCAATACCCGCACAGAACAGCTTGAAGCCGCCGCCAGAACCGGTTGATTCCAGCTTGGGTGTTGGGAAGCTGGTGTTGCGGCCAAAGCGCTCGGCCACAACCGTGGCAAAAGGATAAACCGTTGAAGAACCCACAACGTTTACGGTGTCACGGGCCAATGCCGGAGCGGAAAGCATGGATAACCCGCCAGTCAGTGCAACAATAGCAAAAGCTGTATTCGGTTTAATCACGTTAAATCTCCATCAGTCACTAAAATTGTGTACAGCACCGGTTTACTGATGGCTAAAGACTAGAGCTTCTGTATGACAGCTTTGTTACACCTGCTGAAATATTGTGCCGAAGCAATAAATAAGCTTGCAGCCGTGCTGCAGGTCGTTACCATGCTAAGAAAATAATTCCAGAACCTAATAAAAGGCAGGCTTCATGACGGCGTACGATGACGACAAACCCAGTCCCCGCGGCGACTTGACCCTTCAGATTGTTCCCCTACCACAAGATACCAACGCCAATGGCGACGTATTTGCTGGCTGGCTAGTCAAGCAGATGGATATTGCTGCAGCAACTATGGCTGGCCGCATATCTCTGGGCCGCAATGCCACTGTGGCAATGGATGGAATGGAGTTTCTCTCACCTCTGCGAGTGGGTTCGCAGGTGGGCTGCTACTGCGAACTGGTAGACATCGGCCGCAGCTCCATGAAAATCCATGTGGAAGTGTGGACACTTGATCGTGCAGCCAAACACCCGCGCAAGGTCACTGAAGGTCGGTTTGTATACGTTGCCATTGATGAACAAGGTCGGATCCGGGAAGTGCCCGAACAGCCAGCCTGAGTGCCAGCTCAATCCGGGCGGGCCCGGATGAGTTCACCAAACGGCAACCGGTACTGCTCTGCCAGTACCGATGCTTTCCAGGGGTCCGGCCGACACTGGCTGGGCGGTTTCTCCAGAATCCGTTGCAAACAGCTGATCGCAGCTTCAGCTTCCGCACCAGCGTCCTGCTCATGGCTTTCATAGCGACAGCTGTCGGGCACATATTCTCGATACGCCAGCCGGTCGGGCGCCAGAGGAACGCATCCGGACGCCATAGCTTCCAGCATCGACAGCCCCTGAAAATCATGAAGCGCGGTAGATAAAACAATATCTGCCTTGCGTAGCAGCCTGTCGTATTCAGCCCGACTTTCCAGAAAGCCCCAGTTCTCGAGGCGATGACTGAACCGGGTCGCTATCTGATCAAACGATTTCGGGTGATTACGAAAGCCTTCTCCGACCAGGCTTAGCCGATATGGCTGCTGCCGATTTTCAAGTCGCGCCAGAAAGCCCAGCAGCCTGTCTGGCGCTTTATCGTATTCCCAGCGGTGGTTCCAGAGGAGATGTGGACACGCTCTGTTCAAGGGTTCCGGATTGTCCACAAACAGATAATCTTCAATAGGCACCGGAAGCACTCTGGACTTTAGCCGAAGACGTTCAATCAGCCCTTCCGGCACGGCATCCGGCATCTTGCCCAAAAACTCTGATGCTCCTTTCAGAAAGCTGTCTCGATTCCAGGCACTATTAAATACCACGCTATCCGCAGCCACCGCGCCATACAAATTGACCATCTGGGGCTCCACCCGCCCCTGCTGCTGGTTACTGACAGGGAAAGCAAACTGGTTCTCGTGCATGTATAGCAAGCAAGGTGTGTTCGCCAGTTGTGGATGCAAGCCCCGCAAGGTTGCGAGATCCACCATGGACGTGGCAATAACCAGATCCCAGGGTTCCTGAAGACACAGCTCGTTCAGCCAGCTCAACGGGTTGCCGCGGATACGCCACTGAAAATACCGGGGAGCCAATATCAGTGTATGCCAGTGATATTCCGGCAACAGTGCAATGAGCTGTTCACGCCAGCGCTTGTGGCTGGCAGCGTCGTACGCCGACAGCAGCAGAATGCGTGGTTTGATACTCACCAGGGCAGCTCTTCACCATTGCTATGCCAGAAAGAGCCGGTATTCTCCAGGTTCAGCCTGGCAATCTGCTCCACCAGCCCGCGGGCAGACTCTTCCGGAGTGATCAGGCCGCCAAAGTTCACCATTCGGGTCTTCACAAAACCAGGGTGCAGCTGCGCGACAGCAATCCCCTTGGGTTTCAAATCCATCGCCAGAGATTTACCAAAGGCGTTTAACGCCGCCTTGGACGCTCGATAGCCGTAACGGCCACCAGAATCGTTATCGGCAATTGAACCCATGCGGCTGGTGATATTGGCGATCTTGCTGCCCTGCCCCATTAAAGGAATCAAGGCCTCAGCTACACGCAGGGGCGCGTAGGCGTTGATCTCCATTTGTGTACGGATAGAGTCAAAATCGATACTGCCCAACACCTCATCCTGTAACAGGCCAGCATTGTTGATCAGCAGGCTGATATGTTTGCCTGCTAACCCGGTTTTCAGTTTTGCGATCCCCTCAGCGGTGGTGACATCAACGCCTTCAATGACCTGCCTCGCCACTTTTGCCAACTCATCAGACGATTGCCGGCAAACACCCACTACTTCATAACCTTCAGAAGCATAATGGCGGGCAAGCTCCAGACCAATTCCACGATTGGCGCCGGTGATTACTACCAAGCTCGAAATGGACATATGAAAAAACTCCCTTCAGAACAGGTTCGATAGACTAGCAGGGCAACTTTCTTTCCGGGTCAGTCTAGCCTATTGGCAAGATTGCCCGAGTCTGTAATGCTTATACATTATCGCCCGACACAGTCCTTTCAAGAAATCAGAGATCCTCAGCCCATGAGCTTCAGGCAGCTATTTATACTCACGACAGCCCTTTCCCTGATTTCGAGCCCAGTAGCTGCCGATTTTGGCATCACGCCTTTCGCAGGCTACCGCATGGGCAGCTCTATCGATATTGAATCCGCCAGCGCCAGCACCAAGGATCAAATCAAATTCAAGGACTCTGTTAGCCAAGGGATTGTTCTAAACTTTGACCTGCCAGAAGCAGGCAAGCAGGGCGAACTGTATTTTGGCCGGCAGGATACCTCGGCCAAGCTCGATAGCGGTTTGTTTACCACGGGAGCACAGGCAACTGACGTTACGATTTATCAGCTGCAGTTCGGTGGGCTCTACTTTCCGGGCCGAAAAACCCACGGTGGCTTTGCCTCTGGGGTGTTGGGCGTAACGCGGCTTGAGCCAAAGGGTTCAGGTTTCGATACGGAGCATCGCCTTGCGCTCTCCCTCGGAGGTGGTTATCAATTCTTACTTAACGACAGCTTGCGCCTGCGACTGGACCTTCGTGGAATCTACACAGCCCTGGATTCCGGCGGTTCTGTGCTCTGCTCCGGCGGCTGCGAACTTACCTACCGCAGCAGCGGCTACCTTCAGATTGAAGCAGGTGCAGGGCTGGTTCTGCGTTTTTGATTTCACCTGCTGTCATGCTTCAGCCACATGCCTTTCCGGCAGCATCAACGACAGCAACGCTGCTGTTAATACCAGACCCGATGATATCCACAAGCATGCCTCCAGCCCGTAAACCTGATACACCCAGCCAGACAATATTGTACCCAGCAGTCGGCCTGCGGCATTGGACATGTAATAAAAACCCACATCCAGGGATACACCATCACCTCTGGCATAGCTGACAATCAAATAGCTATGCAGGGAGGAATTGATGGCAAACAAGATTCCGAACAGCAACAAACCACCGATAACCACGATCTGTGGTGACCAGCCGGCCATCAGACCAAGGGCAATAGCCGCAGGAACCAATGCCAGTGCTGCTGCCCAGAATGCGGCAGGTTGCTTGCCTTCGCTTGTGCCGGTAATCCGGGGCGCTATGGTCTGGATAAAGCCATAGCCGATGACCCAGGTGGCCATAAAGCCGCCGACCTTCCAGAAATCCCAACCAAAGACCGTATGCAGATAAACGGGCAAAGCCACAACAAACCACACATCCCGGGCACCAAACAGAAACATACGGGCTGCAGACAGCACGTTAATGGCAGGGCTTTTTGAAAGAATCTCCCGGAATTTGGGTTTTGCGGTGCTCTTGCCCAATTCCTGTTTAAGCAAAAACAGACTGGCCAGCCAAACCAACCCGAGAGCCGCAGCCATGGTAAGCACCGCGCCGGTGAAACCCACCGACATCAGCAGCACGCCACCCAGAAAAAACCCCACGCCTTTCAGCGTGTTCTTCGATCCCGTCAGTATGGCGACCCATTTATACAAAGTGCCCTGCTGTTCATCTGGCACCAACAATTTGATACCGCTTTTGGCAGACATTTTGTTCAGGTCTTTGGCAATACCAGACAAAGCTTGCGCCGCCATCACCCAGGGCACTGAGAGCATGGCCGCCGGGACAGCCAGCATGGCCAAGGCTGCTATTTGCAGGAACAGCCCGATGTTCATGGTGCGATTCAAACCCATACGAGCGCCCAGATAACCACCCACCAGATTGGTCACCACCCCGAATAACTCGTAGAAAACGAATAGCAGAGCGATTTCAAGGGGCGAGTATCCGAGCTGATGAAAGTGCAGCACCACCAGCATACGCAGGGCACCATCCGTCAGGGTGAAGGCCCAATAATTACCCGTGATCACCAGGTACTGACGAATGGCGGTATTCATATCAAGCCAGGCCCACCTTGCGCGCCAGTTCAACGGTGCGGTTGGCGTAACCCCACTCGTTGTCGTACCAGGCGTAGATCTTCACCTGAGTTCCGTTGACCACCAGTGTGGACAAGGCATCGACGATGGACGAGCGCGGATCTGTTTTGTAATCGATGGATACCAGCGGGCGTTCTTCGTAGCCCAGAATGTCCTTCAATTCACCCTCTGAGGCTTCTTTGAGCAGCCGGTTTACCGCATCGCGATCTGTGGGCGTTTCCACCTCAAACACACAATCCGTCAGAGACGCGTTGGTGAGGGGAACACGCACTGCGTGGCCATCCAAACGTCCTTTAAGGTCCGGGAATATTTCGATAATCGCCGTCGCTGAGCCGGTGCTGGTGGGGATCAGCGAACTGCCGCAAGCCCGCGCCCGCCGCAGGTCTTTGTGGGGCGCATCAATGATTGTCTGGGTATTGGTCAGGCTGTGGATGGTGGTAATGGAGCCGTGCTTGATACCCAGTTTCTCGTGAATCACTTTCACCACTGGCGCCAAACAATTGGTGGTGCACGACGCCGCGGTTACGATTCGATCCCTGGCCGGGTCAAAAATATCTTCATTCACACCCACAACAATATTCTTCGCGCCCGCTTCTTTCACCGGCGCGGTGACCACCACCCGTTTTACGCCTTGATCGAGGTAGCCCTGCAGCGCCGACACTGTCTTGTGCGCACCGCTGGCTTCGATCACCAGATCGCATCCAGACCAGCCGGTATCGGCAATGGCTTTATTACGAGTGACACGAATGCGCTGGCCATCAATCACCATGTCATCGCCATCAGCAGCTGCCTCACGGCTCCAGCGGCCATGGATGCTGTCGAAGTTCAGCAGATGAGCCAAAGTATGAGCGTCTGCGCCCGGGTCATTAATCGCCACAAATTCCAGTTCAGGCCACTCCCAGGCGGCCCTTAACGCCAAGCGACCAATACGGCCAAACCCGTTAATGCCTACTTTGATTTTACTCATGGTGTTCTCCTTGCGAATTTCGCAGGTGATATATCCAATGAATGTTCAGGGGCACTGCGGTGCCGGGCGCTCGGCCATTGCCTGCAACTTCGCCATAGGCGTTTCGATCAAGGCTTTATTATTTTGCGCCGTTTCATCAAGAATCCGAGCTACCCAGTCCGGCAACTGTGGGTTCACTGAATAGTAAACCCATTGCCCACGACGCTCTGTTTCTACCAGTCCGGCCTCTCGTAATGTGGCAAGGTGACGACTGACCTTCGGCTGGGACACAGCAAAGGCTTCTGTCAGTTCGCACACACACAATTCCTTCTGCCCCCGAATAAGCAGCAAAGCTGCCAGCCGTAACTCATCGCTCAAGGCCTTGAAAACGGAGACCGGGCTGAAGTCTTGGTGCTTCAACGCAGTTTCCTGCTGAGGAACAACGTCTCTAATCATGAAGCTGTCCAATCCTGATTAATTTGCATATTCGGTTTTCCATATATGCTTTTTTTGCGATACTAATTATCGAAGATGACAAAGTAAAGACACCCGGACAGCGAGATTACAAATTACACCATGAGCCAAATTACTGAAGCCGCAAGCACTCCCTCAGAGGGCATGGATCTATTCGGACGCTATCTTTCGGTCTGGGTTGCTCTGGCGATTGTTGCCGGCGTAGCCTTGGGCCAGTTTGCGCCCGGAATACCCGAAACCCTGTCCCGCTTCGAATACGCCCAGGTGTCTCTCCCTATCGCTATCCTGATCTGGGCGATGATCTTTCCAATGATGGCGCAAATCGATTTTGGTGCGATTGTTGGTGTACGAAAAGAGCCGAAAGGGCTGGCCATTACCACCATCGTGAACTGGCTGATCAAACCTTTCACTATGTTCGCCATTACCTGGTTCTTCCTGATGGTGGTGTTTGAGCCCTGGATTGCTCCGCAACTGGCCAGCGAATACCTGGCTGGCGCCATTTTACTGGGCGCGGCACCCTGTACGGCCATGGTGTTCGTGTGGAGCTACCTCACCAAAGGCGATGCGGCCTACACACTGGTGCAGGTATCCCTGAACGACATCATTATGCTGTTTGCCTTCGCGCCCATTGTGGTTTTATTGCTGGGCATCTCCGACATCCAGGTGCCCTGGGATACAGTGATTCTGTCGGTTGTGTTGTATATCGTGATCCCGCTGGCCGCCGGCTATCTCACCCGTCGCACATTAATCGCACGCCGAGGCGAGCAGTGGTACGACGAAGTGTTCATGAAGCGGTTGGGTCCCATTACGCCGGCAGCTTTGATTGTCACCCTGGTATTGCTTTTCGCCTTTCAAGGCGAAGTCATCCTGGAGAACCCACTGCACATTGCGCTGATTGCCGTGCCGCTAATCATCCAGACGGTGCTGATTTTTTTCATCGCCTACGGCTGGGCCAGACTGTGGAAGGTTCGCCACTGCATCGCCGCACCCGGCGCCATGATTGGCGCAAGCAATTTTTTTGAACTGGCCGTGGCTGCTGCCATTGCTCTGTTCGGCCTACAGTCCGGTGCGGCGCTCGCCACAGTAGTTGGTGTGCTGGTGGAAGTGCCTTTGATGCTGGTTCTGGTGCGGATCGCCAACAATACCCGAGATAAATTCCCGGCCTGACCGCCGCGCGTAGCCCCGGTGACTGGCCGGGTCTACCTTACAAAGCACAGTGCCGGGGCTCGCGACCTGTTCAGCCAACCACCACCCTGCTAATATCCCGCCCATCTTTCTTACCATTGAACCGCAAACCTCTGACCCGAACGGAACCAACAGAATGGATTTTCTCCAGGCTTTTTTCCTTGGCCTTATGCAGGGACTGACCGAATTCCTGCCGATTTCCAGCTCAGCCCACCTGATCCTTGTACCTGCATTTTTTGACTGGGTGGATCAGGGCGTCGCGTTCGACCTTGCGGTTCACGTGGGCACCCTATTGGCGGTAGTGATCTACTTCCGCACCGACGTATTCAGCATCGCCCGCGACGGCCTCATATCCATGAGCCAACGCCGCGTAGTCGGCCAGGGCGCACTGGCGCTGTATATGGTGATTGGCACAATCCCGGCTGGCCTCGCGGGCTTGGCGTTACTGGATATCATCGATAACGAACTGCGGGCGGTAGAAATCATCTTTGCCACCACCCTGTTCTTCGGCCTGCTGCTGGGTGTTGCAGACTGGATGCCCAAACGCCAACGTTCGATAGACTCTCTGAACTGGAAAGACGCTTTACTGGTAGGTATCGCACAGGCCATCGCCCTTGTACCCGGCACCTCTCGCTCTGGCATTACCATAACTGCCGGTTTGTTCCTGGGCATGAGCCGGGAAACAGCCTCCCGCTTTTCGTTCCTGCTGGCCATTCCCATTACCGCTCTGGCCTCTGCAGTTAAGCTTCTGGAAGTAGCGACTTCGGATATTGCCGTGGACTGGAGTGCATTTCTGGTAGGGGGCGTTACATCCTTCGTTATTGCCATTACCGCTATCCACTTCTTCCTGAAATGGCTGAACAAGGTGGGCATGTGGCCTTACGTTATCTACAGAGTCATTCTGGCTGGGGTTATTTACGCGGTATTGATGTAGTAGGAGGCTAGCACAGCGTCGATAGCGGAGGCCGGGTAAGGCTTTTCAAAACTGTGCGGAGCCATGGGTGAAGAGCGACAGCTCTTCACGGGTTGGCCAAGGACGGCCAACCCAGGATTCTCACTGCGACGCAGGAGCATAAAGCAGTGAGAAGCGGAGCCCAAGCGTCACATGGATGTGCCGCAAGGAGCGTGTTTTGAAAAGCCTTCCCCCTGCCTGCGCTCCCCGATAATAGTTAGCAGGCCTCCAACGGCGCATAAGCCAGCACCAACCACTTGGCACCTTCATCAAAATTCACCTGCACCCTTGTGTGGTGCCCGGTGCCTTCAGCATTCATCACCACACCTTCGCCAAATTTGGGGTGCCGAACCCGCTGCCCCAGGCTGAAACCGGTCTGTTGGGCAGAGTCCTGACTGAACAAGCCCTCATTAGGACGATCCAACATAGCTGGGCGGGTTACCGTGTTGCGTAACCGTACTTCCTGCAGGCAGTCACTGGGAATCTCCCGAACGAAGCGGGAAAGCGCGTTGAACTTCTCCTGACCATACAAACGACGGGATTCCGCATAGGTGATCACCAGCTTTTTCATGGCCCGGGTGATGCCCACATAGGCCAGCCGCCGCTCTTCCTCCATGCGCCCCGGCTCTTCCAGAGACATGCTGTGAGGGAACAAACCCTCTTCAACACCGGCAAGGAATACCAACGGGAATTCCAAGCCTTTTGCAGAGTGCAAAGTCATGAGCTGCACACTGTCTTCGTGATCTTCCGCCTGAGATTCGCCAGCATCCAGAGCTGCCTGAGCAATAAACTCCGAGAGCGGGTCCACACCCTCTTCCACATCAAAATCTGCAAGGGCGTTAACCAGCTCTTCCAGGTTCTCCACCCGGGCCTGAGCCTTCTCGCCTTTTTCACTGGCGTGGTAGTCCTTCAGGCCGCTGGCTTCGATAGTCTGCTTCATAAGCCCATGAAGCGACGCGCCTTCAGCCATCGCAGACAGCTCTTCTATAATATCGAGGAACGCCTGCAGCCCGGTTTTGGCCCGGCCTTTTACCTGCCCGGCCTCCAGCAATCGTTCGGCGGACTCCCACAGAGAAATACTCTGGCTGGTTGCGTACTCCCTCAGCTCGGCCAGACTTTTGGCGCCTATGCCGCGAGTGGGCAAGTTCACCACGCGCTCAAAAGCCGCATCATCACGGCGATAATGCACCAAGCGCAGATAAGCCAAGGCGTTGCGGATTTCCTGGCGATCATAAAAGCGCAGGCCGCCATATACGCGGTAAGGTATGCCCTGGCGCATCAGGGATTCTTCCAGCACCCGGGATTGGGCGTTGGAGCGGTACAAGATGGCGGATTCGCTACGCAGGTTGCCTTCATTGACCCAGCTGGAGATGCTATCGGCGATATAGTTGGCTTCGTCCTGCTCGTTGAATGCTGCGTACAGACTGATGGGCTCACCTTCCACGCCATCTGTCCAAAGCTCTTTACCGAGCCTGCCCTGGTTGTTGGCAATTACGGCGTTAGCGGCTTTCAGAATCAATTGAGTGGAACGGTAGTTCTGTTCCAGCCGCACCAGCCGGGAATTCGGGAAATCCCTCTGGTACTGCTGGATATTCTCTATTTTTGCGCCACGCCAGCCGTAAATGGACTGGTCGTCATCGCCCACCACAGTCAGTGGTACACGATTACCCGCAAGAACCTGCAGCCAGGCGTACTGAATTGTGTTGGTGTCCTGAAACTCGTCCACCAGAATATGCTGAAAGCGCTGTTGATAATGGGCCAGTATTTCCGGCCGGTGCAGCCAGAGTTCATGGGAGCGAAGCAATAGCTCGCCAAAATCCACAAGTCCACTCTGCTGGCACAGTTCTTCGTAGCGGCGGTATACCTTCACCATGGTGGAGGTGAAATGGTCTCCCGGATTTTCCTGAATGTGGTCGGCCCGCAAACCTTCGTCTTTCTGGCTGCTGATAAACCATTGAGCCTGCTTGGGTGGAAACTGACTTTCATCAATCTGGGCTTCCCGCATTACCCGTTTGACCATGCGCAGCTGATCATCGCTGTCCAGTACCTGGAAGTTCTCCGGCAGCCCGGCATCCTTCGAATGCGCCCTTAACAGCCGGTGAGCAATACCGTGGAAGGTGCCAAACCAAAGGCCCCGAGACGGAATATTCATCATCTCCTCGATGCGGCAACGCATCTCTTTGGCAGCTTTGTTGGTAAAGGTGACCGCCAGAATCCCCGTAGGCGGAACCCGATCCACCTGCATCAACCACGCAATCCTGTGCACCAGCACCCGGGTCTTGCCACTGCCGGCACCCGCCAGCACCAGCAAGTGGTCATTCTGTGCCGTAACTGCCTCACGCTGGGCATCATTCAGGGAATCTATAATGTGGGAGACATCCATGGGGAAATCACTGTAGTCCGGAGAATGGGGAATTCTGGCCGAAGATTATAACAAGTCGTGACCGAGCCTGCCCCGATCCCGATCGATGGCTTAACATTTTAGACTCGCCTTACTATAAAGTTACTGCAAAATCAGCCGACAACAGAACATAACAGCACGAAACACAATCACCATTTCGCCTACTAATAGCAACCTATATGCTGATTCCGCCACATTGGGTTGTTCCGTCAGGAAAAGACTATGCTGTCATCACTTAAAATCTCACAAAAGCTTGGCTTACTGGTCAGCATTGCCATCCTCGCATTTGTCATCAGTCAGGGCTTCGCGTTTATAACAGAACGCTCCAACTCTGAACGCCTGAGCGAGGTAAAAGATCGCCTTTATCCGACGCTGGAACTGACCACTATTAATGAAGGCCAGCTAAAGCTGATGGAGCAACAAATCAGTGGTGCGGTTACCACGGGGGACGACCAGCAGCTGGAAGCAACCCAGGCCTACCGAGACACCATTGCGACCAACCTGGAAAAAATTGCGGAATTGAGCCCCGCCCAAGCCAGCAATATTCAAAAGCTGAGCCGGGACCTCGACAACTACTACGACAACGCGTCCCGCCTTGCCACCTCCATTATCGACGGCACAGCGGACTTCACACGCATTGGCGACGACGCAGCCCGTAACGCAGCCCGTCTGGAGCAACTGCAGGCTGGCCTGAACGCCATGCTTGAAAACAATCGTGCACGGTTCCAGGGCGCCATTTCGGAAACCGCTGAAGCCTCAACAAATGCCCAAACTCTGGCGCTGATTATTCTTGTCACTACCGTTGTAGTGCTGATCGCAATAAGCCTGGTGATCGGTCGTTCCATCTCCACCAGCCTTACCCAGATTATCGACTCCCTGAAGAACATGGCCTCTGGCGAAGGCGACCTGACTCGTCGCCTGAACTATGAAGGCCGGGATGAACTCCGGGAACTGGTTAATCAATTCAACCTGTTCGTTGCCAAGCTGCATAAATCATTTGCCACTATCAGCGATGACGTGAATGGACTGAACACAGCAACAGGCCACCTGACCGATGCCAGCCGGGCCAACCTTGAGCGCATCAGCAGCCAGGCACAGGCAATTTCTTCTACCCGTAACTCTGTGGATGAACTGGTAAAAAGTGTTGAAGAAGTAGCAGGTTTTGCTTCCAGCGCCTCGGACCAGACCCAGGACGCAGCGCGCTTCGCCCAATCGGGCCAGGAAAAAGTACAGAAAAATGTGGCCACCATCCGCGAGTTGGTCAGCGACATTGAGAATACCGCTGGTCTGGTGAATCAGTTCGACGAGTTCTCTGCCCGGGTCGGGGGTTTGCTGGACACCATTCAAACCGTTGCAGAACAAACCAACCTGCTGGCTCTGAACGCCGCGATTGAGGCAGCGCGTGCCGGCGAACATGGCCGCGGCTTTGCAGTGGTTGCTGACGAGGTGCGTGGGCTTGCAGTACGTACCCACAAAGCAACGGAAGAAATTCAGGGTGTAATTTCAGAGCTCTCCAAGCTGTCGTCTTCAGCGGTTACCTCCATGAAAGCCAGTGTAAATAAAGCCCATGAGGGCGTGGAAGCGACCACTGAATCCGGTGAGATTTTGTCCCGCATTCTGCAAAACGTGCAGCAGATCAGTGAGCTGAATGAACAGATTGCTGCTGCCACCTACGAACAAAGCACGACATTTAACGAAGTAACCACTTACATGACGGACATGCACCGGAATGCCGAGGCAGTCATGGAAAGCACCGATGAGCTGGATAACGTCAGTCGCGATATTCAGAGCGTCAGCAACGGCCTGCAAACCGTTGCCAGCCAGTTCCGCGTGTAAATTAACCACAAAAGACGTACGGACCAATTCCTTATGAAGAAATTTCTACATTTCGCACCGCTGGCTCTGGCCATTGCTGCGGGCTCCGTTTCGGCCCAAAGCACAGAAGACACATTGGCGCGCATGCAACAGCAGCTGGACTCCATGCAACAGCAGGTGAATACCGCCAAGAATGACCGTGTTCGTTTCAACGGTTTCTTCAGCACCGGTGTGGCAAAATCCAGCAACGATGCGGGATTTGACGGTATAACCGAAAAGACCAGCGTGGCAGATCTGAGCCTGTTCGCTCTGCAAGGAACGTTTGACGTTTCTGACAAGAGCCAGGCAGTTTTCCAGCTGGTAGGGCGCGGCGCAGAGGACTGGGACCCCGTAGTTGAGTGGGCCTACCTGAGCTACCGCCCCATAAACAACCTGCAGCTCCGTGCAGGTAAAATGCGCCTGCCGCTGTTCATGTATTCCGACTCCCTGGAAGTGGGCTACTCCCAGCCTTGGGCTCGGCCACCACAAAGCGTTTACGGCCCAATTTCTATAAAAAGCTATGTAGGGGCAGATGCAACCTACACAATGAATCTGGACAACTCAGCCGTTACAGGCCAGCTCTTCACCGGATTCACCGATGAAGAAGGAACCACTGGGCCTTCAGAATTGAGGAACGTTTTCGGCACCACTCTCTCGTGGACTGACTATGTCTGGACTGCAAGAGCGATTGTCGGAACAGCTCAGGTCAACATTGATATTGACCTTAACCAGGATGGCGTACATGAGTATGCCCTTTCAGATGGTGAACGAGCCTTGTTCCTGGGCTTAGGCCTGGGCTATGACGATGGCATCTGGCAGGTTATCTCGGAAGTAACGCGGGCAAAAATCGACGGAGAATTTGCAGATACAGACTCTGCATACGTTTCCGTGGGTCGTCGGTTTGGCAGCGTAACCCCCTACGCGGTAATTGGCTGGATCGAAAGTACGGATAACGACGACCGCACCTTTCTCGGACCAGCTTTGAACACCCGGAGAGACGAATACAGTATTGGTGCACGCTGGGACATCACACCAGGTGTTGCAATCAAAGGGGACGTTACTCACGTAACCGGCTTTGAGAATGCTGCAGGAGGACTGGATGCTGCTTACGTTCTGCCAGCTGGCAAAAACAGCACCAACGTCTACACCCTGAAACTCGACTCGGCGTTTTAACGGAGGCCCCTATGAAAAAGCTAAGCCTGATGTTTGCGGCCAGCTTGCTGGTTAGCCCCCTTGCTCTGGCCGATGTTGTAGTGATCGGCCACAGTGCTGGCCCAGACAGCATCACCGAAAATCAAGTGCGCGATCTGTACCTTAATCGCAGTAATGAACTGCCCGACGGACAGAAAGCCACAACATTTGAAATGGCCAGTGGCGACGCGGTGCGCGCTCAGTTCCACGACAAGATCACCGGGCGCAACGATGCCCAGCTCAAGGCCTTCTGGTCCAAGCAGGTGTTTACCGGCCGTGGCCAACCGCCCGCCGAAGTAAACAATGCCGCAGCAATGAAAGCGCGGGTTTCATCGACGCCAGGCAGCATCGGCTACATTGATGAAGCCGATGTAGACAGTTCTGTTAAGGTTATATTTACACCTTAAACAGTTGCCGAAAACACAGAAGGCGAGCCATTGGCTCGCCTTCTGTGTTTAAAAGGACTGCCCAGAGATCAGAACCCCCTCGGTATCGTTTGCGCTTCGACAAACTCGAACAACCCCTCAAGCCCGCCTTCGCGGCCGATTCCAGATGCCTTCATGCCGCCGAATGGCGCCTCAGGCGTAGGCCCTGAACCTGTATTCCAACCCACGTGCCCAAACCGCAAACCTGCAGCTACCCGCTGGGCACGCTCCGCATCTGCCGTGAACACGTAGGAAGCCAGGCCGAATTCAGTATCGTTACCCGCCTCGATAACCTCTTCCTCGGTGCGGAAACTGGCCATAGGCACCAGGGGCCCGAAGGTTTCTTCCCGTGAACAGCACATATCCGGAGTGACGCCGGAAATAACCGTTGGCGGGAAAAACAGGTGGCCCTCACCCAGATCACCAGGCTGCTTGCCCGCAACCAGGGCAGCACCTTTGTTCAAGGCGTCTTCCAAGTGGCGTTTTACCTTGTCGAAGCCGGCTTTATTAATCAGTGGACCAATATCAACATCACCTGCGATGCCATCCCCAACAGTCATTTTGTTCACCCGCTCCGCAAGCTTCGTACCAAAGGCGTCCATCACCTTTTCGTGCACGAAGATCCGGTTTGCGCACACGCAGGTTTGCCCGCTGCCACGGAATTTGTTGGCAATCAGGTTGTCTGCGGCGGCGTCCAGATTCGCATCATCAAATACGATAAACGGCGCGTTGCCACCCAGCTCCAAAGCCAGTTTTTTAATCTGGTCAGCGGTATCCACAACCAGCTTACGGCCAACCTCTGTCGACCCGGTAAAGCTCAACATGGGCACATCCGGGCTTTCGCACAGAACCTTGCCAATCACGCTGGCCTTTCCCATCACCAGGTTCACCATGCCATCAGGCAGGCCCACATGCTTGTCCATCAACTCAAACAGCGCAATCATGGTCAATGGCGTTTCGCTTGCCGGCTTGATCACTGAGGGACAACCAGCAGCCAGGGCCGCCGACAGCTTCTTGGCAATCATACCAATGGGAAAATTCCAGGGCGTGATGAGAGCCGTTACCCCAACCGGGCGATAATGAACGGTCCAGGTACAGTCTCGTGGTTTTCCGGGGAGCTCGTGAGCGTCCAGCGCCTGAATATTCTTCGAGCAGTAATCGAAAAAGCCCGCGGCATAATCCACCTCACCCTGGGCTTCGTTCAAAGGCTTGCCGTGCTCCAGACACAGGACCCTGCCTACTTCTTCCTTGTTTGCCCTGAGCGCATCACGAATGTCTTCCAGCCATTTCCTGCGGGTTTCGATGGAGTAGGGGTGGGTCAGCTGCAGCGCAGACTTGCCTGCCTCGATCGCCGCCTTCACCTCACTTTCAGGCATGGAGGCAACCTGCGCAATCACCTTGCCCGTTGCCGGGTTGTAAACATCAAAGGTGTTGCCCTGTTCATTGTCAGTCCAGCGACCGCCGATGTAGCCAGTCATCTTTCCCAGCAGTGGTGACTCGATCATTTCGGCTCCTGTTCAGTCAGTAACGACACCCACAAAGGTGCACGGTTGTATGAATTGAATCCGTCCTTCATCTTGGATGCTGAATCACTACCTGTAAAGTCGATGGCCCGGCTTTTGACCAATCCCAATCTGTGCCTATACTCCCAAGTGCTCATACTCACAGTGTCTGCATTCACAGCAACTGGGTAATACCGCAGCAGCACCGGAAACCAGGAGGTCGGATAATGAAAGCATTTTTCCATCCAGCTCAAGACAAGCATTCCCCCCAATCCTACTTCACCCGGGGTCAGATGCGTCAGCCTCAGGAGGTGCCAGATCGCACCCACCAAATGCTGGAGGGTTTGAAAGCGGCAGGAATACCGGTATTGCAGCCTTCTGACCAGGGAGCCCGGCCGATTGCCAAGGTGCACGATCTGGGGTATCTGCGCTTTCTCGAGTCAGCTCACCGTCGCTGGAAGGAAATGGACGACTGGGGGGAGGAAGTGATGTCTAACATCTTCGTTCGCTCTCCCAACCACCTGACAGGCATTCTGGCAGAAGCAGCCCGATATCAGGCCGACGGCAGCAGCCCCATTGGGGAGCACACATGGGAAGCGGCCTACTGGTCTGCGCAAACCGCCCTGGCGGCCGCTGACGCGCTCATGGCGGGAGATCGCACTTCCTACGCCGTGTGCCGCCCACCAGGGCATCATGCCCGCAAGGATTCCGCCGGTGGTTTCTGCTATCTCAACAATGCCGCCATTGCCGCCGAGCACATGAAATCCCGGTTCCCTCGTCTGGTTATTCTGGATCCCGACATGCACCACGGCCAGGGCATTCAGGAAATCTTCTATGAGCGCAGCGATGTGCTCTACATATCCATTCACGGCGACCCGACCAACTTCTACCCGGTGGTGTCTGGCTTTGAGAATGAGCGTGGCGAAGGTGAGGGGTACGGTTACAACATCAACCTGCCCATGCCTCATGGTTCATCAGAGGACGACTTTTTCACGAAGGTGGAGGAGGCTATGGCGGCCATCAAGCTGTTCCAGCCGGATGCACTGATTCTGACGCTGGGCTTTGATATTTATAAAGACGACCCCCAAGCCAAGGTGTCAGTATCGTCGGAAGGGTTCTGCAAACTCGGCACACACATGCGCCAGCTTGGCCTTCCAACACTGGTCGTGCAGGAAGGCGGCTATGATCTGGACAGCCTGAGCGAGAACGTACAGCAGTTCTTCAAAGGCATGGGCAGCTAATTCGTTATGAAGCGGGCGCGTAAACCTTGATGTTGCCGTGCCCCTCTGCTTTCAGGTGCACTGCATGCATTCGGCTCATGGTGCCGCGATCGCAATACAGCAGGTACTGTCGGTTGGCGGGAAGCTCTGGCACCTTGCGGTTCAACTCGTAAAAAGGGATTTTAAGAATCTCGTTGCCAGTGAGCATCAAGGGCGACTGCTCTCCTTCCGACGGATGGCGCACGTCAATAACCACGTCGCTTACAGCGGGTGTTTTTACCAGCTCCACATCTTCTGGGGTGATAGTGGTATCCAGCAAGTCACTTACCAGCGTTTCTTCACGGGCTTCAATGGCCTGCACCAGAACCTGGGGATCCATCTCGGCCTCATCGGCTTCCACCCGGTACAAGCGGGCCCGGGTAGTCGGCTTCTGGGAGATCACACCACAATACTCAGGCATGTTGCGCGCATAGGCCTCCGTGCCAATTTCCCGCGCAAGCTTGATGATGGCTTCCTTGTCCATGGCGATCAAAGGGCGCAAAACCACTTCGTCGCTGGCCCGGTCAACAACGTTCAGGTTGGTCAATGTCTGGCTCGACACCTGGGCCACCGCATCACCCGTCACCAGGCCAGCGGCGTTATTGCTGCGCGCAAGCTCACTCGCGGCCTTCAACATTTGCCGTTTGAGCACCACGCCCCAATGCCGGTGACTAACCGACTTCATGATCTCTTCCACCACACCATCAAAAGGCACGGAGATAAACTTGGCGCCGTGGGATGCTCCGTAACGGCTCCACACGTAGTGAACCACTTGGCGTACACCCACTTCGTGAGCGACACCACCAAGATTGAAAAACAAAAAGTGGCTACGCATGCCCCGGCGCAGCATCAGATAGGCCGCTACCGACGAATCGTAACCGCCCGAGATCAGCGTCAATACATTCTCGACACTGCCCAGCGGGTAGCCCCCCAAGCCGCGATGTTTGCGATTGGCAATGTGGAACTGGTCGTCCCGCACCTCGATACGCACCTCTACTTCAGGTGAGCGCAAATCAACGCTGGCACCCGATGCGGACAGGTAGAGTTCGCTGCCCACAAAACGCTGGAGGTCCACTGAGCGGAAGTCATGCTTTCCGTGCCGCCGGGACCGAACAGCAAAGGTTTTCCCGTCGAGGCGGCCAGCGAACGCTGCCACGGCTTTTTCGGCAATATCCTCAAGGCTGACAAGCGGGAAAGCGGCGATTTCCTGAATAGTGGAAATACCGGGGATACGCATCAGTTCATCCACCACCGCGCCCGCCAGACCGCGGCCTTCGGGCACATCAACATCTACTCGGTCCCAGCTGCCTTCTACGACAATATCCTCGTCAAGCCGGGTCAGAATTCTACGGATGTTCTGGCGCAGCTGACGCATCTGGCGACGACGAACAGGCTTGCTCTTGATAGCAACCTCAGAGGCAGGACGAATAAGCAGTTTCATAAATGGGCGTTTTGTCGAATGGTGTATGATCAGGAGAGCGCATAGTGTAACGCTTCGGCGTTATGCCTCAAAATCGGGTATTACCGCAACACTCAGGAGCTTTTCCGTTCATGACTGCACCCACCATCAATGCCCTCGTATCCCCTGAGGGCAGCTTGGAAATACTGTCCAATCACGAGGTCAATCTACTTAAAGATAAAAGCGAGGGCGGCTTGTATCAGCTGTTCAGGCAATGCGCTCTGGCTGTGCTGAATACCGGTGCTGTGACCGATGACTGCCAGGACCTGATGCAGACCTACGCGGATTTTGATATACGCCTGATACCCCAGCCCCGAGGGTTAAAGCTGGAGCTGATTAACGCGCCGGCCCATGCATTTGTGGATGATGAAATGCTCCTGGCGATTCGGGAGCACCTGTTCTCGGTTCTGCGGGATATCGTGTACACCCACTCCACGCCCAAGTTTGCAGGAATTCTGAAAGGCAACGGGCCTGAAGACCTGACCAACATGGTTTTCCATATACTGCGCAATGCCCGGGCTCTGAAGACAGGTCGGCAGCCCGATCTGGTCGTATGCTGGGGCGGGCACTCCATCAGCCATGAGGAATACCAGTACAGCAAGGAAGTTGGCCACCAGCTTGGTTTGCGAGAGCTGAGTATATGCACCGGATGCGGCCCCGGGGCCATGAAAGGCCCGATGAAAGGCGCAACAATAGGCCACGCAAAGCAGCGGGTTAAAAACGGTCGCTACATAGGCATTACTGAGCCCGGCATCATTGGTGCAGAAGCGCCTAATCCCATCGTTAATGAACTGATTATCATGCCGGATATTGAAAAACGTCTGGAAGCCTTTGTGCGCTGCGGGCACGGCGTTATTGTCTTCCCCGGGGGCGTCGGCACCGCTGAGGAAATTCTTTACCTGCTGGGCATCCTTCTGCATCCGGACAATGCTGACCTGCCCTTCCCGGTGGTTTTCACTGGCAGAAAAGAAAATGCTGAGTACTTCGAGATGATCGACAAATTCATCCGCACAGCGCTTGGGGATGAAGCCGCCAAAAAGTACGAAATTATTATCGATGACCCCGTGTTGGTGGCCCAGACCATGAAAAAGGGACTCAAAGACGTTGAAACCTTCCGCCGTGCGATGCAGGATGCGTATTATTTTAACTGGATGCTGAAAATCGACCCTGTATTCCAGATGCCCTTCGAGCCGGATCACGAAAACATGCTGGCCCTGGAGCTACACCGCGATCAGCCGGTCCATCTGATCGCTGCGAATCTGAGGAAGGCATTCAGTGGCATAGTGGCTGGTAACGTAAAGGATGGGGGTATCCGAAAGGTGCAGGAGAAGGGACCTTTTGAGATCACTGGGGATCCGTCCCTGATCAAGCCTCTTGAAGCTATGCTCGAACAGTTTGTTGCCAATAACCGCATGAAGCTACCGGGATCTTCGGCTTATCGCCCAAGCTACCGAATCATTAGTACAGCAGCCTGAGCTGCTGTACTAATGCAATAACGCTTACTTGCCGCCAGCTGGCAGACTTGCGTAGTAAGCTGCCAGGTTAGCAATATCCTCATCGCTGAGAGAAGCTGCCTGACCCTGCATGATTGCCGCCATGCCGCCGTTACGTTCTTTGCTTCTGTACGCCTTCAGTGCAGAAACCAGATACTGCTCATGCTGGCCCGCGAGGTTGGCGTACATCGGAATCTGTGCAATACCGTTCTGGCCGTGGCAGGCAGCACACACTGCAGACTTCGCCTTGCCTGCCTCTACATTACCAGCCGCAGAAGCTACAGCAGGAACGGCGGCGCTCAGTGCGAAAAGACCTGCAACAGCATAGTGTTTAAGTTTCATTATGATTAACCTCTCATCATCGTTTTAAGTGTCGCGTATAGGTGTTCTAAACCTAATAGAGAACTGGCGAGAAGTTATAGCACAGACGTAACATGTCGCAAATGCCATAGATCAATGCGATTCCTTCAAGACTCGCCATCTTTGACTTTTATCCAGTTACAGACGCTATGCAAACAAAAAACCGCACCAGAAAGCGTTTTACCACCCGGAGACTCCACTAATGTCTGTAGAGGTTCAAGAACTTCCTTGTCGTGAGGGCCTCATCGGCTCACTGACCCTGAACTCCCCTACAACGCTAAATGCTTTATCCAGTGTGATGATCGCCCAATTAAGGGATTGCCTTGCGCGCTGGGCTGACGATGAACGCATCTGTGTTGTTTTGATACGCGGCTCAGACAAAACCGGATTCTGCTCGGGCAGCGACCTGCGCGGGCTTTATCAATCAGTAACGGGCTCAACAAACAAAGAAGGCGCCTTCAGCATCCTGAGACTCGAATACGAACTGATCTATGCTCTGCGCAGATTCCCCAAGCCCGTCGTTGCTATCGGGCATGGCCCCATCATGGGCAGTGGACTTGGTCTGTTTTCCGCCTGCCGGTACCGATTACTTACACCAGAGGCTTCGCTCGCCACGCCGGCCGTATCCATTGGACTGTTTCCGGGTGTGGGTGCCAGCTGGTTCCTCAATCGCCTGCCCGGCCGCCTCGGGTTATTTATGGGCCTGACCGGTGCTCACCTGAATGTGAGCGACGCCCTGCGCGTTGGGCTGGCAGACATGGCATTACCAGACTCCAACCATCAAGGACTGCTCTCAAGCTTGCAGGCGGAGCGCTGGAGCGGTAACAGAGCAGCCGATGACAACCGTTTGTTTCGCTTGTTGAGCCAGGCTGAAACTCCGGACTACCCGGCGCTCCCCGCCAGCCACCTGGAGCTGCACGAACGTGATATTGCGAGGTTGTGCGCCGGTTCCAGCCTGCCCGAGATCGTTGATCAACTGCTGGCTGCCCCTATCAATTCTGAGTGGTGGCAAGCCAACGTAAGAACTCTCGAAGGCGGATGCCCGGTATCGGCCTGGCTGGTCTGGAACCAGCTTCAAAAAGCCCAGCAGATGTCATTGAAAGATGTATTCCGCATGGAGCTGGCCATGGCCTGGGAATGTGTACGCAGGCCCGATCTGGCAGAAGGTATTCGAGCAAAACTGATTGACCGGGACCAAAGCCCCCAATGGTCATTCGCCGACATTCGCGATGTACCCGATGCGGTAATTGACACTCACTTCCCGCCGGTATGGGACGATCAGACCGATCCCATGCAGCTTGAATAATATGGGCTAAATCTGAAGGCTTTATAAATTAGCGCCGGCCTGTACCAGCAGCATTTCCAGATCCTGATGGTTATTTGCGCGAGCCACGTCGAGCGCTGTTTCACCATTCTCTGCCCGGAAGTTTACATCTGCTCCTGCAGCAAGCAGCATTTCTGCAGTGAGCAGGTCTCCAGTGGCAACCACTTTCATCAGCAGTGACTCCCCATCCTGGCTGACATTCACATTCGCCCCAGCGGTCAGAAGTATTTTCACGACCGAGAGCTGCCCCGTCTCCGCAGCGCGCATAACCGGTGTATAGCCCTTCAGGTCCTTCGCGTTTACCTTGGCACCAGCAGACAGCAGCAAGCGCGTCAGCCGGCGATCACCTTGCTCTGCAGCAACCATTAGCGGCGTAACCTGATCGCTTTCAGCAAGATCGGAATTCGCACCCTGGCTTAACAAGTACCACACGACACGATCCGCCTTTGCTTGCACTGCCGCCATTAGCGGTGTGCCGTTTCCTGTCAGCGTATTCAGCGGCGCACCGGATTCCTTCAGCTTTTTGACTGCATCAAAGTCTGCTTTCGCTGCTGCTCGATAGAGATCTGAACCCAACGCGATTTCTGCCTGTTGACCCAGATTGGCAGGAGCCTCTCTTGAAGCACATCCGGTCACAGCAACGAGGCCTGACGCCAGTAAAAAAACAGATAGCAGGAGCGATTGGTGGGAGAAGCCGATTCCCTTGGCCATAACGAGCAGTCTCTATCAGGTAAGTGTGGCCTATTCTGAGCAGGTGGCCCTGATAATTAAATCGAGCGGGTCACAACTCTGGCCCCTTCTGCAGAAGTTCACGGGTAACCTGGCGTAAACGATCCTCGCCATCCCGCTGCCCTGCACATAGCCCTTCACGTTGAAGATCAGCCCAACTCAATCCTTGAAGTACAGCCTGACACCACAGAGTCGCCTCAGCATGCTCCAGAAGCCAAACTGCAACGCCGGAAACCATGCTTAGCTCCCGCAAAACCGGAAGCATCAGCTGAAAGCCCCTGTACCCTGCCGAGAAATTCTGCAGGTCCCGGATGTCTGCAGCATCCGGCCTGCGCCCTGATGGCAGGCCAGCGGTTATCTCAAGCAGCAATTCCGGCTCCAGATCTTTCCAGTTCAGTGGCACCAGCGTCAGCCAGTGTCGCGCCAGCCGGTCTCGCACCTGCGGAACCAAAGTGGCTGCTCCTGCGCTGTGAGCCAGAACCATCTGTACCGAATACTCCCCGCTGGTAGCCTCCTGCTGCAGCCCAGCGCGCGCAAATTCCAGTCCGCAGGATGCCCAAAAGGCGTAAAGGTCGGAATTGCCGCCGAAACTGGTGCCCGTAAAATCCAGGCCTTCGAGTTCTGCACCCTTGGCCGCTTCATCAACCAGCCGGCTCCCAAGACCAAAGCGCCGGGCAGGAGCCGATACCGCAATGCGGATAATTCGCAAACCTCGCTGGCTGGCCGCTTCCGGGAACCCACTATGACTGGCCAGAGACTGGGGCAGAAGATGCCCTCGCACCCGGCGCCTGCCGCTGGCAACCAACTCTGCCAAATCATTACTCAGCCCGCCCTCCACAGCGCCCCATAGCACGCCCAGAGCCTGTCCATTCACAGTGGCTCGCCAGCTTCTGGCGGCAGGATCATCCAGCCACTGCCGGAGATCTGCAGGCGTTGTGCGGTAATGGGCGTCCACCAGCAAGCCAAATGCCTCCGCCAGCTCTGCCTCGGAAGCCCGGGCTGGCTGCCAGGGCTCAATCATGACTTGGTTCGCCGCTGTATCTGCCAGCTCAACTGGCTGGTGCTCGGCACCCAACAGGAAAAGATCAGATATGAGGGTTTCCAGCGGGTCTCCGTCTGCCCAGCGTACTGGTTCAGACAGCGTTTGCGACTGCCACTGGGGCGTTTTCTCATCGAGTATCTGGCGAAAGCGGATAGCAAACCCACGCCCGGCACCCTCATAGCCATGCACAGTGGATGCAAAAGCTACCCGCGGCCAACCCAAAAGAGCACGCTTTAACAAAGGCACAGGGATAGCGGCAGCCTCATCCACCATCACCACCTCAGCCTCCGGCTTTTCCCGCAACAAATCCCGGATCGGCAAAAAGCGCAGTCGAGCGCCTGTCACGGTTTCAATCAGATCCGTGCCCGCCTCCAGTACGTCTGCGCCCAGGGTTTCCCGGGCATGCTTGAACAGGCTGTTTACATTATCTCTAGAAGGGGCGGTTACCAGAATGTTCCGGCGACCCTGTTGCAGCAGTTGTGCCGCAGCCATTCCCAAAGCCGCAGATTTTCCTCGGCCCCGATCGGCTGTCACCACCATTGGCCGACGCCTGCGCCCAAGCCCGAAAGCCACCAGCTTACGGATCAGCTCTTGCTGATCCGGTGTTGTGGTTACAGTAAACTCAGACGTTACTCTGGGCAGCTCCGGCAGAACCAACACCTGAGGCGAACCGAGCTGCACCCGGATCACCGACGAATCTTTCGCCAGAATGCCCGCCATTCGCTTCGCAAAAGGATGCGACTCATCGTGATCCAGACCCGTTCGGGAATAATCCGGATCAGCAAAATGCCCCCACTCCTCCAGCGAAGGCATCAACCAGAACAACAAACCACCCGCCTTCAGCGTGCCCGAAAGCGCCGCAAACCCATCCGGCGGATTGCCCCGCCAGCCATCCCACACAATGACCGACGTTTCCCGACCCAGCCACTGGCGCGTCTTAGCGGGCTCAATACTGGTCAGGCGACTGTCCGGGGCATCACCTGCTCCTCCAACCCAAAGCCCGCCTTCCAACTCCAAAGCTGGCAGCAGTGCCTGCAACCACTGCATGGCAAGATCGCGGGCGCCTTCCACCAACACCAGCCGCCGCTGCCCTGCAGCCGCAAGTTCGGCTTGAAGAAAACGCCATGCGTCCAGGTCTGGCGAAAAGGTTTCCGTTTCAGGACTCATTAACTGAGGTCTATTCCATGAGACTTCAGATCACCAAGATCACAGTGCGCCAACGCCGCCTGATGCGTTGCACGCAACCGCACCCGAGGGGCCTTGCCCGCCTCAAAAGCTTCACGCCAGCGAGCTGCACACAGGCACCAGCCGTCTCCGGCTTTCAGGCCGGGGAACCCGAACGCAGGCACCGGCGTGCTCAGGTCGTTCCCACGAGACTTGGAGAACTCCAAAAACTCGGCGGTCATCACAACACATACAGTATGCGATCCGTGATCATCCGGTCCTGTATTGCAGCAGCCATCCCGATAGAAACCGGTTTCCGGATCTGTACTACAGGTTTCGAGCTTTTCCCCAAGTACGTTTATCGATTTTTCAGTTTGCACATTCGTCTCCTAAAAATGTCGAGGTGAGAAGCAGTGGGGAACACTTTCCAAAATCGTGCGGAGCCATGGGTGAAGAGCGAAAAGCTCTTCACGGGTTGGCCATGGACGGCCAACCCCGGACTCTCACCGCGACGCAGGAGCATTAGCAGTGAGAGGCGGAGCCGAGCGTACACGGACGTATTCACAGCGTATTTTGGAAAGTGTTCCCCACTGCTTCTGTTCCCCCCAACTAGAACGATGGGTAGTAAAAGGTAAACCCAACAGATTGTCAGCAATTATGCGGCACAGGTACCCGCGCTACCAGTTGGCCAGTACAATAGCACCTATGCCAACAAAGACCCTTGAATCCCCCGCCCTTGATCTGCCTGATTTTCTCACTGACGAACAGCGGGCGATTATTACCGCCGGCTACGAACACTCGGTGATCACCGCTGTGGCTGGCAGCGGTAAAACATCCACCCTGGCCTGGCGCATTCGCTACCTACTGCAGCAAGGTCACGACCCCGCGCGCATTCTGGTGCTTATGTTCAACCGAAGTGCCCGTGTGGATTTTGAACGGAAACTGCAGGAGATTTGTCACCAGAGCGGGTTAGCACTGCCTGAAATACGCACCTATCACGCTATGGGGCTGCGGCTGTACAAGCGCTTTGTGCGTGAAGGCTACCTGCCGGGGTTCTCCGAAAAAATCCTGACCGAGCAGGAGATCAGCTTTCAGGCCTGGCTATTAATTCGGAGGCTGGCGCCTGAGGATCTGGCAGATGAGATCCGGCGTAACAAGAAGGATTTTGTTGAGACAGCTACTGGGTTTATTGATCTGGTGAAAACCACCCTGTCGCCTGCAGAAATAGTATTTGAAGAGCTGGGCTACTCAGAAAAGCACAGATACCTGATTGATCTGTTCCACAGCTTCGAGCAGTGGCGCAAAGGGCAAAGCCGGATCAGTTTTGCGGATATGCTGTACGAGCCAGTGATGGCCATACACCAGAACCCGCCTTTACAGCGACTGGTGGGCAACAAGATGGATCTGATTCTGGTGGACGAGTACCAGGACACCAACGAGATCCAGCATCTGTTATTGCGCTATGTTGCCGGCGACCGCGCCAGGGTTACCGTAGTTGGGGACCCGGACCAGACCATTTATGAATTCCGGGGTGCCAAACCGGAGTTTATTCTGAAGCGCTTCAGCGATGAATTTGAAAGCCCGCTTGAACAAACCCTGAGCTACACCTTCCGCTATGGTCATCGCGTGGCTCTGTTGGCTAACCACCTGATATGCCACAACACCGGGCGCAAGGATGTATTGTGCCACTCCCACCCTTCCACTCCGGCTACCGAGATTGCACTGCACCGGGTGGAGAATGATGCAGAGGCCGTGTTACAGATCCTCGGCGAAGAAGCCGAAAGCACTCTGGCCGATACTGCCATCCTGTTCCGGGTCTGGAGCCAGAGTGTGCCCATTGAACTCAAATTGCTGGCGCGGCAAATTCCTTATCGCATCGATGCGGGCAAAGGCGCGCTGTTCAGCCGTGAGGTTCAGGCCATCACGGCACTGTTAAAGGTGGTTTCCGGTACGCTTGAAAAATTACCGGAAGAAGACCGCTTGGAACTAGCGCGCCAGCTTCTTCGCCTCCCCCATGTTGGCCTCAAGGAACCCGAGCTGGAACAATTAGCGCGCTTTCTGGCCGGTTTTTCCAATGCTTGGCACGAGCGCCTACTGGCACTGGATTTCGGCGCACTGGCTCCTATGGCGGCACGCAAGCTACGCAAACTGGGCGAGGCTCTAAACCAACTGCACGGCTATTCCGGCCCTGCTGCAGGGCTAATCACGGTTTATGCAGAGCACACTGAGTTGTATGAGGGTGTTCGCAGCCTGGCCCTGACCCACGAAAGCGCAGAGGAACGCATTGATACCATTCACGGCTTTCGGGAGTATTTGAAAGGCTTGAACGAGGATGCCAAAGGCACGCTTGCACACCTGAAGGCTCTGCGCCAACAAGCCAGCGAAGCACAGGCTAACGCGGGGGTTTTGCTCTCCACCATCCACCGCACCAAAGGGCTGGAATGGCCAAGGGTGATCATTCCAGGGCTGCAAGAGAAGTATCTACCCCACAGCCCGCGCTCACAGGACGATGCCCGGGCAACTTTAGAAAGTGAGCGCAGGTTGCTCTATGTAGCCATGACCCGAACTCAAAACGCTCTGCATTTGATCACCCGCCCAGCGAGCGCTCAGCCTCACCTGGATGGTGATCAAGGCCCCAGCCGGTTTGTTGAGGAGTTCTGTTTTAATCTGGCCAGTGAGTTCGGGCGTTGGCTCGATGAGAAAGCGCCAGGCTCTGAGAACAAGCTGGAGCTGCAAGCTCCATTAACACCCGTCAGTTCGCGCTACGCTTCACAAGAAGGTGTAACTCTCGAGGGCGAGGCTCACGCCTCTACCAGCACCAACGCCCCCCTATGGCATCATGCGCGCCTCACTCACTCCATTTTCGGCGCAGGCTCCGTGGTTGGTGAAGATGAGAGCTCCTTCGAAGTGCATTTTAGCGGCGGCGAGAAAATGCATTTCAGTAAAAAAAGTGCACACCTCTATTTCAGCGTCCCTGCCCTGTAAAATGCTGTTCATAACCTGAAGTGAGTCGCTCGGCACGTACATTTCCTAATGTAACATTAATCATCAATTCTTTGTTTTTTGTACCTCTTTAGCTTAAATTGGCTATATGTACGCTCTATGATCACCTAAATGACTCAAAAGCGTTTTAAAATAAACCGAACAGGAGGTCCTGCATGAAGATCATGCGCCCGATAGCGATGGCTGCCATCGCAACAACTCTTGCTGCCCCAGCCCTGGCTGAGCGTAAGGAAACGGTTTACGTTAACCCGTTCGCCGCCTTCCAGCTTTTTGACGATGCCCGCGATCTGAGCGAGACCGGCACGTTTGGTGTTGGCCTGGAATACCGGTTCAAGCCACACTGGGCAGTCGAAGCTATCTATTCGCGCGCAGATGCAGACCGTAAATATGTTCCCGGCTCATCAGATTTCGAAGAGCTCCGCATAGACGGTATCTACTACTTCGCAACCCCAGACAAAGCATGGAACCCGTACGTATCTCTGGGTGCAGGGCATGCTGACTTTGGCGTTGGCGATACAATCAGCTACCGCACAGCCGGCACAGATCACGATGAAACCCGTGTAAACGTGGGTGCAGGCTTCCGCTATAACGTAACAGACGCGGTATCTCTGCGTGGTGACCTGCGTGAATTCCACGGCATCGACGAAAGCACCTTCGATACCCAGGTTTCCCTCGGCATCAGCTTTGCATTCAGCCGTACTGTTGGAAGCGCACCTGCTCCAGCACCTCAGCTTCCAGCTGACTCAGACGGTGATGGCGTACCCGATTCCCGCGATCAGTGCCCAGGCACTCCAGCTGGCGCAACCGTTGACAGCACTGGCTGTGAGCCAGATGCCGATGGCGACGGTGTACCCGACGCTCGTGATGCCTGCCCCAACACCCCAGCAGGTGCCATGGTAGACAGCCGCGGCTGTGAACTGGATAGCGACAACGATGGCGTAGTTGATAGCCAGGATTTGTGCCCAGACACTCCGGCCGGTGCAAAAGTAGACGAGACCGGCTGCGAAGGCGTAACTGAAACTGTCGAGACGTTCACCATTGAAGTTCAGTTCCCAACGAACAGTTCAGTAATCGGTAACGCCTACGATGCGGAACTCCGCCGTGTAGCAGACTTCCTGAAAGACAACCCAGGAACTTCTGTAGAAATCGCTGGCCACTCCGACAACACAGGTAAAGCAGCATACAACCTGGCTCTGTCACAGCGTCGTGCTGAAGCAGTTGCTGGCCGTTTGACTGGTCCTCTGGGCGTCGATCCTTCCAAAGTAAGCGCGAAAGGCTATGGCATTACCGAGCCTGTTGCCACTAACGCCACTGCGGCAGGCCGTGCTGAAAACCGTCGTGTTGAAGCGCGCATCCAGGTTCGTCGTTAATTCGATCACAACCTGAACGCAAGCAGTTGAAGTCAGTAAAGGCGCCCTAGGGCGCCTTTACTTTTTGGTTGCATCCAACATCAGGTTTCTCGGGGTCAGTGCCCGGGGGCAAAAATGACCAAACCGCACACTGTATCCCTGCTCCTCAAGAAAGACCGCGTAATCCAGAACCAGCCACAACTCCAAAGGCCGGCGAAACACGTGCCGGACAAGCTCATGGCGGTATACTTCCCGCTGGCGCTGCTGGCCGTGTTCCAGCCAAAATTCAAAATGAGTGTTTTCGGGTAAAAACAGCTGCTTTTTGTTGGCAGCCCAATGACAAAAGGCAGGAAAGCCTTCTTGCATACGTCCTGGGGGGTATGAAGGAACGGGAAGGTATTGATCCACACCACGCAGCATTCTTTGAAGGCCATCAAACCCCAAGCGCCACTGACTTAGGGTCTTGGTTTGCTCTCTGACGCCAGCTGGTGCAGTGACAGTTTCCCTTACTGCCAGGCGCAGATCGTTGCGATCCAAAACAAGGGCAGGTTCGTGAATGGACACCCCCTTAGAAAGAGCCTTATACGCCCCCTTACCAGGTTTGTGATAACAGCAGGGCGACAAGCTCAGCCGCGGCACATCAGCGGCAACTCCCTGAATCAATAATTGCCGGTGCAAATCACCACACGCATGGAGTGCCACAGCATGGGTTTTCTCGGGAACGAGTATATCTCGCGCCATAACATCCTGGCAGGATATTCGAACAGCATCCCCGAATCGCTCAGCGATCCGGTTACCATCGGCCACCAGATCCGAGTTCCACTCATAGCCCACAACGTCCTTTCGGCTCTGTGTAAACAGGGTTCGAGCCAGATGCCCTTTACCACAGCACCAGTCCAGAATGGTGTGCTGAAGAGGCTCCAGCGCAGCGGTAAAGGCGCCTGCCTGCTCTCGCTTGCGCCCGGGCATGTCAGTTGCTTTGGCTTCGGGCAGAGTCGCAGCTACAACGTCAGAAGACGCGGGTGCCAGCTCCGGAAGGTCGACTATAGGTGAATAGAGAGCGAGGTCGGGCAGAAACTGAGAAGCCAGTTCTGCCAGCTTTGCAGGCTCCTCCTCCAAATCAGTGCACTCATCATCGGTGAGTTTTTCCACCAGACGCGCCAGCTCAGGATACTTCTCAAGCCACGCTGGCCGCGGCTCCATAAATGGAGCCGGTTGCCAAATGAGCCGGTGCTTTATCAGCCAGTTATTGAGGGTTTTCCATCGCGAATAAAATGACTCCTCAGGCTGCGGAGGAATCACTCCTGATAGCGTCCCGGGCGGAATGCATCCAGAGGAACTGTAGGCTCCTCACCATCCACCACTTGTGCAATCACATCCGCACTGGCCGCTGCCAAAGTCCATCCAAAGGTGCCGTGACCTGTATTCAGGTAAAGATTGCGGCGCGGGCCCCGGCCAATGATGGCAGGGCCATCTGGTGTCATGGGGCGGAACCCGGTCCAGGTTTCTGCAAGGTCAAGATTTGCACAGCCGGGGTAACGGGACTCAACAGACTTCCGAATGGTCGCTATACGCGCTTCCGGAATATCACGATTGAACCCCGCCAGCTCTACAAAACCGGTTGCACGCAAGCGATCGCCCAAGCGGGTAGACACAACTTTGTAGTTGTCATCATGAATGGTGGTAGCAGGCGCTTTGCCCGGGTCTTTCAAGGGCACCGTAATGCTGTAACCCTTGATTGGGTATATAGGCAGCTTCAGGCCCAGAGGCCGAACCAACTCCGGGGACCAACAGCCCGCGCTGACCACAAAGGCATCGGCGGCCAAAGCCTCTGTCTGCCCACGCTCGTTACGCAGAACCACCATTTCAACATTTTGGCTGCTGGCAGTTAGCTGCTCCACCTGAACGTTGTAACGAAATTTAACACCTTTATCTTCACAGGCTTTGGCAAGCGCCCTGGTGAACAGGTGGCAATCGCCGGTGCCATCCGTATCGTAACTGAGCGCGCCATATAGTGGCCCGGTTCTCGCCATTCCGGGCTCTGCCTCGTAGACCTGCTCCGGCGTCAGCAGTCGGGACGCTACGCCCATTTCTTTCAGTATTCGATGTGTGCCACGATGTACTTCCAGCTCTTCCGGGGTACTGGCCAGGTGCAGCAAACCCTTGTGAGCGCCATCAAACTTCAGGTTCAGCTCGTTTTCCAACTTCAGAAACCGCTCGCGGGAGTGACTTCCGAGGCGCAACATAGCGCGCTTGTTAAAACCAAAAAGGCCAGGCGACCACGCATAGCGCAGCGTTGAAAACATAAACTGTATGGCCGCAAGAGAAGGCGGCATTCGGAGCTTGAGAGGGCGATCCTGCTGCACAAGCCAGGGCAATGCCTTGAAAACCATGCTCGGGTCTGCCCAAGGATACACAACACCATAAGAGCGCTGGGCCGCATTGCCCTTACTGGTTTCATCCCCAGCCGCGCCATGGCGTTCAAGCACCGTCACCTGATGCCCACGACGGCTCAGTTCCCAGGCTGTGGTTACACCCACAACGCCACCACCAATAACAACAACGTGCATCTACACCTCCACCTGAATCAATCCCGAGCAACAACAACCATCAAGGAAAGCCCCTACGAGACAATGTAGGCCTATGTATGGGCAACTGATAAACTTGAGAGCTTCGAACACCAGAATAGCAGTTGAACCGACTGCCTGTATTGGAGCCTAGCATCAGCCCATGAGTAAGAAACGTCGCGAGATTCCCGTATTCGACCATCCGATTATTGAAACCCACTGTCATCTGGATTACCTCAAGGATCGTCCCCTGGAGGAAATTCTGGAAGAAACCCGGCGGGTGAACATCGAGAAGGTGATTACCATTGCTGTGGCACCGGGCAACCTGGCAACTGTACGCGAGCTCAGTACCCGGGCTCCGTGGCTTTATGGCACTCAAGGCATCCACCCCCATGAGGCGGAAAGCTACAACGATGCCGTAGAGAAAGAAATCCGCACCCACGCCCAGGACGACAAGATCGTTGCGGTTGGCGAGATTGGGCTGGACTACTTCTATGACAACGCAGATCGCGCTGTTCAGCGGGACGTGTTCCGGCGACAACTCCAGATTGCCTGTGACAGTGACCGCCCGGTGGTTATCCATAGCCGTGATGCTGACGAGGATACAATCGCCATACTCAAAGAGTTTGAACAGTCGCTCAAGCGACGTGGCGTGATTCACAGCTTCACCTCCGGCCCTGGGCTTGCCCGGTATGCCCTGGATCAGGGGTGGAATCTTGGTTTTAATGGAATCACCACCTTCAACAAGGCAGAAAACGTGCGGGATATTGTTCGTATGGCTCCCATCAGCCAGATCCTTCTGGAGACCGACGCCCCTTTCCTCACGCCAGCGCCCTACCGTGGCCGTGAAAATGCGCCTTTTTATCTGCCATTCATCGCTGAAAAAATTGCCGAAGTGAAAGACCTGCCCCTGGAAGATGTGATTATCCAAACCTACCAGAACAGTCTGAGAACGTTTTTTACCGCGATGTGAGCCTGGGTCTAGCCAAACGACAGAAAAACACCCATCAGAACCGGCGACAGGAATGACAATAAAAAGCCTGATGCAATCGCGACCGGAACACAACTCAGCCCACCGTTACTGCGGATTACCGGCAAGGTGAAATCCATGGAAGTGGCTCCGCCGTAGCCGATGGCCATGGCTGGCCGGCTGCCAATCACCAGAGGAATGATCGCCAGGGCGATGATTTCCCGCAGTACATCGTTCATGAATGCCACACCGCCCCATGCCGGCCCAAGCGCATCACCAATCACAATGCCGGACAGGGAGTACCAGCCAAACCCAGAGGCCAGAGCAAGCACATCGTGCCATGGCAGCCCCAGAACGGGCATCAAAAGGACACCCGCCAGCAGCGAACTAACCACGAGCACCAGGGCGATACCCAAGCCCTGGGTGTTCATCAGCAGTTTTCGCAAGGAAAGCCCGGCATTGCGCAACTGTAAACCAATAAGGAACAACAACAGCATCAGAGACCAGGTTGCCAACTGCTCCGCTTGCGGCAGTGGCGGCAAAAGGAAATAGCCTGCTAGCATTCCCAGCAGCACCGCCAGTAATGGCTTCAGCGCTGCCATGAACAGCCGCACATAGCCCGCGCTTCCAGCGGTTTCTTCCCGATGCTCTGGCGTCATGGGCCGCCAGCGGTGAAACAGCCACAACCCTGCCATATTCGCCACAAACAAAACCACCACCAGGGCTGACATTTGGCTGGCCATGGTGCCAAGCTGGTCCGTTAGCCCCTCCATCTGGCCCAACCCCAGGCCCAGCAAGGCCAAAATGAAGTACACCAGAGCCTCCACCGTGTAGTGAATAACGGTCATCAGGCGGCGGCTTTCAAGGGATAGGGCAAAACCAAGAAACAGCGGAGCAAGAATCAGCAGGGCGCCGGTAAGCATTAATGCACCACGGGATCAGAGGGCTCGGAGCGATCCTGAACCAGCACCCAGGGCGCTACAACGACAGCCCAAAGTGTAGCATCACGCTCGTACCAGGCACGGGCCAGATCAGGGGATACATCCCCTACTTTGCCCGCAGTCAGCCATTGTTCAAAGAGCGCGCGGTTATCTGCAGTGAGCTCAGACGCCACATCCAACAGATCCAGGGTCTGGTCAACACGCACAACCTGCCCTCGGGCATAGTAGGTTTGCAGCTCGTGCCAGCGTATGCGGGAGGTTTCCAGATTAAGCCTAGCTTTGGTTTCATCGTGATTTTGGGAGGACGACATAACAGCCTTTTGCAGTTGCGACAGTATAAACCGGCAAGAGCTTAACCGATTGCACGGGCCTCGTTCCAGATGTCCCTGATCTGATCAGCCAATGTAAGCGGGTCAAAGGGTTTGGGAATGACACCAGCCGCACCCAGTGCGAGGTAACTCTGAATTTCGTCGCTCTGGACCTTGGCCGTTATAAAAACCGCCGGCGTTTCGGCATAATCCGGTAGGCTGCGGATTGCCTTCAAGGTCTCGGGGCCATCCATGCCCGGCATCATCACATCAAGAACAATTAGCTGGGGCCTGCACTCAGCTATCTGCGCCAGCGCCTGCTGCCCGGACTCACAGGCCGTGAGCTCATAGCCGCCGATGGCCTCCAACGCAAGCTCTGCAATCGTTCGGATATCCGGCTCATCCTCAACCATCAGAATTCGCTTGAGACCTTCAGGTGTCATCCCGGGCGGCCTCCTGATGCTCAATTCCCAGTCGTCGCAGGAGTGTACGACACTCAGGGCTGTTTGCCTGATCTGCTGCCAGCAAAGCTGCTGCGCGCATGACCAACTTGGACTGACTGGTGTTGCTCCTGCCGACAAAATACACGGCACCAACCAGTTCTCTGATCTGAAGGGGCAAGCGCCACTGCACCTTGATTTGATTGCCCAGCTTTTGGGCCCATTGGGCTATGGCAGAGTCAATCTGCTCAAGCTCTGGTGGCTCACCGCTCTCGTCGCACTGGTTTTGCAGTACTTTCAAGGCTGCCAATTCTCCTGCACGGCTGAGCAGGCCTGCGGTAAAGTACAGCGCAGGGGCGTCGCCAATTTTTCGAGCCAGCCCGCGGGCCGCCTCCGCAACCCGCAATGCCTGTTCCTGCTCCACCTGCGCTCTCTCCGCGAGGCGCTGGCAGGAAAGCCTGCCCGCAATATCCAGAGATAATGCCAGAGCCTGGTTCAGTGCCATGGCAATACCAATCGCACTGATTGCCTCTCTCACCGTTTTTACCGGTGTGCCGGAACGGCGAAAAGAAGCGCTGTTGGCCACATCCAGCATCTTTGCACTCAGCGCCGGGTCTGTCTTCCACTGTTCTGCAAGCGTGACGGCATCCAGTTCATCACGCTTTTCAATGAGATTCAGCAAGGCGGCGGTGTCAATCTCGCCCGGCAACTGGATTGCGGAATTGCAGGCCGCCTCCATTTTTTCTTCCAGCGAGCTGGAGGAACTGCCATCAAGGTCGATGGATACTGGCACCAGCTCTAACAGCCTCTGGTGCAAACTATCCACCTGGAACGGTTTGCTCACGTAGCCGTTAATGCCCAGATGGGCGGCTGCCAGGATAGAATCGCGATCGGCACGACCGCTGATCATCAGCACAGGAACTTCTCGGCTGGCTTTCCGCACAGAGCGAATAAAATCAAGCCCGGAACCATCCGGCAGGTTCCAATCGGTTATAACCAGATCTGCCGGTTGTTTATGCCAGCTACTGAGCGCCTCTTTAACCAGAGTATGAATCCGGATTACTGCGCCCGGGAAGGCGCTCGCCACGACAGTCTCAAGAAGGTCGCCAACCAGCTCATCGTCTTCGAGAATCAACACATGCATCGCGACGTTCTCAGTTTTTCATCAGAAATCATAAATGGTCTTCGCTAGCGACAGTAACGCCATTACGCCCTGCACGCTTACGCTCATACAGTGCCCGGTCGGCAGCATCTATAGCCTGCTCGCCGGTCTCGTAGGCATTCAGCGTGGCAACGCCTGCGCTGAAGGTTACCGAAAACTCCTCGTTGCGAGCATTGAACACCAAACGGGCGAAATCCTTGTTCAGCGTTTCAAGCACCTCAACGGCCTTTTCCAGTGAGCACTCAGGCAACACAACGAGAAATTCCTCGCCACCATAGCGGCCTATAATGTCCGTGTTGCGCAACCGGTGGCGCAGCAAGTTGGACAATGCCTTGATCACCATGTCACCAACCCCATGACCATAAGAATCGTTAACCTGCTTAAAATGGTCCAGGTCCAGCATGGCTACAACCGAGCTATGCCCACTGCGTGCACAGCGCGCGTGTTCCCGGTTCAGTTCGATTTTGGCCAGGGCGTGTTTTAACAGGCCAGTGAGGCTGTCAAGGGAGACCAGTTTGTCTAGTTGCCGGGCGCGGAAACAGCGTATCCTTGCTGTGCGCAACAAAAACTCGTCAGACACCGGTTTGGTTACAAAATCATCACCGCCGCGGGCGAGCACGTCAAGTTGCAGATCACGGTCTGCCTCAGAGGAAAAAAAGATAATGGGCAGACTGAGCCACTCGGCCTGAAACCGAAGCATCCTGGCCAGTACCGGGCCATCGTACTCACCCATCTGCACATCCATAAGCAGGATATCCGGCCTGAAGTCTGCCAGTTCGGATAACAGGCGCGATGGGTCATCAAGTGCCCGCACCAGCAAACCGCCACTGGTGAGAACCACTCGATAATGCTCCAGTAACTCCTTGTCATCGTCTACGATAACCACTCTGCCGGTGAGCGTTGCCAGCCCTTCAGCCAGCAATTTCTCAACCTGGTCTGCAAGCGCGGGTATATCCAGGGGCTCGTCAATGCAGGCATCAACACTAAGGCGCGCCAGTCGATAACGGGTGGCAAAGTCGTGAGCTTCACTGAAACATATCACGGGCAATTTGTGCAGTCTGGGCAACCAGCAGGCTTCCTCATCCTGCAGCAACGTATCCCGAACCATAACCAGATCAATATCGTCCATGTTCTCTGGCCACTGCTCACCATTGGCCAGACTTCGCACTTCGTAGCCATACAGCGCCAAGCCCTGGGAAATCAGCTCCCCGTGCTCTTGATCCGGATCCAGGTTCAACAATACAAGCGGATTATCCGTACCTGCAGGAGCGGGCTTGTGCCAACCGGTTGAGACTGGATCGGCCACAACCAAAAGGTTGCTCAGGCCCACAAGTTCCTTTTCATAGCCGCCAGCCAGCAATTGGTTTAACTGTTGCCGAACGCGCTCGCTATCAGCGCCCTCTGCCACCTCGTCTGCCAAAGGCTTGATAGCAAGTTCGAGTTTACGGGCTTGCTCGCCAAGCTGGGTAAAACCCAAGGTCCCGGCCGACCCGGCAAATCTGTGTAATATATGATAGGCCGAAACCAACTCACTAATGGATTCAGGGTTCCGGGAGGCACTGGCGACACTGGCCACCAACCCTTCGATTTCACCGATCGTTCTATCCCGAAAACGATCACGAAGAATCTCCAGTTTTTTCCGCACCTCGGAAACAGGGCTTTCAGGCATAGGGGCTCTAGCTAATTAACGCGCGCAAACGCTGTGATTTCTGGTTCATTTATTGTTCAATCAAAGCAAGTTTTACAGCAAATTGCCAGACAGGAGCGCGTTTTGAATCATTTATCTCTGGGTAGCCGGCTGGCCATAATCATACTGGTCGGCGCTTTGGCTACCATTGGCTCAGTTATCTATGCCGCTTACAGCGCGCTACTGGAGGATTTTTCAACAAACTTGCTGGTGCAGCAGGCTCATGAAACAAACCATATTTCCAGCTTGGTGAGCCAGGATCTGGAACTTCGAACAAGCGTTCTGTCCCAGTTTGCCCCATTGTTAAGCAATGACGGCCAACTCTTGCCTGAACCCCAGCTCACAAATCTTCTTAAAAAACAGCAAAAGCTGGAGGAGCTGTTTCCCTACAGCCTGACCGTCTTTAACCCTGATGCGACGCTCATTGCTGAAAACACCAGCGTACCAAGCAGGGTGGGCACAAGCTATGCCGACCGATCCCATTGGAAGGAGGCGATGACAACTCGCCGCCCAGTGATCAGTCGCCCCTTGATAGGCCGGCCATCGGGCATACCTTTAATGATCTTCATTGTACCGATCCTGGCAGATGGCGGAGAGCTTCTGGGCTTCCTGAGCGGCACCTTGAAAATGCACCAATCGCTTCTGATTCCGGAAAACGTGCGTGACAGTGCCAGCGAAGACGCAGTGTTTCTGGTAATAGACTCAAGTAACTTTCTGTTTATAGAGGGCTCTCCAAATGGCAAGGCTATCGAGGATCTACCAGACCCCGGAGACAACTTACTGATTGATGCCGCCCTCTCTGGCGTCAGCTTTGGTGAGGTTAAAACCAATGCCGGAGAATCGCTGATCTACGCAACCAGCCACTTGCACCGGCTGGGCTGGCTGTTTATCCGGGCCGTTCCAAAATCCCTTGCTACCGCCCCCGCAAAGCAGGCCTTCAGCCGGTTTCTCCTGATTAGTACAGGCGTAACGTCAGGCATATTGTTGATGACATTCTTGGCGCTTCGCTCAACAACCTCATCGCTCACCCAGATGACCCGCCGCATACGCTCCATGATCCAGAAGCCCGAATCTTCGCGGCGTCTCAAGGAGCAGGGAGCGCCAGAGGTGCGGGCACTGGCTCAGGCGTTCAATCAGCTAATGGATGGGCGCGACGCCTACAACCGACTCAAAGATAACTTTGTTGCCAATGTCAGCCATGAGCTACGAACACCGCTGACCTCCATAAATGGAGCCCTGCGACTGCTAAACTCCGGCACAACAGGCGAGCTCCCCGACAGTGCCAGAGAAATGACTGCATTAGCGCTGCGGAATGGCGAACGCCTGCAACTTCTCATCAACGACATGCTTGATTTCAACAAACTCTCTGGCGGTAAGTTGCGCGTCAGTTTTCAGCCTGAAAACCTGCAGAAGTTACTCAAGGAAACCATCTGCGGCAACCAGACCATGGCGCAAGAGTATGGCGTTACACTCGCTGCTAACAACATACCCGAACTACTGTTGACAACCGACGGCCACCGATTACGCCAGATACTGGACAACTTTGTAAGCAACGCCATCAAGTTTTCACCGGAGAACGGCGTGGTGACCCTCCAGGGGGAAACAATTGGGGGCAACCGGTTGAGAATCACTGTGAGCGATCAGGGCAAGGGTGTACCCAAAGAGTTCACCGGCCAGATATTCGATCGTTTTTCCCAGGCCGAAGCTGGGGCCACCCGTTCTACCAACGGCACTGGATTGGGCCTTGCGATCAATCGCCAGCTTGCGGACCTACTGAACGGAACTATAGGCTTCTACAACAATAAGGGTGCTCATTTCTGGGTTGAGCTACCTTTGGATAGCAGCACACCGGAGGGCCCTTCAGCATGAGAGCACCCGCCTTTCCCGCCGATGAAAGTGCCAGGCAAGCAGCGCTGGATCAGTTGCGAATTCTGGACACTCCCTCGGAGGCCCGCTTTGATCGGCTCACCCGCATGGCTGCAAGACTTATCGATGCCCCCATTGCGCTGATCTCCCTGATCGATCGCGACCGACAGTGGTTCAAGTCCTGCGTGGGCCTGGATATCAGAGAAACCCCACGCAGCCTTTCTTTTTGTGGTCATGCGATTCTCGACAAGCAGCCGCTGGTGATTGAGGACGCGTACGAAGACGAACGCTTCTGCGACAACCCGGTTGTAACCGGCGCCCCCAACGTGCGGTTCTATGCTGGCATACCCATTCACAGTGCAGATGGCTATCCTCTGGGAACTCTTTGCGTGATTGACCGTAAACCCCGCAAGCTAAGCGAGGATGACCTGCAGTGCCTGCGCGATATCGCAGACTGTGCCGAGGAACAAATCAGTGCCCGTGCGCTGGCCATCCACTACCGGGATCGGGAGCTGGAGCAACAGAATGAATCCCTGGCCATGCTCAAACAGCTTGTTGATCTGGTGCCCGGTGGCCTCTATCAGTTCCGCCTCTATCCCGATGGGCGTATGACCTTTCCTTTCAGCAGCAAGGGCATCGAGCGTTCATTTGGCATCACCCCAATGCAAGCAAAAAGTGACGCAGAGTCACTTTTTGCGATGATCGTTCCTGAAGACTCGCAGAGAGTGATGACTGCGATCCAGGAGTCCGCCCAACAATTAAACACATGGTCAATCCAGTTCCGGATACACAAAGATGATGGCACTGAGCACTGGATTGAGGGCCATTCTTCTCCGCAAAAGCTCCCGGACGGCAGCATTATCTGGCATGGCTACCTGGAGGATATTGACGACAGAAAACGCGCAATGCTGAGACTGGAGGAAAGCGAACAACAACTACGCCGCCTGTTCGAACTGGCGCCCAGTGGGATCATTCTTGCAGACTATCGTACTGGTGAGATCATTGATGTTAACGCCTCAATGCTAAAATCAACTGGCTATCACAAGGATGAGTTTCTATGCCTGAACTACCGCCAACTGCTTGCGCCCCGCAAGAGATCGCTGAGAGCCGAGATTCTCGAACAACTGAAAAATACAGGCTATTTTGGCCCAATTGAACAGGAAATAATCGACTGCAAAGGCCAAAGCTACCCGGCGATTATTCATAGCATGCTGATACGGGATTCCGTTGGTCGAAAACTGCTCTGGGTTCTGCTCGACGATATTTCAGAACGCAAAAAAGTCGAGCGCATGAAGAATCAGTTTGTATCTACCGTAAGCCATGAGCTGCGCACTCCCCTTACTTCTATTACCGGTGCTATAGGTCTACTAGCTGGAGGCGCTGCTGGAGAACTATCACCAAAAGCCCAGGGCATGATGGCCATTGCGGAGCGCAACGCCAGGCACCTGGCCTCTTTAATCAACGACCTGCTGGATATTGAAAAGCTGGTGGCAGGTAAGCTGCCCATAACCATGGAGAAGCAACGTTTGCTGCCGCTGCTCGAACACGCAGTCGACGCAAACCAAGCCTATGGTGCGCAACGAGGAATTACTGTTCAATCCCTGCCAGACCTGCCCAATGTCTACGTACTGGTGGATGGAAAGCGCTTGCTACAAGCACTGAACAATCTGATCTCCAATGGAATAAAATTCTCCCCTGATAAAGGTCTCGTCAACATATCTGCCCGGAGTCAGGAAGCTGACGAGAACTCAACAGTCACAATTACAGTACAGGACAGCGGCGAGGGCGTTCCTGAAGCCTTTCGAGACCGAATCTTTCAACGCTTTGCACAGGCCGACAGCTCAGACACCCGCAGCCAAGGGGGAACTGGCCTCGGGCTCGCCATAACCCGCGAACTGGTTACCGTGATGGGTGGCGAAGTGGGCTTCGAGTCGTTACCAGGGCAAGGAGCCAGCTTTTGGATACTGTTGCCTGTAGTGGGCGACGAGTAAGCATAAAAAAGCCGGCAACCCTTGGAGGTTGCCGGCTTTACGTCTGAACGGATTAATCAGCCAGTTCAGGCAGACTTAAGCATCTCACGCACCACATAGTGCAGGATGCCGCCGTGGTGGAAGTACACAGCCTCGTTGGCAGTATCAACCCGCGACTTCAGATCACAGGTCGCAGTAGAGCCGTCCTTGTAGGTGACCGTCATGGTCAGGGTTTGGCCCGGTGTTATTTCACCAGACAAGCCGCTGATGCTGATGGTTTCCTCTCCGGTCAGCTTGAGGCTCTTACGATCCGCACCTTCCGGGAACTGCAGAGGCATCACGCCCATACCGATCAGGTTGGAGCGGTGAATCCTCTCGTAAGATTCCGCCACCACTGCGCGAACGCCCAGCAGTCGAGTGCCTTTGGCCGCCCAGTCGCGACTTGAACCAGTTCCGTATTCCTTACCCGCAATAACGACCAGCGGTGTTCCCTGCTCCTGGTACTTCATTGCGGCGTCATACACCGCCATTTGTTCCCCGGTGGGCACAAACTTGGTGAAGCCGCCTTCAACGCCATCCAGCATTTCGTTACGGATACGCACGTTGGCAAAGGTGCCGCGCATCATCACTTCATGGTTACCCCGGCGCGAGCCATAGGAGTTGAAGTTTTGTGGCTCAACTCCGTGCTCCAGCAGGTACTTACCTGCAGGGCTGTCGGCACTGAAGGAACCGGCAGGCGATATGTGGTCCGTTGTTACGGAGTCACCCAACAAGGCCAGAATATTTGCATCAACAATATTCTCGACCGGATCAGGCTCAGGCCCAATACCTTCAAAGAAGGGTGGGTGCTGAATATAAGTGGAATCGTCTGACCACTTATATACCTTGGTTTCCGGCACTTCGATGGCCTGCCAAGTGGCATCGCCATCGAATACTGCGGCATATTCGGTGCGGAACATGTCGGTTTTGACCTTTTCCACAGCCTCGGCTACTTCCTGCTGACTTGGCCACAGGTCTTTCAGATACACCGGGTTGCCGCTCTGGTCTTTACCCAGTGGATCTTCCTGCAAGTTCAAACGCACGTTTCCGGCCAGCGCATAGGCAACAACCAAGGGGGGCGACGCCAGCCAGTTGGTTTTCACCAGCGGGTGGATGCGGCCTTCAAAGTTACGGTTACCAGACAGCACCGATGCCACGGTGATATCACCATCTGTTATGGCTTTTTCCACTGAATCCGGCAACGGGCCGGAGTTACCAATACAGGTTGTGCAGCCGTAGCCCACCAAGTCGAAGCCAAGCTTATCCAGATCATCCTGGAACCCGCCTGCCTTCAAGTACTCTGTTACCACTTTGGAGCCAGGTGCCAAGGAAGTTTTTACCCAAGGCTTGGTTTTCAGGCCTTTTTCTATCGCTTTCCGTGCCACCAAACCAGCCGCCATCATTACGCTGGGGTTCGAGGTGTTGGTACACGAGGTTATAGCCGCAATTACTACCGCGCCCGGGTCGAGACGAGTGTCCTGCCCGTTCAGGGTGATTTCCCGGCTGCAGGGGTGGTGATAACTGTCGTCAACACCCACTGCGGTTTGGCCACCTTCTGATTTAAGCTCCATTTCACGCTTTTCAGTCGCATCAGGGCCTCCTTCGGAGGTTGCCATCAACAGTTCGAATGCCGCCTTCATGTTTTTCAGCGCGACTCGATCCTGTGGCCGCTTCGGCCCAGCCATGCTGGCCTCCACATCGCCCATATCAAGCTCTAGCGTGGCTGTGTAGATCGGCTCATGGCCTGGCTCACGCCACAATCCCTGTGCTTTGGCATAGGCTTCAACCAGTTCTATCTGCTGGTCATCACGCCCTGTCAGGCGCAGGTACTTAAGGGTTTGCTCATCCACCGGGAAGAAGCCACAGGTTGCGCCATACTCCGGGGACATGTTGGCAATGGTGGCACGGTCTGCCACGGGCATGTCTTTAAGACCATCGCCATAGAATTCTACAAACTTACCAACCACGCCTTTCTTGCGCAGCATTTCAGTAACGGTAAGAACCAGATCCGTTGCGGTAATGCCTTCGCGCAATTTACCGGAAATCTTGAAGCCCACCACTTCCGGTATCAGCATGGATACTGGCTGCCCGAGCATGGCCGCCTCTGCTTCAATACCACCAACACCCCAGCCAAGAATGCCCAGGCCGTTAATCATGGTGGTATGGGAATCTGTACCCACCAGCGTATCGGGATAGGCGATGGTTTTATCGCCCTGCTCTTTGTGCCACACGGTTTTACCCAGATACTCGAGGTTTACCTGGTGACAGATGCCGGTTCCCGGCGGAACCACGCGGAAGTTATCAAAGGCTTGCTGGCCCCAACGCAGAAACTCGTAACGCTCCTGGTTACGCTCCATCTCGATGGCTACGTTCCGCCCAAAGGCAGACGCCGTACCGAATTCATCAACCATCACCGAGTGATCGATTACCAGGTCCACAGGCGAGAGAGGGTTAATAAGGGCAGGATCTCCACCGGCTTTTTTAACAGCTTCACGCATGGCGGCCAAATCCACTACGCCAGGCACGCCGGTAAAATCTTGCATCAAAACGCGTGCGGGGCGGAACTGGATTTCGGTGTCTGAGCGTTTGTCTTTCAGCCACTGCACCATGGCATCAACGTGGCTTTGATCCACGGTTACGCCATCCTCGTTGCGCAGAAGGTTTTCAAGGAGCACTTTCAATGAAAAGGGGAGTCGGTTTATATCACCGAGGGATTCTGCCGCTTTGGGCAGACTGTAGTAGTGAAACGTTTTACCGCCTGCACTCAAGCTACTGAGTGTGTTCAGGCTATCTTTTCCAAGGCTGTTATTCGACATACTTGTGCCTCCGTTATTCGTCATGATCCGAGCACTTTTACAAGCTACACTGCGACATCAGACAAGCAGGCTGGCGCAAAAGTCAGGGAATGTGAAGTCAACTACTACTATTGCATCGAATAATTATAGTTCAACCTCACTTTGGTGAATGTTCGGTATTCAGGCAATCATTGCCAGCGTACAAAATTTAAACGAAATAGGATTTGCGAGCCCATCTCTTAGGGTTAAGGTAGACTTTTAATAACTATATTTTGGCAATAGGTAACCTGCATTGCTGGCGCTTGATCATTTTTTTGTACTCAATCCCGCAACCGATAAGTTGATGACGGGCCAATACGACACCGCCTTAGTTGCTCTATCACTGGTTATTGCTATCGGTGCATCGTATCTGGCGCTCACTCTTGCAGCGGCAGCGCGGCGAAGTACCACAGCTTCTCTGCAGCGCCTGCATTTGGTCAGCGGCTCGGCATCTCTAGGGTTTGGCATTTGGTCGATGCATTTTATTGGTATGCTGGCCTTCGAAATGCCCGCTATGGTTCATTACCACCCTTGGATCACCGCACTTTCAGCCACACCAAGCTTGCTCGCATCGTGGGTCGCTCTAAGCTTTCTCGCGGGCCACAACCTAACCCGCTCACGCTTGCTTGGCGGCGGCGTGATTGTTGGGGCAGGCATAGGCACCATGCACTACTTGGGCATGGCGGCGATGGAGATCGGGCCGGGTCTAAGATACGACCCTTTTCTGTTTGTGCTGTCTATTGTTGTTGCGGTTCTGCTGGGTACTTTGGCGTTGTGGATCAGTTTCGGCCTGCGGCACAGAACCACCATGCGCGGATACAAACGTCGCCTTTTTGCCGGAATCGTGATGGGGTTGGCCATCGCCGGTATGCACTACACCGCCATGGAGGCGGCTCGTTTCATCGGTGAACCCGACCCGGATTTTCTTCCCGGCAGCAACCGCCACACCGCACTTGCCCTTACGATTGCTTTCATCACCGTTAGCCTCAGTTTATTGGCCGCCAGTGTGAATGCCTTGGCCCGTTACTGGGCGCTATTGAGGCGAAGCCAAGAAACTGCGAGTGAAATCCAAGCTATTTTGGATGCTGCTGTGGATGGCATAGTGAAGATTTCCGACCGCGGCATCGTTCTATCATTCAGCGAATCCGCCGAAAGGATTTTGGGTTACAATTCAGCAGAGGTTATCGGGAAAAATGTAAGCATGCTGATGCCCAATCCCCACCGGGATGCCCATGACAGTTATCTAAAAAACTACCTGCGTACCGGCGAGCGCAAGATCATTGGCTACAACCGCGAGGTGTGGGCCCTCCACAAGGATGGCCATCAGGTTCCGGTATTGCTTGCGATAGGCGAATCCAAACTGGGCGGCATAAGTACCTTTGTCGGCTTCTTAACGGATATTTCCGAACGCCACAAAATGGAAACCGAGCTGCGGCAAGCCAAAGAAGAAGCGGAACAAGCAGCCGCAGCTAAAAGCGCCTTCTTGGCCAACATGAGCCATGAAATACGCACGCCCATGAATGCCATCATAGGTTTCACGGACTTGGTATTGGACACCCCTCTACAAGAGTCTCAGGCGCGGCATTTGTGCGTTGTGAAAACCTCTGCCAGATCACTTCTGGGCTTGCTGAACGACATTCTGGACTCGGCAAAGCTCGATGGCGGCCACATCGAGTTTGAAATCCGGGATTTCAATCTCAGACAACTTTGTGAACAAATCATAGCAACCCAATCACTCAGCGCTGACCGCAAAGGCCTTTATCTGAACTTGGATTATCAGGCCGGGGATTTTTTCAAAGGTGACCCCTTGCGCATTCAGCAGGTGATATTGAACCTGTTGAGCAACGCCGTAAAGTTCACGCAAACCGGTGGTGTCAATCTAAGAGTTCACTACACAGAAGGAGAAAAAGTGGTGATCTTGGTGGAAGATACCGGCGTCGGCATCCCTGCGGACCGCCTTGATAAAATCTTCGAACCCTTTACTCAGGCAGACTCCAGTATGACCCGCCGTTTTGGTGGCACCGGCCTTGGCACCACCATAGCCAGACAGCTGGCGGAGCAGATGGGCGGGCAGATTACCGTAACCAGCACGCCCGGCAAGGGATCTGTTTTCCGGGTAACGTTAGCGCTTGATATAGGTACACCGGTAGACGACGAATTGCACTCCGAACAAGAAGTTGCTCTACCGCCGTTACGGATTCTGGTTGCCGATGATGTGTCGCAAAACATTGAACTACTGACCTCAGTCTTGGTCCAGCGAAAACATCAGGTGGTGACAGCCAGCAACGGCCAACAGGCGCTGGAACTCTATCGTGAAGATGCCTTCGACTTGGTTTTGATGGACGTGCAAATGCCCGAAATGAATGGCCACGAAGCCACGCGCGCCATTCGCCAATACGAAGCGGCTGAGCAAAGGGGCTATACTCCGGTGATTGCGCTCACCGCCAGCGTATTGGAATCTGATCGTCGCGAGGCCCTGCAAGCTGGCATGGACGGTTTTGCCGCCAAGCCTATAGACATGGCACACCTGACCCACGAAATGGCAAGGGTGTTGGGCATTGATAGTGCTATTAATAGTGCTGTAGAGAATACTATTGATCGTGCCAAACCAGAGAAAAACACGGCCCAAGCCATCAATGGAGTCATTGATCACAGTACCCTAAACCAGCTTTGGCCGAGCGTCGCTAAACACCGGAGCGCGGCCGCCCGATTTCTGAATGACCCAGACAGCGAACCCGCGACTCTAAAACAGCATACCCATGACCAAGCTGCTTCCGCACACAGGCTTCGGGGGCTTGCAGGCAATCTAGGCTTCAAACACCTCGCCAACGCACTGGCAGAGTTGGAGTCCCAGTTAAAAACCGAAGCACCAGCGCCTGACTCTTTATGGGACAGTATACAACGGCACTTTGATGCAGCCGTCGACTGGCTCCGACAACATCCCGATCTGCCCGAGAATGCCCCGGAAACCGTCGCTACGCCGCTGGATACGGGGCTGCTGAACCACGTGATTGAGCGTTTGAGTCAAGGCGAGATGCCGGATAAAGACATAGAGAAGCTCAAGCCGGGACTGCCAGCTGATTGCGTTAAAGCAATGGATCTGATGCTGGAGAACTTCGAGCCAGAAAAAGCCGCAGACATCCTGATCAACTTCCGTAAAACTCTGGAGCCTTGCTGATGCTGACTGATATGAAAACGCTTCTCTTGGTAGACGATGAGCCAGCAAACCTTCAGGTGCTTCGAAATATACTGTCTGACCAATATCGTTTGCTATTCGCCAAAGACGGTGAGCGCGCACTTGAACTGGCAAGAAGTGAACAGCCGGACCTGATTTTACTCGACGTTATGATGCCGGGCATGACCGGTTACAGCGTCTGTGAAACACTCAAGACAGAAAGCAGAACCCGCAATATACCGGTTATCTTCGTGACGGCTCTGTCGGGTTCCGAGGACGAAACCCGGGGATTTGCATTGGGTGCCGTGGACTACATTGCCAAACCCGTGAATGCTGCCATTGTTCGTGCCCGGGTTAAAACCCACCTATCGCTTGTGCGCATAGATGAGCTGGTAAAAACCCGCCTGTCCGTAGTGCAGCGTCTGGGCCGAGCCGCCGAATACAAAGATAACGAAACGGGACTGCACGTTATCCGCATGAGCCACTTCTCCAGACTGATCGCGTTGGCAGCAGGTTTTGGAGAAAGTTGGGCAGATACCCTATTGAATGCTGCCCCCATGCATGATGTTGGCAAGATCGGCATCCCCGACGCTATTTTACAAAAACCCGGAAAACTGGACCCGGACGAATGGGCCGTGATGCAGACACATCCTGAAATTGGAGCCGAGATTATTGGAGATGACGGCTCCAACCTACTCGACATGGCTCGGGAAGTAGCATTAAATCACCACGAAAAGTGGGATGGCAGCGGCTATCCGAACGGCCTCAAAGGAACGGATATTCCCGTATCTGCCCGAATTGTCGCACTCGCAGACGTGTTCGATGCACTGACCAGTGAGCGCCCCTATAAAAGCGCCTGGCCGATAGACAAAGCGACCGGGCTAATCCGAGAACAAACCGGAAAGCACTTTGACCCGGATTTGGTCGAGGCATTCTTCCAATGTCTACCGGCCATTCTGGAAGTTCGTGAACGCTGGCAGGATCAGTATTAAATATGAAACACGATTGTCACTACCATCCCGGCGACCCGGCGAAATGGCACTGCGGCGAATGTCAGACTCATTACTGCAGCCGCTGCATGCCCGATGCCGATACGCGCCAACGCCGAGCGCTTTGCCCTTCGTGCAGTAAAGCCATGCGCTATATGGGCGCAGCGACGGAAGTAATACCCTTCTGGAACCGGATTGGATCTTTTTTCAGTTATCCGTTTCACACAGACCCGCTGATGGTTATTGCCATCTGCACTCTGGTGCCCCTTGTTGCTCCCGCCAACCTGATCGGCATCCTGGTCTGGCTGGTCCTGGCCCTGGCCCTGTTCAAGTACACCTATGCAGTGATCAATCACACTGCCGAGGGCCATCTGAAACCGCCCAGTGTGTCTGTGGCCTTTACCGGCAGTGGGTTCAACATTGTTATTCTCCAACTGCTGGTTTTCATTGTTATGGGCGGGCTGGTTGGCGCCGCCGCCATGGTGGGCGGGCCCTTGCTGATGTTACTTGCACTGGCTTTCGTAGTGCTGGCGCTGCCTGCGAGCATTATGGTGCTGGCTATGGAGCGCTCTGTGGGCGCGGCGGTAAACCCAATGAATCTGGCGGTGCTGATTTCCCGTATCGGCACCCCTTACTTTCTGCTCTACGGTTATCTGATTCTCCTTACCCTGGCCTCGGGTGTGGCTCAGGATTTTGCCTACAACCATTTTCCTTTCTGGTTTTCACAGCCGTTATCCGGCTTTCTGAACAGTACCTTCACGCTGATTCTGTTCAATATGCTTGGCTACCTGTTATTCCAGTACCAGGAAGAGCTGGGGTTCGCCTCAGATATTCAGGATGATTCCGCCGATGTGGATATGCAGCAGCGGGATCGTGGTGCGCGCTTTGATGCGGATATCGATATGAACCTGAAGGACGGCAACTACGACCGGGTGCAGGGCATGCTGAAGGAAGCACTGAAGCGTAACCGTGAGGACCCTCTGCGTGTTGGCCAGCTATACCAACTATTGGTAGCCCGAAACGATGCCACTGAGCTCTACCAATACCACCCACGGATTCTTGGCTGGCTGGCAGACCGCAACGACGGTGAAGGTATTGCGTCTGTCGTGAGTCTGCTCGAGGAGGCTGAGCCTGGTTTCAAACTGGATGAGCCGGAACTGGCCGTACGCTGCGCGCGCTGTCTGTATCAGCGGGGGCAATACAAGCTGGCTCTGAGGCTGCTGCAGGACTTCCACAAGCGTTTTCCGGAAAGCGACGAGTTGGCTCCGGCCTATTTGCTGGTTGCCCAAACCCTGGCAAACGGTTTGAATCAGTGGGAGAAGGCGACGGCGTTTTTGACGTTTATCCAGAAGCGTTGCGTGAATCACCCGCTGCATGAACAGGTGCCGGTATTTCTGGAGCAGGCTGAGAAGCGGGAACTTCTTAAAGGGCCCAAGGCGAGCTTTCTGGTTTCGGAGTAAGACCTGTAAGCGTGGGGGCTATTCCAAAACACGCTTACAGGCCCCTAACTATGTCAGCTCGCCTCTAGCAGCTGACGGTAATGTCGAGCCTTAGGAGCCATTTGGAGCTTTTCAAACTCTTCGGCGAGCAATCTGCATGCCTCAGTTGTCAATAATGGATCATCCGCTCCACGCAGCCGCTCAAAGGCTTTCTCTGCGGCTTTCAGATCGTGCTGTTTGAGGCTGGCGAATAACACCCGGTTATGATCTTCCGCCGCAAGGGGATTATGGCTTTCGCCTTTACTCAGGTACTCCTGCCAAACAGCTATCATATGCTCCGGCTGCCTGCGGCTCAGGGAGTCGTTCATCAGTTCGCGGGTACGGGACTGGTATTCGGGTAAATCCGGGCGCAGTTTGGCGAGGTGGTACAGGTGCCCCAGCAAGATGGGCCTGTCCGGATAGGCCTCGCGCAAGGCCTCAAACTGGCGTCGAGCGAGGTCGAAGTCCATGCGGCCCAAGCTGGCCATGGCCTGGGCATAACCGGTGGTAAAGCGCTCGTCCTGCTCATCTTCTTCCGGCTCAAAAAACTCCTCGCGCACCTGCAGCCAGCTTTTGCCCAGCAGCCATACCAGGCCTGCACCTGCAAGCAATCCGCCAGCGTGGGCCATGTAGGCAATGCCAGTTGCGCCGGCAAACCAGTAGTCGTAGATTTCCTTGCCCAGCCACACCGGCAGTATGGCTATGGCAGGTGCGCGGAAGTAGTTGAAGTACACACCCAGGAAATAGAAAAAACGAATTTTCTGCAGGCCATAAATGGCCACGTACATTCCCATCAGCCCGGAAATGGAACCAGAGGCTCCCACCAATGGAATGAAACTTCCCATCGAGAAGGCGGTGAAAACAAGGCCCGATAATGCGCCACATGCCAGATAGGCTAACAGGTAGCGGCCAGGGCCAAGGGCCTTTTCTACGGTAAATCCGAGCAGGAACAGGAAGAGCAGGTTGCCGATTATATGCCCCCAGCCACCGTGCAGGAACTGGTAGGTAATCAACGTGTATAACGACAACTTAGCAGGAATCAGGCCCAGCTGCTGAGCGCTCAGGCGCTGAATATAGGTTTCTTCAATGAACCTGCGCTTTTCCAGCCAGCGCGTGCGCTCTGCAGGGGTCCAGATCAGATCGCGATTCGACAGCAGGTATTGGTAGAATTCGCTATCCATAAGCAGGCTGGCAGAAAGCCAGAAGTCTTCACCTTCTTCTCTCAGCTTCTGAAACTGCTGCAGTTCAAAAACGCGATCTTCTTCGCCTTCAAAGTGGATTTCCCGTTGCAGGTAGTCCTCATAAGCCGGTGCTTCCAACTGGTGCAGCCCGGAATCGAGATACTCACTCACTGCCTGCTCAAGCTTGCGGCTGTCTCCTCCCTGATAAAACAGGAAAACCAGCATACAGGCGAGCATCAACCCGAGGGTAACCCAGGGCGGGCGCTTCCAGTTAATGGCGTTCTCAGCAGGAATAATCAGCATGGGCGGTCACAATTCATCATAATCTGTCCCTGAAAAACCGTTTTCTATCATACCAGCGTCTTGTTTCCGCGCTTAAATGATTTTCAGTGGGATGGGACACTACACCATCCGCTAATTACCGTTATTTCTGTCTCGGGTAATAGTGAGCGGGAATAACAAGAAAAACCAGAGGTCTGAATCAAGGATACTGCAGATGACTGTACTCGTATTGGACAACCCGGAGTTGATTGCCAAAGCTGCCGTGGCTTCCGGCTTTAATGCAGCTACCCTCATGGCCGAAGGCAAACGCCCGCACCGGATGAGGTTTCACTACGGCTTCAACAAGCACGCACTGGACGACTCAGACGTGGCGATTGTTCGCCAACACGCGGCTTATCTCAGGCAACATTCATCTGCCAGCGTCAGGATTCATGGCCACTCTGATAATTATGGCGCCGAAGACTACAACTATTTTCTGTCCCGCCAACGGACCAAGGCCGTTGCCCGGCTTTTGATCAAGGAAGGTGTTTCCGAATCGCAGATTCTTGTTGCGAGCTGGGGCTCAGCCCGCCCTTTCACAACACCTGATGACAGGGCTGCCAACCGCAGGGTTGAAATTGAATACCTGTCCAGCGATATGGCAAAAGCACTTTAAAGAGGACGTCCCGGGGCCGACGTGTGCGGCCCCGGCGGTTTTAACTGCAACAATCAGCCGTGCACTTGCCACACATTCCACAGCAGCAAAATTGCCGCTGCCAGCATTCCCAACCAGGTCAGCACCATACCCAGAGCCCGCGCTTTATGCTCCTCACCATGGCCATTAATCATGCCCCAGGCATGCAGGAGGCGACCCGTAACGAAGGCCATGCCAGTCCAGTAAACATATCCGGTTGCCACACCATTAAGCTCCGCAATTCCCAGCATGATAAGAACAATGGGCGCGTATTCCACAAGATTACCGTGGGCGCGAACCGCAGCCTGAAAATCAGGGTTGTCGGTAACACCCATACCCTTGTTGTACTTCATTCGGAACTTAACAACGTATGCTGAAAGCACCAGCATCAATATACCGAGTACGGCCGCAAACACGCCGGTAACAGGCATCAACATATTCAGCTCTTCCTTATTTGGCTGACAATAGCCAGCAGAAAAACGGCACCTACCAGAGACTTCACACTCGAGTAGAATCTTCAGGCTCGGCTTAACTCAGCAATTTCCTCGGCCATCGCCTTATGGCAGCGCGCAATCAGCGCTGGAACATCCTCAGTGGTAAGCCCTATGGTTTCTATCGGAGGCAGAATCCGCATAGGCACAGCCTCGCGCCTACCCTGCCAACCAAACGTTTTATTGCGATATTCAGCTGCGCATACCATAACAATTGGCGCCCCGGCCGTCACCGCTGCGTAGAAAGCACCTTTTTTGAACTTCTGCAGCCCTCGGCCCTTACTGCGGGTACCTTCCACGAAAACCCACAGGCTTTTATTTTCGCGGGTGATCGCCTCACTGGTAGCTTGCATGACTGCAACAGCTTTGCGGGAGCGGGCACGGTTCAAAATCACATTACCCCCCAGCCAGAATGCCCAGCCAAAAAACGGAACCCAGACCAGTGATGACTTGCCCACCGTGACGGTGCGAGGCGCGACCAGATCCCCCACCACAAAAAGATCATCGTTGTATTGGTGATTGCAAATTGCCACCACAGGGCGATCCTGGGGCATGTTTTCCACACCTTCCACCGGCCGCTCCATGCCGAGTATTGCGCGACCGGTTCGCGCCAATGCAATGGCCAACAGCCGGTTATTATCCGGATTAAACGGCCTGACAATAAAGAATGGCAGGGCGAGTATGCAAAGCACAGGAACACTCAGCCAAGCCAAAACACTTCTGATAAAGCCCATACGACAAACTCTGCATCAGGATTTTGGCGCACAAGTGTACGCCAAGTTTATAGGCCTGCAACAGTGTCAATTTCGTCCAATATGGCCTGACTATAAAGAACGCTGCTGTGATCGTCTTCTTTGTCAGCCAGGCGGGCTGTATCGTCTACTTGAGCCTCAACCACATAACGGAGCGGGCCGCCTGCATCCATGCTGTCGAAGGGGTAGCAGGTAACCAGCAACAGAGTACCTGCAGGCAGCTTATGAGTATCGATGAATTCCGAACGGCTATCCACAATTCTTGTTGCACTCACCCGGTAGCCCTGCCAGCGCCCGTCCCGGCCTTGTAACCTTAGCTCATTGCCTGGCTCCAGATATTTAAGAGGGCGAAAGTGAGTGTCCCGGTGGCCGGCAATAACAACTGCAGTCTCAGTGCCGTTGCCGCCCATCATTTGACCCGGCCCGAAGGCCAGGCTTTCCCCATGAACACCCGCCAGAACGATCATCGAATCACCAAGCGCCGGCATCGACAATTTTGCCACGGGCCAGGTATCAGCCCAGGGCCAGGGCCTGGATTCGGTCTGCCTGGCCTGGCTCTCAGCCCAGGCGATTTCCAGCAGCTCCTGAGCCACAACAGCCTTGATAGGTACCCAAAGCCCGAATACCAGCAACATGGCAGAGCTTGTGATCAACAACAGCAGTGAGCGGCTCATGGGTACGCCCGCCTTTGCAGGAGCACAATCGCTGCAGATAGCATCAATCCAAGCAATCCCAAAGCTATCATCAGAGGCGCAAACGTAGCCGTTTGCGGGTAGCGCGCCATGCCGGGCTGGCTCCCTGCAGGTAGCAGCGTGGGAAGGTTGTCTTTCAACAAAGCGCTTTCAGCAGCCCGCACCGGCGTTTTATCCACAGCCACAAAGCTCGTATAGGGCGACATGAGGTTGTGGGCAACCGCCAGCTTGGTGATTCTCTCTTTATCCGGCTCCTGCCCTTCTATCCGGGCATCGTCCAGAAGGCTGTCGATCTTCTCCCGCGCCCAGTAACGATTCAGCCCTGTACCTGAAGCCGCCTGCTGCAAATCCAGGCTTTGCTGCCAGCTTCCACCACCCGGCAACCGACCAGACACACTCAGCTTACCGGCAGGTGCTACTCCACGCACAACCTGCAACAAGGGTTCACCTTGAAACAAATCACCGGGCCGCTGCGGAAAGCTGTCTTCCATTACCGCTGCAGACTGCCCCGGCCAGGTAACCTGAATATCCGTCATCACCGGCGCTTCCATGGCTGCAAACAACCTGGCCAAAGGACCACTCATATCGGCCAGATCCTGCACCGAGGTATAACTACCACGCCCCCAGCGCGCGGCCTCACGCATAAAGTGCATATTAGGCGCCGACCCTATGGCCACAGTGAACAGCCTGTGATCACCCAACTGGCGACGAATCTGGCTGAACAGCGCCGACTCATTGCCAACCGCACCGTCTGTCATGAACACCACCTGACGCACTCTTGCTGCATCTTCCGGCATTTCACCTGCACTCTTGCCTTGCCCCTGCAAAGCCAACGTTAGCGCTGATGCCATTTCCGTTCCACCGTCAGCTTTCAACCCATTCACATACTGCCGCGCCCGGGCCAGATTATTGGCTGTGGCCATTTCCGGCTGCATAAACAAAGCGTGGGGCTGTGAGTTGAACTGAATCACATTGAACCGATCACCGGGCACCAGCGTCTCCAACCCCAGCTGCAGCGCTTCCCTCGCCTGCCGAATGGATTCCCCGGCCATGGAGCCCGAGGTATCAATCACAAACGTAAGCTCCCGTGGCAACCGGGTTTTACCCGCCCGCCCCGGCACCAGCATCGCCAGCAAATAATCTTCCCCTTGCCACTGCTGATGAAACACAGCCGCGCCCGGCTCCTGCCCCGCAAAAGGCTGCCAACGAATCACAAAATCCTGATTCATCACAATGTCCCCCGCCTGTGGCTCAACCGTTACTACCTGACCATCCTGCTGAGTCGCCACCTGATGGCTGGGACTGAACACCTGCGCCAACGGCAGCCCGGCATCAATCGTGAACTTGACTGAAGCTCTGTGACTGTCCGCTGCCACATCGTCCACATCCACCGTAAACGGACTGATCGCATCCGCATCCAGCACCTCGGTAGTAGGCACTGCCCAACCACCCTGCCATTGCTGAGGTGCTACCGTTAAAGGCGCACCCGGCATATACCTGGGAGTCAGCGTCGTTGGCACACTCAACTCAAACACCCCATCCCGATAGCTCACCAACTGCTGATAACTGAGCTCCACACTCACCTCAGCCCCCGGCGGAATATTCGCCACCCGAGTGGTAAACAGATTCGGCCGCTGCTGCTCAACCGTCGCCGCATGACGCCCGGAATCCCGAGCCGCTTCATAAGTCTTCTTCGCTTCCGCACGTGGCTGAACCTCCCCCACAATCGTGCGCCCCCCCACCTTCATGGTCAGCCCATAAACACTGGCCTTTTCCGGCAGCGGAAACACAAACACCCCCTCGCGCCAGTCATCACTCGTGTTCTTAAACGTCCGCACCAGCTTACTGTCTGCAATCAGCCCACTAACCCGAACATCAAAGTCACTCCCCAGCACCAAAGCGGGTTCCTGCCACTGCCCTTTACCGTCCACAAAGTGCAAGGCTCCTGCGGAATCTTCATTGCCGGTGTTGGCCTCTGCATAAAGCGGCTGCACAAACAAAACCAGCAACATAGCCATCCACAAACTAATCCCCTCCATAAAGCGCACGAGCCGCCGCTTCCGGCCCACACTGAGCCCTCCCGTGAGGCGGTGCCCCCTTCCGAAACCGTGCGGAGCCATGGATGGCGGAGCCGAGCGTACAGGGACGTATCTACAGCGTGTTTCGGGAAGGGTTCCAGCCGTTTGGGAGGGCGGGTTCGCGTCAAGTAAAAAAGCACTGTGCTGAGAGGATAAGGAAGAAAACATCATGGCAGTAATCCTTTGGCTACATGACTAAATCAGACACAGCCATTCCACCAACCAAAAAAGGTACCCCCATGGCAGAATCAAACATTCCACGAACAAAAAATGATGAATTATGGCAACACCGCAAGCTACCCTTGTTCTAAACGCCTCCCGTGTTTAAATAGACCCCAACGCCCACAAACAACAGCCAAAATCATGAAAAAACACCTCGTCCTGATAGAAGACGAACCCGCCATCCGCGACAACTACCGCGCCGCCTTCGAACGCCGCGGTTATCGCGTATCCACCTACGGTGATCGGTCATCAGCATGGCAGGTCCTGCGCCAAAGCCTGCCCGACCTCGCCATCATCGACGTCGGCCTGGGCAACGAACCCGAAGGCGGCTTCACCCTGTGCCAGGACCTGCGCTCGCTGTCCGCGACCCTACCCATCATCTTCCTGACCGCCCGCGACAGCGACATAGACTCAGTACACGGCCTGCGCCTGGGTGCGGACGACTACGTCACCAAAGACATGAGCATCGAACACCTGCTGGCAAGAGTGACCGCGCTGCTACGCCGGGCAGATGCCTGGGCAGAAGCCCTGCAAAAACCGGACGAAATCGTGAAACGCGGCCGCCTCGACCTCAACGTTGATCGCATGACCGTAGCCTGGGATGACAACGCAATAGACCTCACCGTGACCGAGTTCTGGATGCTGCACTCACTCGTACAACACCCCGGCCACGTGCGCAGCCGTGAACAACTGATGGAAGCCGCCAACACACACCTGGACGACAACACCGTCACCTCCCACATCAAACGCATCCGCAGCAAATTCCTGCAGATCGACAGCACCTTTGACAGTATCCAGACCGCCTACGGCATGGGTTATCGCTGGAATGCCCGTGAGCTCTGAACCGTGACCCTCAAACGCCAGCTCTTTATTGCCAGCCTGCTGATGCTGCTAATTCCCTGGGCCGGCTTGCAGTTCGTGCTGGAGCTGGATCAGGCACTTCGCCAACAGGCGCTGCAGCAGCTGCAGGACCAAGCTGATCGATTGGCCCAATCCGCCGGTGACCTCAGCCTGGGCCTTCCCGTCGTTGCGCCCCAAACGCCCGCCATTTACATGGAAAGCCTCACCAGCCCGATCAATCTCGACGGCTACGGCCATGACTGGCCCGGTTACGATGAGGGTGAACAATCCCTGCTTTGGCAACCCTCTGCCTATTCAGATTCAGAACCTCCCGCCCAAAGTTCAGGCAAACCCACCCTGCATTGGCAAGCAGCAACCGACCAACGCCACCTGTACCTGCTGATACGCCTCAGCAATCGCCAGCCCGAATTCTTCAACCCTGGCGCACCGGATCAGCCCCACGACCGGCTCAAACTCTGGCTCGAACCCGCAGACAGCAAGCAACTGAATCCCGATGCCCAAACCACATCATGGCTCATGCGTGCCTCGCCGCCGGGCACTGTGTATGCAACAACGACTGATACAGCAAACAGAGAAGCCAGCGACACCCCTGACTACCGGGTTAGCGGGCACTGGACCAGCATGGGTAACGGCTGGCAGCTTGAACTGAAACTGCCCAAACCTCCGCAAGGCAGCCGTTTCGGTTTTTCAGCGCAATGGCGGGACAGTTCAGGGTTAGCGCAAGCTGGCACATCTACAGACCCACTGCCAGTACTGGTGGAACGCCAATCCGGGCTTGAGCGGCAACTGATTCCCGGAATGAGCAAAGGCCAAATTGCACGGCTGATCGAGCCGGCGGGCTGGGTGATCGCGCAACAGGCAACACCGTCTCCCCAGGCACCACCAGAGTTTGACGAACTCAGCCCTTTGCAAATTGTTGAGCACATCAGCCTCAATGCACTAAGGGCGCTGGTTCAGTTTTACCAGCCCAAACCAGCGCGCCTCTCCATCCACACCAATCGGCTGGATATGAGTGGCATACCCGAAGAAGGACTTGTCCGGCATGAAGACGACAAGGTTTGGCTGATGACATCCAAGCCTGTTTTTGGCGGCCGAACTCTGGTGCTTGAGCAATCCCTGGACCAGCTATTAACCCTGGCTGGCTCCACACTTGGCTCCGTTATTGCCCGCAGCACGCTGATTATTATTGGCCTGACGCTGGTGTTGCTGGGCTATGCCAGCTGGCTGTCCTGGCGCATTGCCCGCCTACAGCGAGCGGTCAGCGCCACCATAGATCAGGATGGCCGGATTATCGGTACCCTGCCGGGCTCAGGCGCAAAGGATGAACTGGGCCAATTGCAGAACCATTTCGCCCAGATGGCCGACCGACTGCACGGCTATAACCGTTATCTGGAGAGTTTTTCGCGGCGTCTTTCCCATGAACTCAAAACCCCGGTGGCCGTGGTACGCTCATCCCTGGAAAACCTTTCTCACGCCGAAACTACAGAAGAGCGTTCGCAATACATTGGGCGCGCAACCGCAGGTACCGAGCGGTTGCGGCAAATTCTCAATGGCATGAGCGAGGCCGCAAGGCTGGAACAAAGCTTTGATCATGCCGACAAAGAAGCCTTTGATCTGGCAGAAGTGGTCAGCCAGGCAAGCGCGGCCTATCAGACGCTGGATCCACATCATCAACTTATCTACACCGGGCCGGAATCCGGTATCACCCTTGTCGGCTCCCCGGAACTGCTGGTACAGATGCTGGACAAACTGGTCGACAACGCCCGCGACTTCACACCCGAAAACGGCAGAATTGAAATACGTCTGGACCAACACACTGACCAGGTTCAAATCGAAGTGTTTAACGAAGGTTCAAGCTTGCCAGCCACCTCGGGCGTGGACATTTTCGAGGCGTTTGTGTCCCAGCGTGAAGGCAAAACCGAGGGACACCTGGGCCAGGGGCTGTTGATCGTGCGCTTGATTGCCGACTTCTTTGGTGGCCGAGTTGACGCCAGAAATCAGCACTTTAATGGCATTGACGGCGCATCCTTCCGCGTTATCATCCCAAAGCTTACGGATAAACCAAGGACTGACCCGTGACCGCCAAGACTGTCGCACTGGATTTTCACCCCCTGCGCCCTGACCTGTATCAGGAGCTTCATTCGCGCCCATTTCAGGTATTGCCGCCGCAGGCAAGGGTAAGCCATATCGCAGTTTTGACCACGTCAGAGCAGCGCAAAAGCCAGTTTAAACATCTGCAGAGCCTGCACCGGATGCTGGGGCAACCCTGGCCAGAGGAGGAAGTCACTTGCTACGAGCAAACCTTTGATAATCTGCGCATTCGCCGTGAAGTTCACCTGGAATTTACTGCTTATACTTTTACCAACCTGGCTCCGTCTGACGTTGAGCCATTTGAGGAAACCGGGATCAGTGCACTGCCGCATGGCTGGCTCGCGCAACTCGAAGGCGTGGTAGTTGCGGCGTTTCATATTGACGTTAGCCCATCCACGGAGCATGCCCGCAACGAGCCTGCGTTCATGCGCCGGCATTTTGAGGGTATGCGCCTGGTAGGAAGCAGCCCACAGGAAGGGGCTGCGCGGGTACTGGGCACCTTTCAGTTGCACTCCGACAGTTTCGGCCGCTTTATGGTGCTCAATTACACCATGTCGGACAGCCAGCTAGGCCGGCTCGTTCAGCGCCTGATGGAAATCGAAACCTATCGCTTGATGTCTCTGCTGGCATTGCCCGTAGCCCGGGAAATCACCCCAGCCCTGAATGATATGGACCAGCAACTGGCCACTATCACCCAGGCACTGGCTGATAACGAAACCCTGGATGAGCAAACCATTCTTGCCAAACTAACCAACATTGCAGCCAAAATCGAAGCGTTTCGAGCCCACTCCACCTTCCGGTTTTCCGCTACCAAAGCCTACCATCAACTTGTGCTGACCAGGCTGGAAGAGCTGCGAGAGGACGAAGTATCAGGGCATCTGACCATCGGCGAGTTCCTGACCCGCCGGTTGACGCCTGCAGTAAAGACCTGCGAAGCGGTAAGCGAGCGGCTGGAAGATCTGTCAAAACGGGTAGATCGCACCTCAGACATGATGCGGACCCGGGTGGAACTGGCCATACAGAGCCAGAATCAGCAGCTGTTGAGCTCCATGGACAGGCGATCACAAATTCAACTGATGATGCAGCATACCGTTGAAGGTTTTTCGGTTGTGGCCATCACCTATTACCTGATCGGCTTACTCAAACTGGCCCTCGATTCCATCTACGAAGCGGGCATTATCTTCAACAAAACCCTGGCTCTGGGTATTGCCATTCCAGCCACCCTTGCTTTGGTGTATCTGGTTGTGCGGCTTGTGCACCATCACTTCATGCGCATGGCAAAACGGCAATAGCGAAGCGGTTTCACCCAAGATTCTCATCACCGGAAAACTGCCGGTAAAACTGCTGTGCCGTGCGGCCATTGCGCACCCCTTTCTGGGTTGCAAACCGGATGGCTTCGCGGTGCAGGTTCTCCCGATCAGTGACACCCGGGAAGAGTGCATCCACTGCCTGCAAATACACTTCTTGAGGAAACGCGTAGAAGGACAACTGCAAACCGAAACGGTCAGCAAGTGACACCTGTTCTTCTATAGCTTCAGCCGGGTGAATTTCACCATCCTGAGTGTGGCCTTTGAGGTTGTCTGACATGAATTCGGGCATCAGATGGCGGCGATTCGACGTGGCGTAAACACGAACATTCTCCGGGGGCAGTTCCAGTGAGCCTTCAAGCACGCTTTTCAGCGCCTTGTAACCGGTTTCGCCCACATCAAAAGACAGATCGTCACAGAAGATGATGAAGCGGTAGGGAAGATCGCAGATATCATCAACAATCTCTGGCAGGTTCACCAGATCGTCCTTGTCCACTTCGATAATTCTCAGGCCTTGATCTTTATATCGGTTCAACAACGCCTTGATCAGAGATGATTTGCCCGTGCCCCGGGCGCCCCAGAGCAACACGTTATTGGACGGCTCTCCAGCAAGAAAGCGTTCAGTATTGCGAGCTAGCGCCTGTTGCTGACGGTCAATGCCCGTCAGAGAACCCCACTGAACCGGGTCCAGCCTGCGCACTGCGCGCAAGCCTGCGCGATGGCGTCGCCACACAGCTGCAGGGGTTGATGACCAGTCGAAGGGTTGGTTGTCAGACATAAGCTCTTTTCCTGTTTCGCTGTTTACCGTGCCACATCCCGACTTGCCGGCGGGCCATGTGGTATCAGTATATCTGTATGAGTGACAGGCAGGCTATTGGAGAGGGAACAAGCAAAAAGGTGCAAAAGCCAAGCTTTTGCACCTTTTCGGGTCTATACCACGGCTGATCAGAACTGGAACTTGAGGCCAACCTGAGCGGTATCAAAGTCCGGTCCGTCGTTGTTCAACTGACCATTGAAATCATTTTCATCAATGTCGACGTTGTAACGGTTGTACTCCAGAAACGTGGTCAGGTGCTCTGTAATCCGGAAGTCCACACCCGCACCCACAACAGGGCTTACGTCGTCGTAGGTTTCATCTTCGTCAAAGGCATCCACATCCAGAGCAGCCGCAAACGCGCCAGCCTTGGCATACACGCCGAAGCTATCAGTTACGGGCAAGCGTCCGATCGCCACAAGTGACCCACCTTTGAGTTTGCCCTCAACCTTGTCTTTGCCGAAGTTGCCAAAATCTATGTAAGCCGCTTCAAGCGCAAAAAACTGGTTGAACTGATAACCGAGACCAGCACCGTATAGATCGTTGGAATCATCAAAGTCACCACCATGGGATTTATATCCACCATAGCTACCTTTGATGTATGGGCCGGATTCGTCGCGATCAGAGGAACCTTGGGCAAAAGCTACGGGAGCAGCAAATACACTGGCAGACAAAATCGTGGCGCAGGCAATACGAGCTTTGGAGTTCATAGTGCTTTTCCTCGCTGGTTGGAAATTCCATTCGTCAAAGCGTTCTTCGGGTGACTGCGTTGATCTGATCACCGCCCCCGAAACACGTGCTACTACCCTAGCGCCCCAGATCACGATTTTGGGTTACATCCAGACTAAAATCTCGTCATACTCCCTAAACTTTCCCAACAAAAAGAACTGAAAAACAATCACATAATCATCACTTCCCTGCACAGCCTCATAGCTGAAAAAACACAGATTCAGGACTTGAAGTGACAGGTAATGTCGGGGAAATCAACGTGGGGCGAGGGATTATTCGAAAGAAGCTTTATCTTTGGCCGGCGCGGCTGATTCTTCGAAACCACCGGATTCCGAAGAGCCTGGACCAGAGGACTGCCGCATCAAAACCATACCGCCCTGGAGCAACAGCTTCTTCAGTCTCGGGTCATTTTGTTCTGCCACGCCAACGGCAAAAGCCAGTGCTGCAGCCTCCAACGGGTTACGGGCGATCAACGCACGTAATAATTCGATAGGGGAACCTGAGCCAGGATCAGACTGGCTAATTTGGGCATTGCTGCGGGGTTTGGGCGTGCGGGTCATGCGGTAGAAGAACAGCGCCAGCAAACACAGGCATGCCACCCCTGTGATCGCCATAGCCCCCGGCTTGCCCACAAGGGGAGCCAGGGCCAGGGTGGCTGCATTGACCAGCAGGTAGAAGCCGGTAACCAGCAGCGCAGTAAGCAGCACCAGAGACAGCACTACCCCGATGATAGCCGCGACAGCTTTGCGAAGGGTGCTCTGGATACTTGCGGAATCAGGCAGCATCAGCGATCAAGCATTTTGCCCACAATGACACCAGCCAAAAACATGAGAATAATGCTGAGAAATGGCCTTTCCTCTATTTTGTGCTCCACACTCTCTACAGTTTTCGAGCCTGCCTCTGTTGCACGAGTAAGGGCTGCATCGCCCCGCTCACGCAGGTTTTCAAACACCGCGCGGGCCTCACGGCTGATTTCATCCTTCAGGTTATTGGCGCTGGCTTTCTGACTGTCTGCAAACGCTTTCGTCAGGGTTGCAATGTCGTCACGCAGTACCTGAAGATCATCTTTCACGCGGGCATAGTCATCTTTCGTTATTTGCTTTTCCATGGGCTGTCTCCTGATTCGGTTAGTGATTTCATTCGACAACGGGCTGAAGCAGACCTGTGTTTGCCCCTCAGCCCGCAAGACCGTTCACAAATTACTCTAGCACAGGGTCGGGAATCCGTAACTGTAACCGAAATAGCCAGTAGACCCGTTACGGCCCCGCCCCGTTTCGAGCAGATGTTTTTCAGTACAAGCTTCGCGGAATCCTGTACCCCGATAGCAGTTGCTGCGTAAACGGGTTGATATTGCTTGCCGCATGCAAACGATAGCGCATTTCGCCATCGTCCACCTGGAAGCGCACATCTACGGCACTGTTACTGACACCCGTTATGTCGGCCTTGTCCAACAGGCGGAACAGTGCCCAGGGGCCATTTTCTGAAATGCTGCGGGGTGAACGGTTAACCTGCACCGGCACCAGGGTAATCCTGCTTTCAACCGCCTCTCTCAAGGTGTTGGGCCAAACCAGTGGAATACTCTGGCGCGGGCCATGGCTGAACTCCACCAGCTGGCCATCAAGGTTCACAACACTGCGGCGTTTGTTGGAAGACAGGTTCAGGGGTTCGAGGGCAAACTCCACATCCAGCGTACCGCTGCGCGTAAAGTAAGCACTGCGAATCTTGTCCGCATTACTCAGAGACGCCAGCACATCCCGGCGCACGAGCCCCGCCCGGCGGGCATCACCCACTTGCTCCGGATGATCCTCCAGGAACAGCTTCAGATTGTCCTTGTAGAAGGTATCCAGTACGCCGCCCGGGGCGAAAAACCGCTCAAAATCCTGCAAAGCCACGTCGCGGCCCGCAGCCGCATTAAATGGATAATGCCTGGCCAGATTCTGCTGGAAAGGCTGGTAAACCTCCCGATACCATTCCCGCTCCAGCTGCGCAACGGCCTGGTCCAGCAAGACACGCCAGCTTTCGGTAGCCAACCGGTTCAATATTCTGTTCAGTGGTTCTGGCTGGTGCCCTGCCATTCGCTGCAGCGTGAAAATCGGATCGGCTCCTTGCAACCCCATTCTGGCCCGAGCCGCATTGAGGGCTGCCCTGCCCTTGTCTGGCGCCTCCTGAATATTGCGCATGTATTCGTGCAAGTCGCTTACCACGAGCATGATCTGCTCGAGCCCACTCGGCTGATCCCCATTCTTTCGGGTGACCTGGTGGAGATCGGTGAACTGGCGTTCGATGTTCTGCAACATGCGAAAGTGCTCCGACTGCTCCAGCAGCTCACGCGCCGCGGCAGCGTCCCCCTCTGCAGGCGGGATCAGCTGCGTATTCTGGCGCACCTGCCCAAGGAACTGGGCCATGGGCTGGTGGCCGCTGGTCAGGCTCTCCAGTATCCGAACCCCGTGATTGAGGTCTTCAAAATCCTGGATATCTACCCGGCTCAGAGCTGTGCGCCATGCGTTGGCGTAGTGCTCTGCATAGAGGTTTTGCAGGCTGGCTAGCAGCTCTGCCTCATCCGCTTTGCTGAAGTCTACATTATCCCTGCGACCCAGCACCCAGGCATCTACCAACGCCAGATCTGTAACTGTGGCAGACTTTCTCAGAAACCACTTCTCCAGTCCGTCCCGGGTAAGTAAGGCAGGAATGCTCAAAGGATCCTGGGCCACTTCTGACTGGTGCCCTGGCTCGCCATACTGATCCACACGCACGAATACGTTGCTGAACGCTGGGCCGGATGTGCGGGCCAGATCGTTTGGCTGACTGAACTCGCGGGCAGCCTCAACTTTCAGGTCCCGGTAAACACGATCAGGTGTCGACATGCGCCCCAACTCGTGTTGTGACCACTGTACGCTGCTTTTGAATGGCGCTAGCGCCATGTCCGCCGTTACATCGCCGCGCTGGGCCTGATGGGCAAGGTCGGTGTAGGCCATGGCATAGTCTAGATGTGCCATAAGTCTCTGCTGAACATCCCGCCGACCCGGAAAGGCTCGCTGCCAGTACTGGCTCATGTAGGTCGTTACTATATCGTTCCTGCGCCCACTGCCATCGTAGAGCATGCGTAGCACGCGCAGGTGCTCGAGGCGCTCCGGGCTGTTGTCTGGCGCACGACTCATCTCACCCATTACACCGAACATCAGAGCAGGCAGGTACTGATAGGCCAGCATGTCGAGGTAGGAGGCTTCTACTTCTGGCCCTACCTTATGGCCCTGATAGAGCCCCATATCACTGACCAGCAGCCATTGCTGGCGATGGTCTCCAAACGCCAGAGTCGCCTGACGCAACTGATCCAGAGGTTCAAGCAGATTACGGCCAGTGGTATCCGGTTCAAAGCCCACCGGCTGCCAGTTATCAATAAAGCGCTTGACCCGTGCTTCAACCGACGCCGCTGCTTCAGCATTCTTGATGAAGAAATGCTGCCAACTCGCCGTCATGCCTGCCCCGGCACATACTGCGACTATGGCCGCAATCGCCACTCTGCGCTGGCGACTGCGTACAATCCGGCGGTTATCACCGGCAAGTCCGGCTTCAGGATAGATAATTCCGGGGAAGAGCGATTGGGTGAACAGGCTTGCCGACTGGCCCGTGCGTTGGGCCGGCTGAATTGGGCTGGATACCTGATAATGGCTCGCAGCCGCAGAGACAAACGCATCTTCCGGAACGCCTTCCTGCACAACAGAAGTGAAGTAAGTGCCTCGCACCAATGCGGGTGTCGAGAAAGCGTCTGCAGACAAAAGACTGGTGAGGAAGCCTTCAAGCGCGGGTTTCATACCAGCTAGCTGGCGGGTGAACGAGTATGCCGCGGCGCGATCTTCAGAATCACGGGTACTGGCCAGTACGTCTGGCAAGCGTGCATTTAAACGCTCAACCATCTCGCTGTAGCGCTCGGCAAACTCATTCAGCCACTCATCATTATCCAGCTGACCTTCCAACCGGAAAGTGAACCCCAAAGCCTGCTCTTTCTCCTGCTTGCTGAGGGTACGAACAAAGGGCCCAAAGCCATAGAGTAAATCCATTTTGGTGAAGGAGACATACACCGGCAGGCGCGAACCAATCTGCTCCATCAGTTCCCGCAGCCGGGTGCGCAACAAAATGGCATGAGCTTCCCGCTGCTCTTCGCTGGCGGTGCTCAGCTGCGCTAGGTCAATTGCCAGGATCACGCCGTTGAGTGGGCGTTGCGGGCGGTTGTGCTCTAGCCACTGGATAAAATGCGTCCAAAGCCGTTGTTGTATTTCCCCGGCAGCGCTCTGGTTCTGGCTCTGACTCAGCAGCTCGCCGTCGGGATCGATCAGTACGCCGTTATCGCCAATCCACCAGTCGAACCCGAACGGATTGCGATCCGCGCGGTTGTTGCGGGTGACGTTAGTGAGGGTGTATGTCTGCCCGGAACGCTGAATAAGACTGGTTTTGCCTGCCCCTTCCAGACCCATAACCAAATACCAGGGCAAACGATAAACACCCCTGCGGCCCGGCAGGTTGCTCTTCAGGGCGGCAAGCTGGCGATCCAGCAACCGCTGTTGCCTGCGCTCCATAGGCAGAATCGGATCTTCCTGCTCTTGCTGCTCCTCGGCTTTCGCAGCATTGACCTTGCCAAGACGGCGAGCCAGCACCGTGCCCCAGATCATCACAACCAGTAGCACAACACCGAGGGTAACCAACGCCCGCATTTGCCAGGCAACCAGCGGGAACTCACCACCCACCTCCCATTTCGGCCCAAGCCACCAGGTGGCTATCAATAGAGCGATAACGCCAAGGGCCAGGGTGATCGGTGCCGCGTTGCGAATGTATGGCAGAAGCCAGCGACCGATGAGTAAAGCTTTTCTCCACATGGTGTCCATTCCTGCTGTGTATCCGTGTTCCAAAAGTCAGTCTTTCGACAGGCTAGTTCGTTGATTCGTTACTGAGAGCTCTGGCAACACACGCCCAAAGCTCTCAGGACAGTCGTTCAAGTTGTTTCAGGAGTGCTGGCTCCCAATCTTCGATAACCAAACCACTTATCTGTTGTTGCAAGTCCTGGATCTGTCGTGACGCCAGGCTCACCAGGCCGCTTTCCTTCATCAGCCGTGCCGATGCCAAGCGCCAGTAGAACTGCTCCCGTGGCTCGCGGGCGCCCGCAAGCCCGTCTTCAAGCAATTGCATAGCCTGCGCCAGCCCTTTCTGGGCAATCAGCTCCCGCGCAGTGTCATAGGCTTGCTCCCATGGGCTGGCACTGCCGCCAGATTGCCCCTGGGTATGGGCAGGCGCAGACCAAAGCCACTCCTGGGCTTCCGGTGATAGAAACGGGGTGCCATCGTTAAAAGTCAGTTCCGCCAGCTGCGGCAGTCGTTCCACAAATTCGTTCACGGCTGCACGAATGGCCTCAGCGCAGGCATCACATCCCAAAGCCGCGGCCACACCGGCACTGAGTCGGTGGCCTTCAAGCCAGAAGGGGCTGACCGACAGGCTTTGTTCTATGCGCTGCCAAAGCGACTGATCGGGCGCTTTTTCCAGAGCTTCACGGTATTCCGCAACGCGATCCGCACTTACGGCGGCCAGGTCAGAGCGTTTGCCATCCCGGGTTGGCGGTACCGAAGTAATGCTCTGCCAGATGGCGTACCGGCGAATCTGGTAACCCAGGGGCCGCTCGGGCTCGGTGCCGGTCAGCAAATCTGCCACTTTCAACAAACTCTGGCGGGTAGCCCGCTCATTACTCGGGTCCAGCGTCAGGGCGCCAAGTGCCGGGCTGGCTGGCGTAGCGGAAGGTGCTGGCGCCGTTTTGGCGTTATCACTTGCAGCAGTAGAGCGCTCAGAAGTTGCCTCTGCGCTCGCTCCCGATTGACCACCAACCTCCTGGGCCTGGGGTAGTTTTTCAACAGCTCGTTTGAGATCCACCAGCGCATCATCAGGCAGCTCTTTCTGTTGCGCTTGCGCCTCAAGTTTTGCCAGCACGTCAAGGCAAAAACGTCGGCCATCGCCCACACTGGCATCAAAGGAGCTGCCTACCACACCTTTGGCCGCCCGCTGCAGCATTTGCGTGAACATCATTTTCCGCGCGCGCTTACCCTTATCGCCCGGGTATGGCCAACCATCGTCCCACCAGCTTTCCAGCACTTGCTGGAGCAGGTACAGCGAAAGCGCAAAGCGTTCTCCATCAACACCCCGTTGCAAGGCAATCAGGAGAAAGCCGAAAACTTTCAAATCCTTGCTACGAGCAGAGAGTATTTTCAGGGATTCGCTCTCAACCTTGCCCCAATCAATATCGGTATGGGCAAGGGAGCCGATTTTCATGATTTCGTCTTCAAGGAACCCGAGCGCCGCATCCTCTCCCAGCCCGTGACCGGTTGGCGACTCGCCTTCCAGCGGGGTGACAACCTGCTCAATGTAGGGATGCTGTTCTATTACCTGCATGTCCTTCGTTCCTCGCGTCCTTGCGTTTGTACTCGACTACCAGCCACAACTTTCACGAAGCGGGCGAATGGCAGTTTCAAAACCGGTCAGATCGAATAGCAGACCGTCTATGCGACTGTTTTCGGAATAAACGCGGATATCAGTTTTGTGCTCTATCGCCTTGACCGCCCGGATAGCCGGCAGGCCGCGCCCGATGCTGAGCACGTAGCCATTATCACGCACCCGCCAGGCACCTTGGCCGGCGGCGTCTGTGGTGCCAAGCCTAAGGTTTACCCGTTCTGCATCCAGAGGCTCCGGCAGCATCAGGGTCAGCTCGGTAATGTTGTTGTGGCACTGGAGGGCCAGCAGAGGCCGTGGCGGTTTTGCGCCCAACGCGGGGACGGTCACCAGAAGGCCGGCGGTCTGCCCCGTATTACGGTAGCTCAGGCTGCCAGAAGAAGGCTCAGCACTCTGCTGTGCGTAGGCCTCTTGCCAGCGCAGGGAGCCGACCATGCGGCGCACTCCGGCATTGGGCCCGGTTGCGGCATCAGCCTCTGCCAGAGGGGTACCAAAAACCTCGTCAAAACACGCCAACCGCTCCAGCCTCTGGGTTTCGCTGGTGCACCCGCGCGCATCTTCCAGCAAGTCAGCCTGGGCTTGCGTAGGTACATCCGCCAGGCTAGCGGCGCCGAAACAAAGCAGGCCCAGTGCGACAGCACCAAGAGGGAGTGGGCGCAAGCTGGAGCGAGTCGGGGCGTTCGGGTGCTTCATGATTCGGCAACCTGATATTTCAAGCATTTGTGGGCGAGTGTGCGCTTGGGCAGGCCCAAGCTCTCGGCGGCCTGGGCACGGTTGCCGCCATACTGGCGCAAGCGATCACGGATAACCGCCGCTTCAAATGCCTGGGCGGCTGCCTTGAGATCCCGAATATCTTCCGTGCCAGACACCACTTGCTCATCGGAACTGCATGCTACTGCCCCATGCGTTTCCGGGCCTGCCAGGCTTGGGAACATGTCGGTGAGCCGGAGTATTTCCGGCTGAATGTCATCTCCTGCGGGAGTCTGCAGGCAGGCCAGCTCGATGATGTTGCGTAGTTCACGGGCATTGCCGGGAAAATCGTAGGTTGCGAGGGCGCGCAGTGCGTGGCTGCTGATGCCCAAAGGCCCGGCACCTTCACGCTCGGTATACAGGCGAATAAAATGGCGGCTGAGGGCTTCAAGGTCATCCAGGCGTTCACGCAGTGGCATGATCTGCAGCGGGAACTGGCTCAGGCGGTAGAACAGATCACGGCGGAAGTTGCCGTCTTCAATACTCTGGCGCAGAGGCTGGTGGGTCGCCGCGACCAGTCGGAAATCGGAGTGCTGTTCCTTTTGTGCTCCGAGGGGGCGAAATTGGCGGCTTTCCAGCACTCGCAACAATTTGGACTGCAGGGCCATGGGCATGTCGCCGATTTCGTCCAGAAACAGGGTGCCGCCATTGGCTTGAGCCAAAAGCCCTTCTTTGGCCTGGTCGGCACCGGAGAAGGCGCCTTTGGTGTGGCCGAAGAGTTCGCTCTCCAGCAGGCTGTCCGGAATGGCGGCGCAATTGACCACCACCATGGGGCCGTCGGCGCGGTCTGATAGCTCGTGAATGCCTCTGGCCACGACGTCTTTGCCGCAACCGGTTTCGCCCTGCACCAGCACAGACAGCTGGCTGCCGGCTGCGCGAACAATCTGGGCGCGCAGGCTGGTCATGGATTCTGAGGGTCCCACAAGGGTGCGGGCCAGGGTTTCGCTGCGTTTGCGCAGGGTTTCTGCGTCGTGCAGGTTGTCCAGGGAGCGTTTAAGCAGGCGGCGTTGCCACACCTGATCACGGCTTTGCAGCTGGGCGATCCACTGGTGCTTTAGCAGGTGCAGGAGGCCGCAATACAGGGGTTGGGCAGTGATGCCATCCCAGTCGGATTCGTCCCGGCAGAGTATGAGTATACCGAGGGTTCGGCCGTCGTCGCCTTTGAGCGGTTCGAGCCACAGGGATTTTGGGCGGCCGCTGGCTTCGATGAGGCTTTGGAAGCCGGGGTGATCGAGGCGATAGCTGGCGGCCCGTGTGAGTTCGCGGGCTTTGCCGGTTTGCAGTAGGTGGGCGAAGGGGTGGCTGAAGTCGCCGCAGTCGAATTCGCCGGTTTCAGCCAGGTTGCTGCAGTGCAGTGTGCGGCCGCTGAGGTCGAGTTCGAGTGCCCAGCAGCGGGTCAGGCCGAAGGCATTTTCCAGCTGTGTGGTGGCTGTTTTCAGCAAATCCGGCAATGTGGTTTGGCGTGTCAGTGCGACTGCCAGCTCTATGCCGGTGTGCAGTTCCATCTGCATCCGTCCCATTTTCTTTTCCCTTATGTTCCTGTTATCCGGTTCTGTACTGACCCCACGCTGCGCTAGATCTCGGTTGGCCTAAGCTACGGTGCCTGAAAACCTGTTTTCGGAAACGCCCAGAGTTACTTGCTTAACCGGCTCTTTGGCTGCCAGTTTCTCCAGCAACGCCAACGAGATCGGCGGCAACAGCTCACCTTCAATGATCGATTCCAGCATACGCGCACCGTTTTCGCTTCTGGTTGCGCGGCTGCGGATGGCTTCTACCAGGCCGTCTTCCATCACCACTTCGGTGTGGTAACGGTCACGGATTTGCTGGGCCAGGCGTTCCAGTTTGTCGCCGACGATGCGGTTGAGGGTGTCTTCGCCCAGCGGCAGGTAAGGTACGACTTCCATTCTTGCCAGCAACGCGGGTTTGAAGAAGTCGGCCAGTTCCGGGTAGAGGGCTTCTTCGATTTTCTCCGGGTGTTCGGCGTGGTTGACGATGGTCTGGTAGCCGAGGTTGGAGGTCAGGAAGAAGACGATGTTTTTGCAATCGATCAACCTGCCTTCGCCGTCCGCCAGTTCGCCTTTGTCGAAGGCCTGGTAGAACAAGTTGAGGACTTCCGGGTGGGCTTTTTCGACTTCATCCAACAGCACCACAGAATAGGGTTTCTGGCGGATGGCTTCGGTGAGTATGCCGCCTTCGCCATAGCCGACGTAGCCGGGTGGTGAGCCGATCAGGCGGGACACGGTGTGTTTCTCCTGGTATTCGGACATGTTGATGGTGGTGAGGAACTGGCGGCCGCCGTAGAGGAGTTCGGCCAGTTGTACCACGGTTTCGGTTTTGCCCACGCCGCTGGGGCCCACCAGCAGGAAGGCACCCATGGGGCGGCCGGGGCGGCGGAGGTCGGCGCGGGCGGTTAGCAGGTGCTGGTGCAGGCAATCAATGGCGGTGTCCTGGCCTTTGATGTGGGCTTGCAGGTACGCCGGTAAATGGGTGATTTTTTCCAGCTCGTCGGTAGTCATGCTGTTGACGGGGATGCCGGTCCAGTCGGCGATGACTTCGGCAATCTGGCGGGCGTCTACCCGGGCATGCACCAGGGGCTCATCAGCTTGCAGTTCCGCCAGCTCCTGTTCGAGGGCGGCGGCTTCGTTTTGCAGGCTGGGGTGTTCTTCCAGGCCAGCCTGTTCGGGCAATGCACCAATGTCGGCTTCGGTATCGGCTTCGTCTTTTGCAATGGTTTCCTGAACGTCGGCCGGGTTGAGCAGTTGTTCGCGGATGTCCACCAGGCGCGCCACCATGTCGCGCTGGGTGTTCCAGCTTTCTTCCAGTTCGGCGGCCTGTTCATTCAGTTCGGCAATGCGTTGCTCCAGTTCCGCTTCCCGGTCGGTGTCGACGCTCTGGCCGAGGGTGTGCTCCCGGTTCAGCAGTTCCTGCTCCATGGAGAGCTGGTGCAGTTCACTGCGCACGTGGCTAAGTTTGCGCGGTGGCGTGCTCAGGTTGAGGCTGACCCGGGCGCAGGCAGTGTCCAGTACGTCGATGGCTTTGTCCGGGAGCTGTCGGCCTGCCAGGTAGCGGGCAGACATTTCGGAGGCGGCTTTCAGGGCGCTGTCGGCGATGAGTACCTGGTGGGCTTTTTCATACACGGTGCGCAGGCCACGGAGAATGTGTACCGCTTGTGCCGGGCTGGGCTCATCCAGGGCCACTGGCTGGAAGCGGCGGCTGAGGGCCGGGTCTTTTTCGAAGTACTTTTTGTATTCGCGCCACGTAGTCGCGGCGATGGTGCGCAGTTCGCCGCGAGCCAGAGCAGGCTTGAGCAGGTTGGCGGCGTCGGAGCCACCTTCGCTGTTGCCGGCACCGATCAGGGTATGGGCTTCGTCGATGAACAGGATGATGGGGGTGGTTGAGGCTTTCACCGCTTCAATCACGCCTTTGAGGCGCTTCTCGAATTCGCCTTTTACCGAGGCACCCGCCTGTAGCGCGCCCATATCGAGAGTCCACAGCTCTACTTTTTGCAGGCGCTCAGGTACTTCGGCATTGACGATGCGCAAGGCGAGGCCTTCCACGATGGCACTTTTACCAACTCCGGCATCCCCTACTACGATGGGGTTGTTCTTGCGTCGGCGGCAGAGGATGTCGATCATCTGGTCGATTTCGGCGTCGCGGCACACTACAGGATCCAGCTTTCCGGCACGGGCCAGTGCAGTAAAATCGGTGGCGTAGCGCTTGAGCGGGTCCATATCCGCCTCAACCTGAGGCGCGCCTGCTTCGCCTTGCGCTATTTCCGGGCGCTCGGCGGAGCCTGCGGTCATGGTGTCGAACTGCCGGCGCAGTTGCTCCCGGTTAATGTCCCGGAGTTGCTGGCTGACCTGGGGCATGAGGTAGCGGTCGGCGTTCATCAGCAAGGCCAGAAAGATGGCGCCGGAGCGCAAGTTCCGATGCCCCAGCTCGGTGGAGGCCAACAGCCAGGCGTCCTGCAGCAGGTCGATCAGCAGTGGCGAAAACGACGGATACGGCTCCGCCGTTTGCAGCTCGCCGTTCAGGCTTTCACCCACAATGGGCTGGAATTCCTGATGGTTGATACCGGCCTGCTCAAGAATCTGGCGCACGTCGGAAAACGGCGTTTCCAGCAGTTTGAACAGCAGGTGGGCCGGGGTAATTTCCGCACCCTGGCGGCTGATGCAAAGGGCCGCGGAGGCTTCCAGGCCATTGCGGCAAATGTCGTTGAGGCGCCCGATGAGCGCTGGCAGTTCTACCCGAATCACAGTGATATCCTTATTTCGGTAGTTGTTCCAATACGCTGAGCACATCCCTGATGCGTTCTTCCAGCGCTATGTTGTATAAGCTATATATTCCCGCCATGGCTGCTGCGAACACCCCGGCAATTACCCAGATCGGCAGGCCACTGCGCAGACGATTGCGCGCCGGTGTTACGTTGATTTGTGCGTCTGCCAGAGGCTCGGGGTCAGAGTTTTCCCGGAGCGATTGCAGCTGCTCATGAAGCCCTCTCAATATCTGTTCGTATTCGTCGCGGCCGTTTTCCATCACTTTGTACCGGCCTTCAAAACCCAGGCACAGGCAGAGGTAAATAAACCCGAGCATGTCCTTGTAGCGCGCCGGCTCCTGCTCCATGCGCGCGAGTATGGCGAAGACCTTCTCGCCACCCCAGGTTTCGTTGTGAAAGCGCGACAGCAGCGAATGCTGCGACCAGACACTGTGGGCACCCCAGTCCGTACCAAGCACCGCTTCATCAATGAAGGCACAAAGCACGTAGCGATAGGCCACCACGGTGGGGCGTTCATAGCCCTGCTCGATCAGCTCGCGATCTATGGCGGCCACTTCGTCCACTACCTGCTGGTAGAGGCTTTCAACGGCGCGATAGTCCGCCAGCCGGCGAATCCGGATAACCAGCCCAAGCAAAGGCGTAGCGGCATCCGTCAGGCGGTTGTCTTCCAGCCCCCGGAGCTGGAACTGGTCATTGCCAAATTCATTGCCGGACGCGCCGTTTTGCGGCTGCTCGTCGGCAAACAACAGATCACTGAATGCACTGCCGCCGGACTGCCTGCTGCCATTGGGTAAATCCATTACCTGTGCATTTGTCATAATTTAGCTCCTGATTGCCCAGAACTGCATTTCCAGGCCCGGGAAGCTGCCCGCCACGTGGAAGGCAAAACCACTGGCGTTGTCGAGCATCTGCCAGGCCTGGCTTTGATCGTCCAGCCGGAAGTACACAAATCCTGCGTGATACGGCAGCTGGCGCGGTGCCACTGGCAGCGCAGACAGCGGAATGCCCGGCAGCTGCAGGCTGATGAGATCGCGAATTTTCTCCACGGAGGCCACCTTGCACTGCTGGGTAAACTGCTTGCGTAGGTCGTCCAGGGGCATATCGGCTTTCACCGCCAGAATGAACTCGGCACCGTTGATTAACTGGCCGTCCTGAACCGGCGCGACCGTCAGGCCGTACTGGCGCTGCTGCAACTGAATAGCCAGAGCCCGCGGCTCCAACACCGTGCTCAGGGATTGCCGCAATACCTGCATCAGCGGTGTAAAGCTGTCTTCGGGAAGATCGTGATCATAGGGGGGATATTCCCGTGGCAGCCGGCTTTCGTCGGTGAATGTCACCAACTCGCCGCAGAGTTCCAAAAGAACTTCGTACAGACGCTCCGGATGCAGCTGGCGCAAACGAGCCAGGTGCATGAATCTCGGGTGTGCCCGGTTAAGCATCTGCAGCAGCATGAAATCCGCCACATCGGCAACACCGCCCTGCCCTGGCGCGCCAACACGTTCTGCAATGTTACGCGCACGTTCACGCATCAATCCGGCCATTTCACCGACAAAGCGCTGCAGTTTGGGCGCCGACCGAACGCTGAGCATGGTGGGTATAAAATTCGGATCCATCACCAGGCTGCCATCCGGACGTTTTTCCAGAATCCGGCCAATGGCCACGGCCGCATAAGCGCTTCGGTCATCCCGCTCCAGCATCAGGCGCGGCGCCACTCGGGCCACGTCAATGATGTGGGCGTCGCCGTCGATCGAATGCAAGTCGCGGATCTCTGTGCTCTGAGCCCGGAAGCGCCCGGCTGCAGGCGCATCTGGCCACTCAACTTCAGCCAGACTATCGTTACCTAACGGCAGAGCCAGGTACACAACCTGATTCGCCACTGATGCATCGGTGATTTCCAGAGGCTCTGGCATCACATCGTCTTGAGGCAGGTTGAAGCGAGTGCCATCCGGGAACAGGCCGCTGGCACGCACCAGGCCCACGCGCCCGAAGCTCAGGTATTCCGCGTTCAGCTCCAGATCGCTGAATCCATACAGGTAGTCAGAAACCGCCAGAGACCGCTCGTTGATCTGGTGTTCCAGATACCGCTGCTGCTGCTGAAAGTGCTGGGGTTTGATAAACAGCCCATCACTCCAGACGACTCTATTTGTAACTGCCATCAGGTTTCTTCCGACCGCTTGAGTTTGACTTCCCTGTCCCGCAGATTCACAAGCAAGTGGTAACGGCCACCCACAGGATCCACCCTGACCACCTTCTTCCACTGGGACAGGTTCGGGTAGGCATAGAAGGCAATCACGCCGATAAATCGGGTGTCCTTGCTGATCTCAAACGGCTCTATAAACTTGAACTGGCCAGGCAGCAGGGTGTAATCGCTGTGCTCGATGTAGTTCCGGCCCAGGGAGTCTTTCAGGTTGTTCAGGAGCTGGTCGAAATCACCGGCCATCAACAAGGAACTGTCGCGCATTTCAATAATCTGAAAGGCTATCGGTGTCGGTGCCAGAGACTCATTCGGGTTCACACCCGGCTCGGCTACCATAGTCAGATCTACCCGGCTGGGGAGATCTTCCGGATAACCCACAGGAATGCTGGGGTCCCAGAGTACTTTCGCGGTTTTGGTTACGGCGTTATAGGGTGTGCTGCATCCTGCAAGCACAAATACTACTGCCATCGTCAGCAACTTCCATTTGCAGGTTTTCACACCAGGTTCTCCCTTTGTAGTTGACGCAAATGCTGGTCGTAAGCCTGATCGAACACTTCCTGAAACAGGCGCTCAAAACCCTGCTGACGACTCGATTTCAATTCTTTGTAGTAGTGCTGGTACATATCCCAGGCCCAGCGGCCTTCATCCTCATTCTTCTGCAAGCCGCGGCGGTAGCCATGGAAGCGGCGCAGCAGAGCTTCTGGTGAAAACGCATGAAGAATGGCTTCCAGCGCTTCACTGATTGCCGCGCCAGTTGCCTGCTGATGGTGATTCAGGCTTTGCAGGCTTTCCTGCACGGCGGCAGGTGCCGACAAGTGCACCGGGCTGCGCTGGCTGGCAAACAGGGTTTGCACGGTTTCTTCGTAGTCCCCGCCAAGACGCAAAGGATTATCTTCGATGGGCTGCAACCGTGTGCGCAGGGCCTGATGCCGGCTGTCTTCGCCCTGGTGCAGAGCCAGCAAACCATCAATTGTGGCTTTCAGGGTCTGCCCGGCTTCTTCGAGGAACAACTGCATGCCATCACTGTCAGCAAAGTCGAGCCCCGCTTCCATGCCCTGCATCAAAGGGGTGGCACTGATATGTTTGCGGCTTTGATCGCTGTGCGGCTGGCTTCTCTCACCTGAACCTTCGCCCAATGCGCCGTTATGGGTTTCTGACATCCTGTCTCTCTCTCCTCTCCTTACCGGAAGGCCCATCGCCACATCGCGATTTTCCCGGTATTCATCCGTTACGTCGGTTTCCGTGGCAAACCAGGCGCGCTCGCTTGCCATCAGTGTGCGCTCTTCCTGGTCTACACGAACTGGCTCATCCTGCCAGTGCAGCATGGGATCAGCGCTCGGGGTTTCAGCGGCAGCCGGCGCCAGCCCTTCCAGCGGCTCAGCTACCTGCATATCGCTATCACGCGCAGCTCCGCGTACCAGTTCACCTTCGGCCATATCCACCAATCGCCGGTCTTCTGCCGCTTCGCGGAGTTCCAGCTCCTGTTCAGTGGACGAACCCGCCTGCGCTGCTATTAACTCTGCCCGTATGCGGTAGCGACCAATACTGACAGTATCGCCCTGGTTCAACCGGGCCCGACGGCCGCGCCCAACAGGCTGGGTTGCGCTGTTAATATAGGTGCGACCGCTGCGATCAATCAGGCAATAACCTCCGTCAAGAAGGCGGATTTCTGCATGGCCAGCAACAGCGCCGGTGCGGTGCGCCGACAATTGCCAGGTGTCACTTTCGGCGGTGCCGATGGAACCACCCCGGGGCCCAAAGCTGTGTTCAATGCCGGCGCCACTGCGTGTTGTGCCGGGGTTGGTGACCGTCAACTTCAGTCGGGTTACCTGCCGCTCTTCCATGATTGCATTCCTTTTCATATTAACGGCGTATCTGAATCCGAACCGCTGGCCAGCGCCGGGATTTCTCTGGCGTTACAAAAGAATTCCAGCCCAACCGTATGTCCTGCCCCATCTGCATCGGGCGAATATCCTGCCCGCGCATCTGCAATTCCAGGTCGTAAGCCAACTGCTCTCGGGTCGCGAATTCCACCAGCTTCACCAGTCTTTGGTGATCCTGTCCGTTGGGTAGAAAGTCTGCAAAACGCTGACGGCTGAGGTTGCGTATCCTCAGAATAAACTTGCCGCTGCGATCACGGATCTGCGAGCCGACCAAGGTGTCGTTCCCCAGCGTAGCGTTGCATTGGCCCAAGCGCGTTTGCTGGTCCTCACCAATGGCGACCTTGCGTAACACCCACTGCTCAATGCTCACATGGTCGAGATCAAAGCAATGAGCCACAATGCCACTGACCACTTCCGGCGAACGGCTGCGGCCTGCCATCAAGCCGGAATAGGCCAGCATTTTTGACCAGTTAACCGGTGTGGCTTCTCTCAATCGGCTATCGCCAAGGCCGATAAGGGCGTAGATCAGATTGGAAAAGCCATCCGATGCGCCGGGGCGAAAACGCACGTAGTAACGGTATTTGCGCCAGGACCGGTGAAACAGGGTAACCAGCCGGTGATTGAAAAAATCCAGAAAATGCCGGCGAATACCCAGATCCTGACCCGCTTCCCAGGCGAGATCCTCAAGGTAATAACCCGGCAGCGGCGACTGTGAACCGTGCAGGCCCAGAAAACTCACTTCCATCTGGTAGGGGCCGTGCTCATGCTCCGGCGACAAAGCGGAAACCACATCGCTACCGGGAAACCCGAGGCCCGCCGAGGCGGAAAACCGGATACGCTCCTGCTGCGGTTGCTCGTCGCGACCGCCTTCCAGATCGTCACCGTGGTGCCGGTGAATCAGATCCACCAGCTGAAAAAAACTGTACCGCCGCGCATTACCCAGAACGGGTTGCAGGCCGGCTACATCAGCGGTTGCTGACCTTGCTGTAACGTCCATGTATACCGTTCCTGATTATCTGTATTCACCACTTCCAGTTGGTGAAATGCGTTGATACTGGCATAAAGCGCAAAGAACTGGCTGAGTACGGTGCCGAACAGGTACAAATCGCCTTCCGAGGCAAAGGCCTGTTGATCCAGCTTCATCACCGAACGAATTCCCCGTACCGGCAGCCCGCGGATCATCTTGTCCACCGGATTGGTTTCAATGGCACTGATACCCGCAAGCCGCTTCTGGGACACCCGCTCCGCCTGGCGATCCACCAGTGCGCGGAAATCATACACACGCAATACGGTGCGCAAGGCATCCACATCCAGCATGGAGAGATAGTTCAGCGACAGATTGGAGATCAGTGTCCACAACAGGCTGCCATCCAGAGTCGGCCTCAAGGTAGCGGTGGGACGGGTGATATTGCTGAAGGACGCAAACGCCGGCGTGGTTTCGGTAGCCATGCAAACTTCCCCAACCGCCAGCTGTTGCGGCAGTTGCCGGTTGGTGCAGGTCAGCGTCAGGGAAATAGCTTCCTGGCGATCCATACACTCGGATTCATCGCCGCGAACAAACGACATATAGTGATCAAAGCCGTCACCACGCACGCTATCCTTGGCCCGAACCCGGTAATACAGGGCTGTGCGACCACGATCCCGCTCAACTTCGTGCTGAAAGCTCTCGAACGCCGTATAAAGCCGACGCTCGCCCCGCCCGGAACGACCTTCCAGCCAGCCTTCCACCTGTTCAATGCTGAACACTTCAAAATGATCCGGCGAACGGCTGGATGCCAGAATCCGGTACTCGGTCTGACGCCCGTTGAGATCCACCGGCTCACCCTCATGGGTAAACAGATTCACCGCCGGCGTGCAGTAAAGTTGCATATTCTCAGCCCGAACCCGGGCATCCGGCGGCAGAATCCGGCTGAAATGAAAACGCAGACTGATTTCATCCGCCTGAACCGCCGGCAAGCGGTTCTTCAGGCCGGTAATGTCCACAAACCGGAACGCCTCAGGAAAACTCAGGTATTCCTGCAGAATCCGATAGCCGGAATAGGCGTTCTTTGGATAAGGCAAAAGCGCCTCATCACTGGCGAAACCGACAGGTTTCAACAAAGAAGTCGGCAGGCTGTAAACCGACTCGCCAACCACCAGTTCCATGCGGCTGAGATAATGGTTCAGCCACAAATATAGCGTTTCAGCCGTATGATTATCCCCGCCCAGATAGAAGCGCAGACTATCAAGATCCAGGGCGCTTAGCGGTTGATCGGTATGCAGCGCCAAGTCTACTGTCATCGACGACACTTCCCGGGAATGCTCAGCATGAGCATCGGCGACACTTATGGGAAACACATCCACCGCCCGACAAGTACGAAACCGGCACTGAGTCTGGCGCGTGGAATCTCCCAAAGGGCGGCTCTTGATTTCCGTGTGCCGCTCAACCCTTTGTCGCTCACTGATGGAATGCAACTGCGGATCAAACCGCATAATGGTGCAGCTCGGAACCGGACGAAGATAGTTCGGCCAAAGCATGTTCAGCAATGAATGGGTCAGCTCTGGAAATTCATCTTCCACTTTCTCCCGAAGTTTCCCGGTCAGAAACGCAAAGCCTTCCAACAAGCGCTCAACATCAGGATCGGTGCTTTGCTCAGAAAGAAATCGGGTAAGCTGCGGGTGAGCCTCAGCAAACTCCCGCCCCTGCAATCGCAGAAAGCTCAGTTCGTCCCTGTAAAATCGGTTTAACTTCATACAACTACCGCTTCCTTGGGAGTATGATCCGGTCGGTATACTTTTCTTCCGGGAAAAAACAACTCGCTGCGCTCAGACATTTTTTTCCCTGCAGAAAAGCATCCCCACCGGCTCCTGCCATCCTTGGTGTTTGCTGATCGTTTCGTTACGTCACTCGGTAGTAACGTTTGTCATCCAGTAATAGATCTATCGTCGTTTTGTCGTCTTCTGCGCCTACGTTCAGGTATACCGTTACCTGAAACCGTAACTGCAAAGGGTCTGGCCCCTGGGGTAAAGCAACCACATCAACCCGCTTTACTCTCGGTTCGTACTTCTCAATGCACTGCCGAATTGCGCTGCGGATCTGGATACTCAGATCGTGGGTACCCAGAGTCGCATCGTTGAAGTCCAGCAGTCCCAGTTCCGGCGCACAGGCGCTATTGCCGGGATGTGCATTGAGCAGTCGAACCAGGTGGCGTTTTATTGAAGCCACCACATGGGTGACTTCCCCCATGCTTTGCCCTTCCGGAGAACCAGCCTGCTCCAATCGTTCGAACAGGCTGCCTCCCATGGGTTGTGCATCACTACTGAACACGGATTAATCCTTGTCCAGGCGGCCTACCAGCGACAGCTCGAAGTTGGCACCCATGTATTTGAAGTGCGGACGCACAGCCAGAGACACCTGGTACCAGCCTGGATCGCCTTCTACATCGGAAACCGTTACCTGAGCTGCGCGCAATGGGCGGCGGCTGCGTACTTCGGCCGGCGGGTTTTCCTGATCGGCCACGTACTGGCGAATCCAGGTGTTCAGTTCGCGCTCAAGATCCTGACGCTCCTTCCAGGAACCGATCTGTTCGCGCTGCAGCACCTTGATGTAATGAGCCAGGCGGTTAACGATCATCATGTACGGCAACTGGGTACCCAACTTGTAGTTGGTTTCCGCTTCCTTGCCTTCCTTGGTGTTCGGGAACTGCTTGGGCTTTTGTACGGAGTTGGCTGAGAAGAAGGCCGCGTTATCGCTGCCCTTACGCATGGTGAGGGAGATAAAGCCTTCGTCGGCCATTTCGTATTCACGGCGATCGGTGATCAGCACTTCTGTAGGAATCTTGGCTTCCAGCTGGCCAAAGGATTCGAACAGGTGAACCGGCAGATCTTCCACTGCGCCACCGCTTTGCGGGCCGATGATGTTGGGGCACCAGCGGTACTTGGCAAAGCTTTCCGTCAGGCGGGTAGCCAGCAAATACGCGGTGTTGCCCCACAGGTAATGCTCGTGATCGCCGGAAACGTCTTCCTTGTAGTTGAAGCTGCGCACCGGGTTTTCAGTGGGATCGTAGGGCACCCGCAGCAGGAAGCGTGGTGATGTGAGCCCCAGGTAACGGGCGTCTTCGGATTCCCGCAGAGAGCGCCACTTGGCGTACTTCGGGCCTTCAAAAACGGCTTTCAGCTCCTTGATGGCCGGCAGTTCCTGGTAGCTGTCTACGCCAAAGAATGACGGCGCAACCGAGGACAGGAAAGGCGCGTGAGCCATGGCACCAACAGACGATACATACTGCAGCAGCTTCATATCCGGTGTAGACGGTGTGAACGCATAATTACCAACAACTGCACCTACGGGCTCGCCGCCGAACTGGCCATATTCCGTGGAATAAATGTGCTTGTAGAAGCCGGTCTGGGTGACATCGGGAGCGAACTCGAAGTCTTCGAGAAGTTCGGTTTTCGTGGCGTGCAAAATATCCACTTTGATATTTTCGCGGAAGTCAGTGCGATCAACCATCAGTTTGAGGCCACGCCAGGAGGATTCCAGTTCCTGCAGCTTGGGCGCATGCAGAATTTCATCCATCTGGGCGCTGATCTTGCGATCCAGTTCGACCACCATCTGGTCAACCAGTGCCTTGTTGACCGGCTGGCCTTTCTCTTCGCTTTTCAGCAGGTTGGCAATAAACGTTGCAACGCCTTTGCGGGCGACATCGTAGCCCTCGTCAGCTGGCGCCATGCGACTGTTGGCCATGACCTGGTCGAGCAAGGAGCCTTCCATTACAGATTCAGAGGCAGCGGATTGCTGCGCAGCAGTATCAGACATACCACATCCCTTCAGTACGTGATTGATATTTGGTGTTGTGTACCGCGTGAAGGCGGCAGCAATGATTACTCGCCTTCTGTAGCCAGTTCCAGCTCAGACAAGAGGGTTTCACGGGCTTCGTCGTTATCCAGCAACTCCTGCAGCTTGGAACGGAACGAAGGCACGTTACCCAGAGGGCCTTTCAAAGCGACAAGTGCTTCCCGCAACTCGATCAGCTTCTTCAGCTCAGGAACCTGACGGGCAATGCTGTCGGGCGAGAAGTCATCCAGGGACTGGAATTCGAGGTTGACCGGCAGTTCGTCGGCCTGCTCTTCCAGCTGGTTGGATACAGTAGTAGATAACGTAAGGCCGGCTTCCTTCATGACAGAACGGAAGTTGTTCTTGTCGACGGAAATGGCTTTGCGTTCTTCGATGGGGGTTTCTTCGGCGTGTCCTTTAAAATCACCAACGACGAACATCTTCAGCGGCAGTTCGGTTTCAGCCTGCTGATCTCCGGTGGCGGGGACATATTTGATATTGATGCGCTCTTTCGGCGCGACAGAACCGTCTTTGGACGACATGGCTTGCTCCCTGTGCAAATCATTTGCAGTTGTTCAATCCTTCGTGCGTACCGTCCTGGCACGCAGCGACAAAACTGTACACATGTGGCTCAGGTTTCTCAAGCAATAATTGGCCAGCAGCGCCTCAAACTGTGCGCGCGGGCAAACTTTTGCCAAAGTGTTTGTGCCCAGGCATGTACATGTGACCCACTGGCCACAGCCTCAGGAAATTTGGTCAATGACGGCACGCAGCGTCGTAGCTATACTCCTGAAACCATAGTTAAAGCTTTAAAAGTATTTTCACAATAACCAAGGAGGAGATTGATATGAGCGACGTGAAATCCCGTTTCGAAGAGGCAGTAAACTACATTCAAAATGCCGAAGGTGACTTCAAGCCATCCAACGAGATGAAGCTGGAGTTCTACGCACTGTATAAGCAGGGCACCGAAGGTGATGTGTCAGGCAAGCGCCCGGGTATGATGGATTTTGTTGGCCGCGCCAAGTATGACGCTTGGGAAAAGTGCAAAGGTATGTCGAAAGACGACGCCATGCAGAAGTACATCGACAAGCTCGAAGCCCTGAAGTAAGCCACCTCAGCTTTCCGGTCCCGGCCAAAACACTGCCGGGATCACACCACCTGTAATTTAACGCCTTCCTGCATTTTCCGGGCCTGTCAGCGGCCGTTCATGTTCACATTGAGAGCTTCGTAGGTGCGGTTTTCTGGTGGGCGAATTACGTAATTATTGCTGTGTGTCTGCCCGGGAAGGGATTTGGGATTGCTGAAGCGAAACTCTACTGGTATCTGGGAGCGCCCGAGGTCCGTACGGCCGTCACCCGGCTGCAGCGCCAAGGGGTCAAGATAGAAATCGTCAGCACCCGCTTGCTGCACAGGAACACCCTCAGCGGGCGCAGCCAAACCACCCTCTATCACCGTGTCCGAGAGCACATCTTCAGCAATGGAGTTGAAAGGGATAGTCTCCAGCGTTGACCGCTGCTCAACCTCAAACACCTGGCTCTCGCCAGGACTGGTCTGCGCACTGGCCAATCCTGTTACCATGAACAGGAAAACGACAGAAGCCAAACCGGAGTGCATCAATTTCGGCGCTCTGACAGAACGGTGCAAGAGATTCATTAGATTTGCCCTCGAAGACACGCTTTTTAGAATTGTGTCAATTTTCGATCAGTCTATCGCCAAACTGGTCGTGTTTCTCAGTTAATTGACCGTTTTGTGACAACTTTCACTGGCTCGGATGAATAAGATTGCCAGTTTCGCACCACCTTTGGACAACAGGAGCCGCTTTGAAGACGCCACTTATCACCCGGCAGGGCTACGATGATCTGCAAAAGGAACACGACGAACTCTGGAGATTTGAGCGCCCGGAGGTCACCAAAAAAGTTACCTGGGCGGCCAGCCTTGGCGATCGCAGTGAGAACGCAGACTATCAGTACAACAAGAAACGACTCAGAGAGATTGATCGCCGAGTACGCTACCTGAGACGCTGCCTGGACAATCTGAAGGTAGTGGAGTACCACCCGGATCAGGAAGGAAAAGTATTTTTCGGGGCCTGGGTAGAAGTTGAAAACGACGATAGCAAAACCCTGAAGTTCCGAATCGTTGGCTACGATGAGATATTCAACCGCAATGACTACATTTCCATCGACTCACCGATGGCCCGGGCTCTTCTGAAAAAAGAAGTAGGCGATGAGGCCGAGGTAAGAACCGATGCAGGAACAATCACCTGGTACATCAACTCAATTACTTACGAAAAGTAGAACAACCAGGCATAAAAAAACCCCGTAAAAACGGGGTAAGGCTAGCGCTGTGCTGGAGGGAGAAGCAAGCTGCTATTCGTGCTTGCCTCTATCTACAGCTTCAATTCTACACACCCGGAATTACCACGCCCTTGCCGATGAATTACCTTTTAGTCAGGGAGAACCAGGCAAGTATGTGCAGAAAATTAGGTTGTACACTCTAGGGGACCGGGATAGCGTTAAGGTATCGAACCTTATACCCGCTTCCAGTTATGGAGATAGCATAAATGAACACACAGAAGCTTCTGAACATGGCTCTTGAAGGCGTAGACGCGCTGGGTTTCCGCCTTGACCAGATGGGCATTACCGGAAAAGTTAACCGCCACAACATCGCGGCTTTTCTGATGTCAGAACAGAAACACCTTGAAGGTGAGTGGGACAGCATTCAGGTGCGCATCAACCTTCGTCGCACTCAGATTGAGCGCATCACCCAGAAGATTGAAACCCGAACCGATGCTTTATTCGCGCCGGTTATGTCGCAAGTGAACCGGTTCCGCCCGAGTCACTAAGACTCAGGCGCGGTCGGTCTCTGTGGCACCAGTAGCGTCACCGGTGGCCGGCGCCAACGCCTGTTCTGCCTGGGTAGCCCGTATGCGCTTGCGCGCACGGGTGAGCCGCAGGCATGTACACAGCAACCGTCAATCCGGGCGGCTGCTGTGTCTCATCAGTATCGCTAAGTATAATCCGCCCTTTATGAATTTCTGCAACGGCACTGACCAGGCTTAGACCCAAGCCATTGCCGGGAAGCGAACGACTTTTCCCAACCCGATAAAAACGCTGGAATACCTGATCTTTTTCATCGTCAGGAATACCGATACCGCTATCGCTGACTTCGAAAACAGCGTCATCGCCGTCTCTCCGCACAGCTACACCAATGGCACCATGCTCGGGCGTGTATTTAATCGCGTTATCGATCAGGTTACTGATCATCTGGAATAACAGATCCCGGTCGCCTTCGAGCATTACGCCAGGCTCCAGAGACTGCTCAAACGTTTGATCTTTATCCTCTGCCACCGCCTCGTATAGCTCACAGGCATCAGACACCAATTCGTCCAGAGCCACCCGCTTCATATCAGACGAATTACCTTTTGTTTCCAGACGCGCGATGCGCAGCAGCGCATTAAATGTCGCAAGGAGCTGGTCTGCTTCTGCTACAGCGCGGCCGGCCTGTTCCCGTGCCTCATCGTTATCGACAGACATCAGAGTGTTTTCAAGCTGGTTCCGCAATCGCGTGAGAGGCGTACGAAGGTCGTGGGCAATGCTGTCAGACACATGGCGGATACCTTCCATCAGATAAACAATCCGGTCCAACATCTGATTCAGGTTTTCTGCCAGCTGATCGAAATCGTCCTCAGTGCCACGGGTAGGTATACGCAGGGAGAGGTGACCGTTCATTATTCGCCGGGAGGTATTATTGATGACCTCTATGCGGCGAATGGTATTTCGGCTCATCAAATAGCCACCGAGCAGTGCCAGCGCAAGGGTGATCCCCATGCCCCAGTTGATGGCCGTTTCAATTACTCTTTTGAGGCTGGTGAGCTCGTCAACATCTCGACCCACCAATAGCCGCAAACCGCCCTGAACTTCAAATATTCGGGCCCGGGCCAAGCGCTCCGGCCCTTTCCAGCCCACAGCTGAACTGAGCGTAAAGTTAACCCAACCACCCTCTGAGGGACTGCCCTCTGGCCAGGTTTCCAGATTGCCGGCCAGCTTGAGGAAGTCTTCGGTGGTCAGCAAGTAGATGGTTTTTGCATTGGGATCGCGGGCAACCCGCTCACGAATAATCGTGATCAGGCCGTTTACACCGCGCCCTCTGTATTGCTCCGCCAGTCCGGCGATTTCCGCTTCAATGGTTTCGTCGGTCTGAGCGGTCATAAAACCCGCTGTACGCCAGTAAATAAAGGCCAGTAATAAAAATACCGAGGTGGCAAACACCACCATATACAGCAGGGCAAGCTGGAAGGACGATGTCCTGAGCTGGCTAAGCAGTTTCACGTAACATGTACCCTGCACCCCTCACGGTTTGCAGTAAGGGAGTTTCGAATTCCTTATCAATCTTTGCCCGCAGACGGCTGATATGCACATCAATCACGTTGGTTTGGGGATCGAAGTGATAATCCCAGACTTTTTCCAACAGCATTGTCCGGGTGACCACCTGGCCGGCGTTGCGCATCAAGTACTCCAGCAACCGGAACTCCCGGGGCTGAACATCAATGTTCTGACCGGAGCGCTTAACCGTTCGGGCGAGCAAATCCATTTCCAGATCGGCTACACGCAGCACGGTTTCAGTTTCCGCCGACTGGCGGTTTCGGCGAACCAGCGATTCAATCCGGGCAAGAAGCTCAGTGAAGGAGAAAGGCTTGGTAAGGTAGTCATCACCGCCACCCCGCAGGCCTTCAACACGATCGTCTACATCACCCAGCGCGCTGAGTATAAGAACCGGAACCTGGTTTCCCGTGGCGCGAACGGTCTTGATGATAGAGAGCCCGTCCATGCCCGGAAGCATGCGGTCGACAATCATGATGTCGTACTCTTCGCTGGCGGCCATCATCATGCCGTCTTTGCCATCGGCAGCGTGATCAACCACGAAGTCTGATTCTTTCAGCCCTTTAACAAGATAATTTGCTACGTCCTGATCGTCTTCGATTACCAGCGCTTTCACCGGATCCCCTCCTGATAGCGGATTACATTAACAACAGAGTACGAATAACTCGGGGCACCGGCCAGTTACGATCTTGTAAGAGGGTGTCGCCAATGGCGACGGTCGGTTCTATGACGGCAACCAGTGCAAGCTATCTGCCGTCGCCCCGGAAGGCAGGTACTCCGCACTTACCCAGCCGTCATAATTCATTTTATCGATGGCGGAAAAAACATTCGAAAAGTTAATCTCGCCGGTTCCCGGCTCATGTCGTCCCGGATTATCGGCAAACTGGATGTGCCCAATCCATGGCAGCAAACACTCCATAGAGCGCACAAGGTCACCCTGCATGATTTGCATGTGGTAGATGTCATATTGCAGGCGCAGGTTATCGGCCTCCACTTCCTCAATCAGAGCCATGACTCTGGCAGACGTATCAAGAAAAAAACGGGGCATATCGACCCGTGAATTTATTGCCTCAACGCACAGCGTAATACCCTCACCCTCCAGCCTATCCGCTGCCCAGGCCACATTCGCCACCAGCGTTTGCCAGGCAGTATCTTCATCCAGTTCGACCGGCTTCAATCCAGCCAGACAGTTCAGCCGCTTGCACCCAAGGGCCCGGGCATACTCAATAGCGTGATCCACCCCGGCGCGGAACTCATCAACCCTGCCTGGCAAGCAAGCAATGCCACGCTCACCTGCCTCCCAGTCACCCGGCGGCAGATTGAACAAAACCTGAGTCAAACCATTGTCTTCCAGAGCTTTACTCAGCTCTTCCTTGGGCCACTCATAGGGGAAAAGATACTCCACGCCCCTAAACCCGGCCGCCGCCGCTTTGGCAAAACGCTCGGTAAACGGCACTTCGGTGAATAGCATCGACAGATTGGCAGCAAAACGCGGCATGACAGTTACTCCTTAAACCTTGGGCCAGCAGAACCAAGACGGGTGCGGTTAATATGCTCCAACTCCAGCAGCAGGCCACTGTGATCAGCATCACTGTGGCCATTAGCGACCAGCGAGAGATATTCGTTGTGCACCTGCTGCGACAACGGCAGCGTTAATCCTTCTGCCCGGGCCTCATCCAGAATCATCCGCATGTCCTTCAGCTGTATCCGCGCTGGCGCGCCAGGCGCAAAATCCCGATCGATCATACGCTGACCGTGCAATTCCAGAATCCGGCTACCAGCAAAGCCGCCCATCAGTGCCTCCCGCACCGCGGCCGGATCAGCCCCGCCCTGGGCAGCCAGCAACAAAGCTTCAGACACCGCGCCAATAGTAATTCCAACAATCGCCTGATTAGCCAATTTGGCAAGCTGCCCGGCTCCAACCGGCCCGATTCTCGTGCACTTACCCAGCACCTCAAACACGGGCAAAGCTCTGGAAACATCTCCCTCTGAGCCGCCCGCCATAATACTTAACCGCGCTTCCTGAGCACCCAGCGTGCCACCAGAAACCGGCGCATCCACATAGCCAGCGCCCTGTTCCATCGCAAGCGCGGCATGCCGACGAGCGACCGACGGCTGAATGGAACTCATATCAATCACCAGGGCACCCGGCTTTAGAGCTGCCATGGCACCACTGGCAACCAACACCTGCTCAACCACATCGCTGTTTTCCAGCATGGTGATTACCACATCGGCGGTTCGCACTGCATCAACGGGGCTCTCAGCTACCCTTGCCTCACTGGCAAACGGCTCGCACTTGCTGGCCGTTCGGTTCCATACAGTCATTGGGAAGCCTGAATTCAGCAGATTGCGGGTCATGGGAGCACCCATGAGGCCGATGCCAAGAAATGCGATACGGGGGAGTTTCTCAGTCATTTTAGAGGTCTCGGTTTCAAGTATCGGGAAGAAGTAATTGGGCAGGCCCTTCCAAAACCGTGCGGAGCCATGGATGGCGGAGCCGAGCGTACAGGGATGTATTCACAGCGTGTTTTGGAAGGGCCTGCCCAATTACTTCGTGCACCAAACTATAAGTCACAAAGAACACAAACAAAAACGCCACCAACCGGAACCGGTGGTGGCGTTTTCAAAGTACTTTCAGATCAACAGCCTGATCAGGCAGCTTCTTCAGTCATCTGCGTACGGATTTTCTTCATGGCATTCTTCTCTAACTGGCGAATACGCTCAGCTGAAATACCGTACTTGTCTGCCAACTGGTGAAGCGTTGCCTTGCTCTCGGACAACCAGCGCTCGCGCAAAATATCCTGGCTGCGCTCATCCAGCATTTCCAACGCTTCCATCAGACGGCCGTTAGAATCCTCCGTCCAGTCCGCTTTTTCGAGCTGAACGGCAGGGTCGCTACGGTGGTCTTCCAGATAATACGCCGGCGCCTTGTAAGCACTGTCGTCATCATCGTCCATCGGACCATCAAAGGCTGTGTCGTGGGAGGCCAGCCGGCCTTCCATTTCCCGCACAACCCTTGGCTCAACACCCAAATCGTCTGCCACTGCGTGCAGTTCGTCGTGGCTTAGCCAAGCCAGTTTTTTCTTCTGGCTGCGCAAGTTGAAAAACAGTTTACGCTGGGATTTGGTCGTCGCCACTTTCACAATGCGCCAGTTGCGCAGAATGAACTCGTGAATTTCTGCCTTGATCCAGTGCACGGCAAAGGACACAAGCCGTACGCCATACTCCGGGTTGAAGCGCTTGACCGCCTTCATAAGGCCGACGTTGCCTTCCTGGATCAGATCAGCTTGTGCCAAACCATAGCCGGAATAGCTCCGGGCAATATGAATAACAAAGCGCAGGTGCGACAGAACCAACTGGCGAGCTGCATCCACGTCTTCATCGTAATGAAGGCGCTCGGCCAGTTCCCGCTCTTCATCCACGGTTAGTACCGGAATGCGGCTCGCGGCCTGAATGTAAGCCTCGAGATTGGCGCCCGGAACCAGTCTTTCAATAAGCTGTAAACTCGTACCCATGCTTTAGCCTCCGAACCTGACGGTCGCATAATATAGCGAATAAAGATTGGACCGCCAAGAACCTTAAAAGTTCCCGAATCTCTCAAGTAAAACGTTTTAAATCAACAAAATGGAGAATTCGCCCTGACTTTCACTACCTTAGAAACTACCCCGGAACCGATCCGTATTCAATACGCTCTTACCGCAATCCGGATCATTAACCGCCAGCTATTTCACCCGGCTCAATATCGTCCAGATGGCGCTTTACTGCTATCCAGGCACCCAGCCAGCCTAGCAGCATCGCTACAATAATCAATGCAAACGCACCGTCAAAACTCAGGCCGCTCAGCGAGAAGTCGCTGCTGTATAAACCAGCAAGGCGCTCAATGGGGCCACTAAGCCACCAAAGAGAGAGTTGCAGCAGTATCCAGGCAACAACGCCACCGCCCAGACCAAACCACGCGCCCGTGTAAAGGAAGGGCCTGCGCACGAAACCATCCGTTCCCCCGACAAGCTTGGCCACCAGGATCTCATCGCGGCGGCTTTCAATAGATAGCCTTACCGTGTTGCCGATCACCAGCACCACCGCTGCCGCCAACAAGATTGCCAGCGCCCAGACGGCCCGCGCAAGCAGGTCTGTCATGGCGTTCAGGCGTTGCAACCAGCCCAGATCTACCTGAACCCGCTCAATACCCTCCATGCTTTCAACAAACATCAGCAGGCTTGCTACCCCGTCTGCCGTCCTTGCACTTTCCTCAGGCGTGATCAGCAGAGTGTGGGGCAAAGGGTTCTCATCCAGATAATCCAACGCATCATCAAGACCCGACGATGCACGGAATTCTGTCAATGCACGATCACGGTCAATCAATTCAACTCCATCTACCCGTCCATCTGCGCCAATTTCTTCGGCAAGTTTGCGGGTCTGCTCAAGGCTGGCGTCCAGTTTCATATAAGCAGTAACCCGGGCACCGCTCTCCCAACCGGCGCTCACACCCTGAAGGCTGGTCAACAAAAGTAAAAGTGCAACCGGCAATGCCAGCGCAACGCCCATCACCGTCCAGGTCATCAGGCTGGCCACCGGGGTTCGCCACATGCGTGAGGCGCTGTCGCGTGCCACTTTTCGATGATGAATGAAGTAGGATTCCGCCTGCTCGCGCCAGGGCGACCGGGAGGCTTTCGCACCCCGGGCAATATCCGGTTTACGGGGCTTGGACAACGGGTCAACGGCCACGGAAACCTCCTTGCAGTGGGGTACCGCCCGCAATCAGATTGCCGTGATCGAGAGTCAGGGTACGCCGATCCATTTCGTTTATCAGGGCGAGATCGTGGCTGGCGATCAGCACAGTTACACCTACCTGGCTGAATTGTGCAAACAGATTCATGATGTCTGCAGAAAGTTTTGGGTCCAGGTTACCTGTAGGCTCATCCGCCAGCAGTAGAGGCGGCTTGTTCACCACGGCCCGGGCAATACCCACACGCTGCTGCTCACCACCCGATAACTGTAGCGGGTTCATTTTTTCCTTACTGAGCAGTCCCACTTTATCCAGCGCTGCACGCACACGCCGACCCACATCACGGGGTGAAGCTCCCATGACCTCCAAGGGCATGGCCACGTTATCAAACACAGTGCGATCAAAAAGAAGTTGATGATTCTGGAATACCACACCGATGTGCCGGCGTATGTAGGGAACCTGCCTTCGCGGCAGGCGGTTGAGCACCTGACCACCGACCACCACCTCTCCGGCAGTGGGGCGCTCCATAACCATGAGCAGTTTCAGCAGGGTACTTTTGCCCGCACCTGAGTGCCCGGTCAGAAACGCCAGCTCACCGCGATCCAGGTGAAAATTCACCTGCCGCAACGCAGTATGATCACTGTCATATCGCTTGGTAACCTGGCGAAACTCGATCATAACGGGCGACGACTCCAACAATCCGGGTTATTTGGCAAACTAGTCTGCAAACAATGCGTCCACAAAGGTTTCAGCATCAAAGCTGCGCAGGTCATCAACCTGTTCACCAACACCGATAAACCGGATAGGAAGCTGCAACTGACGGGCAATGGCAAATACGATACCGCCTTTGGCAGTGCCGTCCAGTTTCGTTAAGGTAATACCGCTCACGCCAACCGCCTTCTGGAACACCTGCGCCTGGCTAAGAGCGTTCTGCCCCGTGCCCGCGTCCAGCACCAGCATGACTTCGTGAGGTGCCGTGGCGTCCAGTTTTTTCATTACCCGGACAACCTTCTCCAACTCTCCCATCAGATTGTCTTTGTTTTGCAGTCGACCTGCAGTGTCTGCGATCACCACATCCACGCCACGGGACTGGCCTGACTGTATAGCGTCAAAGATCACGGAGGCACTGTCGGCACCCGTATGCTGAGCCACCACCGGAACCTTATTGCGCTCACCCCAAACCTGCAACTGCTCAACGGCGGCCGCACGGAAGGTATCCCCTGCCGCCAGCATCACTGACTTGCCTTCGCTCTGGAGCTTTTTAGTGAGTTTGCCAATGGTAGTGGTCTTGCCCACGCCATTCACACCAACCATCAAAATCACATAAGGCTTGGTTCCGGCATCAATTGTCAGCGGCTTGGTGACATTCTTTAACAGGCCATGCAACTCGTCACGTAGGGCCTTGCGAAGTGCTTCGCCGTCTTTGAGCTGGTTGCGCTGGAGTTTGTCCGTAAGGGATTCAATAATTTCCGAGGTGGCCGTTACGCCAACATCCGCCATCAGCAACGTGGTTTCGATTTCTTCCAGCAGGTCTTCATCTATTTTCTTGCCTACCGAAAACAGGTCGGCCATGCCGCCGGTCAGGCTTGCGCGGGTTTTGCCCAGGCCTTGCTTGATGCGCTCAAAAACACTGAGTTGTGGCGCGGCTTCCGGTTCGGGAACCTTTGCCGGCTCCGGCTCTGGCATTGCCGGTGGCGCAACTGCTGTTGGCGCGTCCTCCGGCAAGGATTCAGGGGCGGTGGGGGCTGGCTTTTCAGTCGGCGCCAAAGGCTCAGGGCCTTTGACTGCCTCCGGTTTGCGCTGGGGCACGGGTTTCGGCCGCGGTACACGGCGGCGATTGCTGGCGATATCCAGAAAAAATACAAATACAAGAAGGGCCAGTAGGCCGACCGAAATCCACTCTGCCATCATAAAGTCATACCATCAGTCTGATTGGGCGGGACAAATAGAGCGCATATTCTAGCAGACTGTCCCAGTGAAGTGAGGTTGCTGTGGATTATCATGAACAGCCCGATTTCCGCTAAGATACGCCAGCCGAAAATATTGCCGCCCGTTTCCGGAGCCAACCATATGACCCGAAGAAAACCCTCAGGCCAGCACCTTTCAAGCAAGCCTTCCAAGGGCGCCGCCAAGAACACAGGTGCCGGGGGTGAACTACGCATTATCGGGGGCGACTGGCGCAGCCGGAAGCTGCGCTTCCCGGATGCAGGAGGGGTTCGCCCAACACCAGCACGCACACGGGAAACCCTGTTTAACTGGTTGTCGCTTCATATCGCGGGAAGCGATTGCCTGGACTTGTTTGCAGGCTCTGGTGCTTTGGGACTGGAGGCGCTCTCAAGAGGCGCCGGCCAGGCCACGCTGGTTGATAACAACACAGCCTTGGCCGCCGCTCTTCGGGGCAACCTCAGGCTACTGGGTTCTGAAGCAGGCACTGTGATTTGCGCTAATGTAGACACCTACCTGAGCCAGCGCTCACGGCATCCATTCGATATCATTTTCATGGACCCACCATTCCATCAGGGCTGGCTGACAACGCTGATCCCACTGCTGAATACCCAAGGCTGGGTGAAACCTGGAGGCTGGGTATACGTGGAGCACGAAAGTGATCTGCCGTCGCCGGCGGCACCTGCCAACTGGCAGCTGCACCGGCAAAAAACCGCTGGCCAGGTCACTTACTGCTTATACAGAGTGGTTCAAGCCGCAGGGCGCAGCGAATAAGCCCGCAAATGGGCGGCAAACTCTTCCAGGTAGCGGATACCACTGGCTTCAGCATCTTTGCACCACTCCATCAACGCGTGCAGCTTATCCTGCGGCTTAAGGCCGCGCTGGCGCCAAAGGGCCTGTAACTCGTTGCTCATCTCGTAAATCTGGCGCAACACAGCGTTGCTTTCCAGAACTGATTCCAGCGCCTCTTTATCTCGCGGCTTTATCAGCGTAACTTCCCGCGATAGAAGCTGTTTGAGTTTACGATATCTGGGCCGTATCTCATCATCCATCAGGCTCTTTTGCTGGCGCAAAACCGGCTCTGTCACACGTTTGCGGTACTGGCGCATTATGTCGAAACGATTATTGGCAATAGCCTGCACAGTTTCCACATCCACGTTCTGCTTGCCCGGCACATAATGGGCGATCGGCCGATAGCCTTTGGGTTTGGCAAGACCAAACGCCTGGAACAGGCGGATATAGCCCCAGCCGATATCCACTTCGTACCAGCGGCGTGAAAGTTTGGAGGAGTTCGGGTAGGTGTGGTGGTTATTGTGCAGTTCTTCACCACCAATAATAATTCCCAGTGGAGAAATGTTGCGGGCGTTATCCGCACACTCGAAATTGCGATAACCCATCCAGTGGCCAATCCCGTTCACAACACCGGCTGCCCAGAAAGGTATCCAGACCATCTGCACTGCCCAGATCCAGATACCGTTAACACCAAAAAGCACCAGATTAATGACTGCCATCAGAGCAATGCCCAGCGCCCTGTGGCGACTGTAAAGATTGCGCTCTATCCAGTCTTCCGGGGTCCGCTGGCCGTAGCGCTCAAGGTTTTCAGCAGTCGCTGCCGAGGCATACAACTCTGCCCCTTCGAATAACACCTTCTTTATACCCAGTACCACCGGGCTATGTGGATCTTCGGCCGTTTCACACTTGGCGTGATGCTTGCGATGGATCGCAGTCCATTCTTTGGTATTCTGCGCTGTGGTCAGCCACAGCCAGAAACGGAAAAAATGCTTCAGTGCAGGATGCAAATCCAGCGAGTTATGGGCCGAATGGCGATGCAGATAAAGCGTTACACTGATGATAGTGACGTGGGTCATACCCAGAACAACCAGAATCAACTGTATCACCGACAGGTCAAGGAGACCGTTAAACCACATAATTAATCCTCAAATCAAAACCTGAAGCGACCAATATAGGCGCCTGTTCGCGGCAGTTTAGCGTACAGGTGTTAGCTAAAACAACAAGCTTTAAAGTCAAGCTTGCTACCGTTCACATTTGCGCAACATCACACCTACAAATTTGACCGGAGACTGGTTGAATGCCCGAACTACCTGAAGTCGAAACCACAAGACGCGGCATTGCGCCCCACTGTGAAGGTCAAACCATTGAACAGGTCAAAGTACGAAATGGCAGCCTGCGCTGGCCCGTGCCCGGCGATCTTGCCGCGCAAATGAACGGCCAGGTTATCCGCACTGTCGAGCGGCGAGCAAAATATCTTTTTCTGAACCTCGACCATGGCACTGCCATCGTTCACCTGGGCATGTCTGGCAGCCTTCGCATCATCACTGATGGCGCACCGGCAGAGAAACACGACCACATCGACCTTGTGCTGCATTCCGGCGTAACTCTGCGCTTTAATGACCCCCGTCGCTTTGGTTGCTGGCTGTGGGCAGACTCTGCCGAGACGCACCCCCTGATTGCCAGCCTTGGGCCGGAACCGCTATCGGCAGAGTTTACTGGTCGAATGCTGTTCCAGTTATCGCGCTCCAGAAACACCCCCGTGAAATCCTTCATCATGGACAGCCATGTGGTGGTCGGCGTAGGCAACATTTACGCCAACGAAGCACTGTTCCACGCCGGCATTCATCCCAAACGCAAGGCTGGGCGCATCAGTCTCGATCGCTACCAGCGTCTTGCGGAAGCTATCCGGGAGATTCTCAGCGCTGCGATCCTGATGGGCGGCACTACCCTGCGAGATTTCGTGAACAGCGATGGCAAGCCAGGCTATTTCGCTCAGTCATTGCTGGTTTATGGCCGCGCCGGAGAGCCTTGCCCGAACTGCGAAACACCGCTGAAGGAAATCCGCATGAACGGGCGATCTACCGTGTACTGCACAGGATGCCAGCGGTAGCTCTGGGCCGCAGACCTGTGCCCAACATCCGTAATATCCCGGCTTGCCTCAAATCGGGATCTGCGGCAGCCTGAGGAAAACATTTAAGGCTGGCTTTGCATATGATCAACTGGACGTCCCTCGAAACCGTATTCCTGGATATGGACGGCACACTGCTTGATCTGCACTTCGACAATCATTTCTGGCTGGAACACCTGCCCAGGCGTTACGCGGAGCGCAACGGCATGCACGCCGAGAAAGCCAGGGACAAAATCATCAGCATGATCATGGCCCAAAGAGGCACGCTCAACTTCTACTGCACCGATTACTGGAGCGAGCAACTTGCCCTGGACATAACCGGACTGAAATCCGAGCTCAGTGACCGCATCGGCTACCGTCCGCATGTGGCGGACTTTCTTCAATCTCTCAAGAAGGCCGGCCTGCAATCCGTCATCGTCACCAACTGCCACCCGGATCCTCTAGAGCTGAAACTGCAGCGCACAGGCCTCGACCGCTATGTGGACGGTATTGTTTCCAGCCATCAGCTGGGCAAACCCAAAGAAGACACCGCCTTTTGGCAGGACCTGCAACAACTTGCCCCCTATAGAGCCGCTTCCACATTAATGGTGGATGACAGTTTCCCCGTACTGGAAAGCGCCCGGTCGGCAGGAATTGCCCAATGCCTTGGAATTCTGGCCCCGGACAGCAAACAGGCAGCCAGCAAATCTCATCCCGAAATACCTTGCGTGCACCACTTTGATGAAGTTCTGACAGCGATTCACCAGCAAAGGCCCCATCACCAGAAAAGCCCTCTGCCATCTGATGACTGAGGGCGCTATAATTGAGGCATACGCCCTTCAGGTGAGGAGATATGGCGGCATCCACTTCGGACGATCAACGGGTAAGGCTCGACAAATGGCTTTGGGCTGCGCGCTTTTACAAAACACGCTCCCTGGCAAAAGAGGCTGTAGAAGGCGGCAAAGTCCACTACAACAGCCAGCGCTGCAAGCCAGGCCGCCTGGTTGAGCCTGGCGCCACGCTCACCCTGCGCCTTGGTTATCTTGAAAAAGTCGTGGTTGTAGATGAAGTGAGCGAGCGTCGGCGCGGTGCGCCGGAAGCTCAAAAGCTCTACCACGAAACCGAAGACAGCATAAAAAAGCGTGAAGACCTCTCGTGGCAACGTAAAACCATGCAGGCAGCACAATTGCCGCCGGCAAGGCGCCCTTCCAAGAAAGATCGCCGCGACATTCAACGGTTCCGTGACCAGAACAGCATCTGAACCAGACCGTTCTGTTGTCAGCCACCGATTAAAGCACCCAGTTTTCAGGAGAACCAATATGGCATCCCGCGACCAGTTCCAGCGTTTTATATTTGAACACAGCCAGGTACGCGGAGCCTGGGTACAGCTTGACGAGAGCTTCCGTGAAATCACCGGCCAGGCGCCTTATCCCGAGTCGGTCAGAGGCCTTCTGGGAGAAGCTCTTGTAGCCAGCATTGTTATGAGCAGCAGCCTGAAGTTCGAAGGCACACTGTCCATTCAGGCCCAGGGCGAAGGCCCGCTTCGAACACTCATGGCGGAATGCAGCCACGACCGCAAGATTCGCGGGCTTGCACGATTCGACGAGCACGCGGTGACCGAAGACAGCTTCCACGATTTGCTGGGCGACGGGCGTATGGCCATTACCATCACACCCCGGCAAGGCAGCCGCTACCAGGGCGTGGTGCCTCGGGAGCGGGATAGTCTGGGGGGATGCCTGGAAGAATATTTCGAGCGCTCGGAGCAAATCCCCACCAGTCTGTTTCTGTTTTCCAATGAGCAGGGCGCTGCCGGCCTGATGCTCCAGCGTATGCCAGGTGCCACCCAGGAAGATGACGAACTCTGGGAGCGGGTTAACCACCTTGCACGCACGGTTAAGGCCGATGAACTGCTGGAACTTGATAGCGAAACTCTTCTGCACCGCCTGTTTAATGAAGAAACGGTGCGACTCTTCGATGCCGAAACCGTGGCATTTCAGTGCAGTTGTTCCAAAGACAGAACTCTTGTTGCCCTTGAAGCCATTGGCAAAGACGAGTGTTACAGCATACTGGAGGAACAGGGAACCATAGATATGGACTGCCAGTTCTGCCACGCGCACTATCGATTCGACAGGAATGATATTGATCAGCTTTTTACCGGCCATACGTTACACTAGGCACGGCTGCAGAATCACCCGGAAGCCAGCAATCACGCGGCTTCCGGCGTAGTCGTTTTTTATTGGCGCCTCTGGCATAATAGCGCGCCTGAATTGATCCGATTGTTCAGAATTCCGTCAATTTTCGGGCAGGCGGCCTGAGCAGTCACTAAGACATCCCGAGGGTGAGGTCGAAGTGAGCAACACTTATAATGATCTGAGTACAGCAAGACTGGTAGAACAGGCACTGGCGCGTAACGAGGGCCAGCTGGCATCCAACGGTTCGCTGGTCGTAGAAACTGGTCATCGCACCGGTCGGTCCCCCATGGATCGCTACATTGTTGAAGAACCAAGCACATCTGACGACATCCACTGGGGGCCGATCAACCGCCCGTTCGACGCCGATAAATTCGACGCCCTGTGGGAACGCGTAGAAGCCTATATTGCTGAAAAAGACAGCTTTGTGTCCCTGGTGCACGTGGGCTCCGACCCTGAGCACTACCTGCCAGTGAAAATGACCACCGAGACCGCCTGGCAAAACCTGTTTGGCCGCAACCTGTTCATTCGCCCGGAAAGCTACAACCAGGCAGACAAGCAGGAATGGCAAATTCTGAATGCTGCCAATTTTGAGTGCGTACCAGAGCGCGATGGCACCAACAGCGATGGCTGCGTCATCATCAACTTTGCTCGCCGCAGAGTGCTTCTGGCAGGCATGCATTATGCCGGTGAGATGAAAAAAGCGATGTTCTCCGTGCAGAACTTCCTGCTGCCGGAAAAAGACGTGCTACCAATGCATTGCTCCGCCAACGTTGGCGAAGACGGCGAAACCTGTCTGTTCTTCGGTCTATCCGGCACGGGTAAAACCACCCTGTCTGCCGACCCTCACCGCTTCCTTATTGGTGACGACGAGCACGGCTGGGGCCCTGGCACTGTTTTCAATATTGAAGGCGGCTGCTATGCCAAGTGTATCGATCTGAGCAAGAAGAACGAGCCCATTATCTGGGACGCGATCCGCTTCGGCGCTATTGTTGAAAACGTAACAATTGATCCGGAAACCCGCGAGCCAGACTACACCGACGTTTCCCTGACTGAAAACTCCCGGTGTGCCTACCCGCTCGAACACATTGAAAAGCGCGTAATCGAAAACCGCGCCGGTGAGCCAACACACATTGTGTTCCTGACCTGCGACATGACTGGCGTACTGCCGCCTGTGTCTATTCTGAGCCGTGAAGGTGCCGCTTATCACTTCCTGAGTGGTTATACAGCGCTGGTTGGCTCCACAGAAATGGGTTCATCGTCTGCACTGAAGTCTACCTTCTCCACCTGCTTTGGCGCTCCGTTCTTCCCGCGTCCGGCAGGCGTGTACGCTGAGCTTCTGATGAAGCGTATGGATGAGTACGGCAGCAAGGTTTTCCTGGTGAATACTGGCTGGACTGGCGGTGCCTATGGTGAAGGAACACGCTTCAGCATACCGACCACCCGCGCGATCATCAGCGGCATTCAGAATGGCGAGCTTGACTCGGTTGAAACTGAGCACCTGCCAACCCTCAACCTGAGCGTGCCCAAGCAGGTACCGGGCGTAGATTCGGCGCTACTGAACCCACGCAATACCTGGGCCAGCAAAGAAGCCTACGATAAGAAGGCAGCGGAACTGATTGGTCAGTTCGTCGAAAACTTCAAGAAGTTTGATGTTTCCGATTCCATTGTTGAGGCCGGCCCGAAACTCTGAGCCCAGCCCCAAAAAAAAGCGCCCTGCTAATCAAGCACGGCGCTTTTTTTGTTTCAAGACGGAAGTCCTGGCCTGGCTTGCTACCCTCAGGCGTAGAACATCAAAGGTACGAAGGCCACAAGCACCAGCGAGATGCCCATCGCAATCAGAGGCATGATGATGCGCTCATGGCGCTGATAGAAGGTGCCGCCTTCCTGCTGGGCAGCCAGCACCTCGGCCTCTCCCACCACTTGTCGTGTTAGCAGATGGTTAAGTGCGACCGGCGGGCTCAGGTAGCCCAGCTCAAAGGCCACCAGGGTCACCATCCAGAAGTGAATGGGGTGAATTCCACTGGAATAAGCAATGGACGCTACAGTGGCAGTCACCAGAATGACGGCGCCAAAGGCATCCATAATCATTCCGAGAATCACCAGAATCATCACCATCAATAGCATCGCAGACCAGGCACTATCAAACGCCTGAGGGAAGGCTTCCATGATCTGGGAACGCTCGATCACGCCACCGATACTGACTGACAGGCCCAGGAGTAATAGCAACGCACCAATCTCAGCTGTGGTGTCATTGGTGGCTCCACGTACACTACGTTCCAGCCCCTGATGGTTAATCTCACCCGTCGCACTGCCCTTCTTGTTTTTGAAGCTTATATGCTCGTATACCAGGATGGACAACATAATGACCGGCAACAAACGCGGTGCCGAAAATTCATCCATACGCACATCCAGAGCAAAACGGTAGAGCAGCACAACACCCACAATAACCAAGGCGTAGGGTATCAGGGAGCGAAGCGCCTTTAGCGTGGCAGGCAAGGCTTCGGAAGCCGGCGCCAGATTAAACTTGCTCTGCCGGTTTACGGTGAGCGCAACTGCGCTGAACATGGCAGCCGTCAACACAAATACCCAGATACCCCAGCCGAACAGGTCATCTGTAGTCACTTCCCGGTTCAGATATGCGATAACGACAACCAGAAGGCAGGGACGCAACACAACACCCAGAGAACCCGACATTGCGGTGGCCGCAAGCGCCAATTGCCGACGGGCACCAGCAGCACGCAACTCACTGTAAATAACCGCACCTGCAGCTATAACGAAAATCCCCGAAGCACCGGTATAAGCCGTTGGAACAGCAGCAACAAGAACGGCAACCACAGCCAGCAATTCCGGTGGCATACGCCAGGGTCGAAACAGGTTGAATACCAGCGTTGCCAGGCGCGTTTGTTTAAGCATCATGCCGACCCAAACATACAGGCCCACATTCAGGAACATGTCCGCCAGTTCGACCATCTTGCCGAGATAGATGCCAATGCCTGACGTGTGACCAATCAGCGCAAAATAGCTTCCGGAAATCAGACACATCACGGTGTACAGCGGCACAGCCAAAAATGCCTTGTTCAGTTGCCCTCCGGGAGCCAGGCCTGCCGGCACGCGAACCAGCCGGTAAAGGCTGGCCAGGGTCAGACACGCAAACCCTACGACCCAAAAGTTATGGAGCAGGAGATCGTCGGATGAAACTGCCGTTTCGGTGCCCAAACTGGATTGGCGGAAAATCAGGCTGGACCCCAACAACATAGCGTTAGCTATCGTCTGGAGCGTCAGGGAAACCGTATAGTCCAAACGGGTCTCCATGGCCCGCATGGCTATATGATGGCGTGTAAGTGTGGCTGTGGCAGCACACAACATCACCAACAACACCAGAATGTAGCGTTGCGACTCAAGGCCAAAGGCAATCAAATCAGCAACAAACAGCTCCACTGCCCGGTAGGCTTTGACGCCGGGGGTGAGCTTATCCTGCAGACTGTCATAGCTTTGATAGGCAGCTTTGCAATCGGCAACAGAGCGCTCAATCGCAAGCCGGACATCCGCAGGATCTTTCTCCTGCGCGCCCAGCAACATCGCCATGGGGTCATCGTCGGCTGGCTTTTGAGCAAGCTCTTGCGCCACTGCCGCATCAATATCCCGATCTGCGTTACAGGTTGGCGCTACCGGGTCCATCCGCAGTTTGTAATAGCCACTCCAGAGCTGTTCGCCGCCGCGCAGCATCTGGTTATGGATATCGCTGCTTGTAGAAAAAAGCACCACAGACAACAAAAGCAGACAGGCAGGTAGTGATGAAAACCACTCCAGACCACTCCGACGAAAACTACCCTTGGTCATAACTCTACACTCTGGAACATTAACAAGTTACAGCAGGCCATCGAGGTCCATGGTTTCAACTTCTTTCTGCCGGTCATCCCAGAAGCTGCCAAGCTGGCCCAAAGGGGTGCGGTGGCCGGTATTCTCTACCCAAAGACGGTCGGAGATTGAGACGATAATATTGGTCGCCATGGCATCCACGAACGCCCACTCTGCATTAGCCGGCTGCTCCTTGAGCGACTCAGCGTGTCGGCGCACCACCGACTTCACCATGGCTTCATCACCCTTGTTGGTTGCCGCGATTGCGTGGAACACGTGGCTCAATCGAACACCTGCTTCCTCACCCAATCGATCGGTCATCGCGAGACGGTCAAAGGCATCCTCACCTTCCGGCTGAGCGCCCGGTATCATGGCCCAAACCGTTGCTTTCAGTGCCATTGGTGCGCCCCACCACTTGTCATTCTCAAGGCAGCTGGACGCTCTGGCTACAATCGAACCAACGTTCTTGGGAACGCCAATAGACGATGTTGACTGGATTTCTGCATTAAGCGCCTGCAAACCGGACAGCAGTCCGGCAAGGTAAATGAACTCATCCAGGTCGTCGTCGAAATCCGGACACTCACCGGTACCGGACTCGCCGTAGTATGTATTGTGATGCTGCCAGGACTTCAGATAGCGCTTTGATGCCAGAGCGTAAGCCCGCTTCTGGCGAATCATGGCGTCTTCTGCGGCGTTGCCTTTTCTTTCGTACATGGCAGCCAATGCCGCCAACTCATGCTCACGACCTTGATCTTCAGCACAGCCACCGGCTGAAAGATAAAGCATTACCGCCAACTGGTCGGGCTCGTCGGTTACTCGACCGAAGGACATCAACAGAGGGGCAGTGGCCTCACTCATGGCGCAACCCATAGCCAGATCGCCACTTTCCATCAAGTAGGGAATTGTGTGCTCACGGGAGAAACCCTGCATAACATCGCCAGTGGTTTTGTACATCATGTTATTGATCACACCACAACCTGACAGCAAAGTGCCAAGGCTCAGAGCAACAACAACGCCCCTGTAACGGGCGAATGAATGCCGAATTGACTGCCCGACAGATAGCGAGCGGGAATGATTCGAATTAGAGGGGGCTGTTAATGGAATCCCGGTTTGCATCATGGTTTTTAAACCTTCTTAACGTTTTGAATTATTATTCTGAACGCGCCGTTAGCCGGGCATTATGGCCCACAGCGCTCGCTCTTTTTGAGACCGGCACCGCAAATGACGCCTGTGTACACAGATTTTATGGCTCATCGTATTTGCACAAAATACCGCAAGCCGCTATAGATTCAGGCAGCCGCACTCTCGTTGAGCTGCAACTCCGATGGATAAAAAAAGGGATACCCGATGCGCAAACCTGAACTTGCTGCAGCTATCGCCGAACGCACTGGCCTCACCCGAGAAAAAGCCAGTGAAGTGATTACCGCTATCACAGATCAGATTTCGGCTGCCGCTGCTCGCGGAGAAGACACCACCCTAATAGGCTTTGGCACCTTTAATATCCGCACCCGCGAAGCACGGGATGGCAGGAATCCTCAAACCGGTGCGACAATCCGCATTCCCGCCAGCAAAACCGTTGGTTTCAAGGCAGGTAAAGCATTCAAGGATGCGCTTCGCTCAAACTGACAAGCACCCCGAAAGCCAAGCCTGAAACGACCCGCCCTTCGCACACCAGGCGGGCCTGTTTCAAATTGTGAGTCTAATCAGGAAGCACACTCTGAACGTGTGGCATCCACCCGACAACGAATCGCCTTCATCAGCTTGATTGCACGCTCGTCGTACACACCATCGTCAACCAGTGACAAGCGCACTTTCTGCAGCATTTTGTCGTACTCGGCTGTCACTTCCCTTGGCAAGGTCATCCATACACTTTCCGGCATTTCAGCTTCTGCCTGGGAAATGATGTCGTAGGCCTCACCCATGCGTTTGACGGCCTCATCACGCACCATCTGGCCGGCGCTATCCGGGAAGCGATCGCGGTGGAGGATGATCTGGAAGTTCATATAGGCCAGTGCGTATTTCAGAACGCCGCCGTTTGGCTCAACGCCCTTGTACAATTCCAATGGCTGATATGCCACCGCAGGAGCGTAGGCAATATCAACACTGCCATTATTAAACTTGCCGGCAAAGTTAGCGGAGTTGGAACCAACAACAGACGCGCCCACATGGCGAACCATGCGAACCGACGCCTGATCGAAATCCAGTGTTGCAACGCGCTTGCCCTGAAGTTTTTCTACGGAATCAATGCTGCGATCACGGGTGTGGAGGTAAATCGCACCAGCCGGGAACACTCCCGCCACTTCATAGGGGCCATCTACCAGCAGTGGGCGGGCATTAGGCTGACTGAGCGTGTTGTACAGCAGGCGCATTTCTTCTTGGCCAGGCACAGCACCCATGGCCTCGAGACTGCCGGTGAACTTGTTGAACTCACGAGCGCGGGTTCCGGTAAGGAACACTGCATCACACTGACCAGCCTTGAAATCTTCCGCAGCAACTTTTTCGTCGGTGTAGGCGCTCAGGTTCAGCTTGATACCGTTCTGAAGAGCAATAGGCTGAAAGGTTTTGGTAATGGTGAAAAGCGGGCCGTTAGCGCCAACCGGATCAAACACACAAAAGCTTCGCTCAATGATTTCATCGTCTGCTTTCGGGCTGGTTTGGGCATTACCCACCGAGGGGAGCAAAAAGCTTGCACACAGGGCAGCCGCCAAGGCCACCTTTTGCGGGAAGAATACTGATGTCACGGGATGACTCCTGAATCATTATTGTTTGGCGGCGGTGCTTGCTATCCGATCTGACAAGCTGCGCACTTTTATTGAAGTCGACATTATGCCGGAAGGCATAAGAATACGTTGGCACAGGTGCCCCGCCTCAAGGGTTTTTAAGCAACATTTTGGATTATGTGATGGTGTCGACAAAGATTGGCTGACCCCAGGCGCATTTTATAGCCAGACCCGGCGTCTTCAGGCGCCAGGCCAGGCTTCCCGCCCTTCCACCAGTGTAAACCGAACGACGCCAGGCAGCGGCCGATCAAGCACTGGCGCGTGATGCCCCGCAGAAATCAGGGACCGCTTACTTGGCGTCCAGTGCGCTTCAGGATCAAATACGCAAAGGTCAGCTACATCATCCTGACCAATCGTAGCGTTAAGCCCAACCACTGAAGCCGGGCCCGAAGTAAGCCCGCGAATCAGCTCGGCAAGGGTAAACTCGCCCCTCTGAACCAGCTCAAGCCCCAGAGACAGCAGGCTTTCTATGCTGGAAAGACCAGGTTCAGTGTCTGGCAACGGCGCCTGTTTTGCTGCGCTTTCATGGGGCAGATGCTGGCTGACGATGGCATCAATTACACCTTCGCGAACGCCAGCAACCAGTGCTTGACGATCCGCCTCTGAACGCAACGGCGGACGCAAGTGGAAGCGGCTGTCAAAGCCCGACAACGCCTCCTCTGTAAAGACCAGCTGATGCATGGCTACGTCGGCGGTCACAGCAATGCCACGACTGCGGGCGTCGGCAACCATCTCCACGCTGCGGCCGCATGAGAGCTGGCTCAGGTGCAGTCTCACGCCAGTTTCTTCGGCAAGCAGCAACATCTCCATTACAGCAGCGGTTTCTGCCACCTCCGGAATACCCAGCAAGCCGAGGCGAGCCGACACCAGGCCATCATGGGCGTAGCCGTCTGCAGCCAGGGATTGATTCTCCGGGCGCAACATCACGATCAAACCAAAGGTCTGAGCATAGGCCATGCAGCGGCGCAACACTCGGGCATTGCGCACACCGCGGGAACCATTACCCACAGCAATACAGCCGGCAGCAGTCAGGCCCGACATATCACTGAGCATTTCCCCATCAAGCCCGCGGGTGAGTGCACCCACGGGCAACACCCGAATCGGCGAGCTGACATAAGCGCCATCCCTGATCAGGTGAGTCACGGCTCGGGAGTCATTAACCGGTGAGGTCTCCGGAGACACGCATACAGTGGTGAAGCCGCCCCGGGCAGCAGCGCGGGTTTCGGACACCATGTTGCCTTTCTGGCCATTGCCCGGCTCACGCAGGTTGCAAGACAGATCAACAAAACCCGGTGAAATTACACAACCCCTTGCGTCAAATGACTGGTCTGCATCGGCTTTTTCAGCCGCTTCGCCAATGGCTGCGATGCGCCCGTTTCTAATTAACAGGGCAGAGTTAGGGGTTTCACTTCCATGGCCATCCAGAAGTCGGCCGCCAGTGATTTTCAGGCTGGCGCCGGAAAAATGGTCGTTACCGCTCATGCCAAGCCCCTCTCATTTATCTCGTTCTGTTTCTGCTGCCGCTCGGCCATTTGCCCGCCCATCGCCATGGACATCACAGCCATGCGGATGGCAATACCATTGGTGACCTGATTCAGGATCACCGATTGCGGGCCATCCGCCACTGCGGATTCAATTTCGACGCCACGATTAATCGGGCCCGGGTGCATGACAATGCATTCGGGGTGCGCCAGTGCCAGCTTGTCCTGACTCAAACCGTAGAGCCGGTAAAACTCACGCTCACTGGGCAGCAGTGCACCTTCCATTCGTTCTTTCTGCAGGCGCAGCATGATCACCACGTCCAGGTCCTTCATACCCTTGGCCATGTCGTATTCCACGGTGCAGCCGAGGCTTTCCACATCTTTTGGCAACAGGGTTCCGGGGGCGATAACCCGTATCTGTTCGGCACCCAGCTCATTCAGTGCACGGATTTGGGAGCGCGCTACACGCGAGTGCAGGATGTCGCCCACTATGGCCACTTTAAGGCCCTCAAAACCGCCTTTGTGCTGCCGAATAGTCAGCATATCGAGCATGGCCTGGGTTGGGTGAGCATGGCGACCGTCGCCTGCGTTAATAATGGCTACGCCTGGGGTAACGCTTTCAGCAATAAAGTGGGGCGCACCGCTCTGGGCATGACGCACAACAAACATATCGCTGGCCATGGCCTCAAGATTCAAAAGCGTGTCTGAGAGCGATTCGCCCTTGGACGTTGCGGAGGTGTTTATATCGAGGTTAAGTACGTCGGCAGACAGCCGCTTTGCAGCAAGCTCAAAGGTACTGCGGGTGCGGGTGCTGGCTTCAAAGAACAGGTTGACCACGGTTCGGCCTCGCAGCAGAGGCACTTTCTTGATACTTCGCTCACCCACTTCGATAAAGGAATCTGCAGTATCCAGAATGTCGGTCAGCAATTCCCTGCCCAGCCCGTCCAAAGTCAGAAAATGCCGCAACTGGCCATCCCGGGTAAGCTGCAAGTGGTTAGGGGAAGCTAGGTTTGCGGTCATGGAGTGCCTGCTATCGGGTTCGGAGGTTTACTGTTCGGCTGCCTGAATTTCTATCCGGAGCGGATCCGGGCCACGAAGTTTTATGCGCTGCGGCGCATCCAGCTTCAGCGACTGCCCGGCCACATCAGGCTGGATGGGCAATTCACGGGCACCGAGATCAATCAACGTGGCGAGTATGATACTGGCTGGGCGACCATAATCGAACAGCTCATTCATCGCCGCACGTATGGTTCGGCCACTCATAATAACGTCGTCCACCAATATGATATCCCGGTCTTCGGTATCAAACGGCAGGCTTGAGGGGGTTACCTTGGGGTTGAGCCCAATCCGGCTGAAGTCATCCCGGTAGAAAGAAATATCCAGCTCACCGAACGGCTCTTCAATCCCGAGGCGCTTGCCAATGATATCTGCTACCCATACGCCACCGGTGCGGATGCCGATAAGCACCGGCGACTTGATACCGCGTTCTTCAAGCAGGTTACGCAGCCCCGCCTCCAACTTGTCCAGAAGCTGGTCCACATCAAGCAATGCGCTCATTAAATCCTCACTTTATTATTCTGTTTGCAGCCGACACCAGGTTTCCAGTATCAGTACCGCTGCGCGATCGTCCACGCCGTGAAGGCCATAGTCCCGGCTACCACCGGCAGCCATCACCTGGCCCTTTGCTTCGTAACTGGTCAGGCGCTCATCTACCATGTCGATCGGCACATGAAAACGGCCATGCAGGCGCTTACCAAACTTTCGGGCGCGGCCACACATGTCATTTTCGCTGCCATCCATATTCAGAGGCAGGCCAACCAGCACCAGATCCGGCTGCCACTCCGCCAACAGCTTTTCGAGCTGAGCCCAATCGGGGGTTCCGTTGTCGGCGGGGATCATAGCCAGGGGCTGGCCTGTACCGATCATCTCCTGCCCCATAGCCACGCCAATACGGCGGAGACCAAAATCGAATGCCATCACACTGCGCTGACCGCGTTCAGGCATGCCCCACCGTTTCACTGAGTTGGTTAATATCTATCCCTATCAGGCCAAGAACAGCCTTGTAACGGTCAGCCCAGGGTGTCCTGAACAGAATGTCGGTAGTAGCAGGACAGGTTAACCAGGAATTGCTGCCCAACTCCTCCTCCAACTGCCCTTCACCCCACCCCGAGTATCCCAGAGCCATCAGAAACTCTTCCGGGCCCTCGTTGAGGCCAATGCCGGCCAGTATATCGCGGGAGGTGGTCAACATAACGTCGTCAGAAACTTTGGCAGTACTTTGCCAGTCTGCTCCGGGGGAGTGCAGCACGAACCCTCGCTCCTGCTCCACCGGCCCACCGCTGAACACAGGCAGGTCAAGCTCGCCACCCTGGAGATCAAGCTGTTCCAGAATCTCCCCCAAATGAATATCCAGAGGCTGGTTGACCATCAACCCCAAGGCTCCATCACTGGAGTGCTCACAAAGGTAGATAACAGCGCCGTGAAAGCGAGGATCCGCAAGATAGGGCGATGCCACCAGAAAGTGATGTCGCAAGCTGTGAGGAGAATGCTTAGATGCCGTCATCCAGATGTCAGCCCCCTTTGCTGGAAGGACCAGGTGCGTATGATTTCCAGTTCATCCACTTCTTTTCGCATATCGTCAGGAAAAGGCGCGAAGGGCGCGGCCATCCTGACGATACGAATGGCTGCATCATCCAGCAGTGTACTGCCCGACGATTGCAGAATAGCCACTTCCTTGATTGTGCCATCTTTCTGCATGGATACCAGCATTCGCAGGGTGCCATAAACGCCGGCACGTCGGGCTTCGGTGGGATAGTTGATATTGCCAACCCGCGTAACCTTGCTTACCCAGTTCTGCACGTACCATGCGTTGCTGGACTTCAGGGTGGAAGCTGCGGTCACCCGCATCACTCTGGGTTTGCGGGCATAGGCCTGCTGCTGGGCATCAAAGCGCGCTTCCAGACTGGCAATCTCAAGACTACGCTCCATCAGGCTTTTCTTTTCTTTAACCGGCAAGGGCTCGTCTTCTGGTTCAGCGCGCTGCTCAGGCTGCTGAACCTGCTGAGTGGATGGTCCCTCCGTTTGCACAACCGCACGCTCCTGCCGGCGAACTGGCTCCACCTGGGCCATGGGCTCCGGCTGCACCTGAGCCACTTCCGGCTGGCTGATGTCCGCGGGTTGCGGCGAGGTCATTTCCCGGGGTTCATCCTCGGTACCACTGCCCTGCTGGCTGGTCTGCGCCAAAAAATCTGCCTTGTCCGGCGCCTGCTCATCATCAAACTGCGACAGGGTGATTTCCATTGTCTGGGCAGAAGAGCGCGGAGACTCCGGGGCAAAGGTAATCCCCAACACTACAACTGCATGCACCACCAGCGCCATAAACAGCGTGAAGGAAAACCTGTCAAAATCGCTTACCTGCACCGCCATGACTAAACCCGTTCCCGTAGTTGACCCATTATACTCACGTCAGCCCCGGTTAAGACGCTTCGCAATGGCATCAATCAACATTCCGCCAATATCTGTCCCGAAGGTGTCATCCAGCTCCCGGATGCAGGTTGGGCTGGTGACGTTGATTTCGGTCAGATAATCACCGATCACATCCAGGCCTACAAACATCAAGCCCTTCTCTTTAATTACCGGAGCTACCCGCGCGCAGATTTCACGATCCCGGTCAGTCAGCTCACGACCCTCACCGCGACCACCGGCCGCGAGATTTCCGCGATTTTCACCTTGCGAAGGAATTCGCGCAAGGGAGTAGGGTACGGCTTCGCCTTCAATCATCAAAATGCGCTTGTCGCCATCGCTGATTTCCGGAATGTATTTCTGGGCCATGGCCTGGCGGGCACCATAGTTGGTCAGGGTTTCAATAATCACCCCCAGATTAAAGTCGTTTTCCTTGACGCGGAAAATGGAGTGACCACCCATGCCATTCACTGGCTTCATGATGATGTCGCCATGCTCCGCATAAAACTTCCGAAAACGCTTCGCCGACCGACTGACAAGCAACGGCGGAGTCAGATCCTCAAACTGGGTAGCGAACAGCTTTTCGTTGCAATCGCGCAAAGCTGCTGCCGGGTTAACCACCAAAGCGCCCTGTTGCTCGGCGGCTTCAAGGATATAGGTGGACATAAGGAACTCATCATCAACGGGCGGATCCTTGCGCATCAGGATTGCATCGAGATCGCCCAAAGCACGATCCCTGGCAGGGCCGTAGCTAAACCAGTCTTCCGGATCCTTGCGCACCGTCAGGCTGCGCGTATGCGCCATCGCCTTGCCGCCGTCCAGATAAAGGTCTTGCAGCTCCATGTATTCGATTTCCCAGCCGCGGTTTTGCGCAGCCAGCAACATCGCCAGTGAGCTGTCTTTTTTGAAATGGATATCCTCAATCGGATCCATCACGATCCCTAGTCGAACTGTCATAGTATTTCTGGCGCTCCTGGGGGTGAAAAACAAGAACCGGTATGCAGAGTAAACCGGGCAATAAGTGCTATGCTGAGAAATCAGATGGTATTGTACCCGAGCCTTGAATGCATCCGGAGAAATCCTGGGTAAATTACGTGATGTTGCAGGCAAAAGTACATTTGGTCACAAAGTAATACTTTTTATCGGGCCACTGATAATCTATAAATGAACAGGGTTTATAGAAGAACCTTAAGGTTTATGCTAAAAAGCCCCCGTTTAAAACAATGACAGTCGCTGAGCGCAAGGCACCTGGACAATGGATGACAACTTCGAGAACTTGAAGATCATGGTGATCGACGATAGCAAGACCATCCGTCGCACCGCAGAAACCCTCCTGAAGAAGGTAGGCTGTGAGGTTATCACCGCGACAGACGGTTTTGACGCTTTGGCAAAAATTGCCGACTCACAACCGGACATCATCTTTGTGGATATCATGATGCCCCGCCTGGACGGCTATCAGACCTGCGCGCTCATCAAGAATAATTCCTCATTCAAAAAGACGCCGGTCATTATGCTGTCAAGCAAAGACGGGCTTTTCGATAAGGCCAAGGGTCGCATCGTCGGCTCTGACCAGTACCTGACCAAACCGTTCAGCAAGGATGAGCTGCTTAACACCATTCGCCACTATGTACCTGTGGCTCCACAGTAGACCCTGCTGACATCTAAAGAACCATCGAGGAACCAATGGCTCGCATTCTGATTGTTGACGACTCTCCTACCGAGGTTAAGAAAATCTCCACCATTCTGGAAAAGCACAAACACGAAGTGCTTACAGCCGATAACGGTGCAGATGGTGTAGCCAAGGCCCGCGCCGAAACCCCGGATCTGGTACTCATGGATGTGGTTATGCCTGGCCTCAATGGCTTCCAGGCAACCCGCCAGCTTACCCGGGCCCCCGAAACGGCTTCCATTCCGGTGATTATTGTCACTACGAAGGATCAGGAAACTGACCGTGTATGGGGCACCCGCCAGGGCGCCAAAGGCTACCTGGTCAAGCCGGTAAACGAAGACGACCTGATCAAAACAATCAACAGCTTGATTGGCTGATCCTAACTTCGGAGAAAGCATGTCCGCACAGGCCGCCCCCTTTGCCGTACTGACGGATATCGCCCGACGCAGCCGATCCATGGCCGCCGGTCTGCCCGAACAGCAAGAAGCCGTTGAACTTTGGAACGGTATCGGCTTTGTTCTCGCAGGCGAGCGCTATGTGGCTCCTATGGGTGAGGTCACTGAAATACTGCACGTTCCCCGGTTTACACATATACCGGGCGTACGGCCGTTTCTGATGGGCGCCGCCAACGTGCGTGGGCGCCTCCTTCCTCTGGTTGATCTTGCCGGCTTTTTTGACATTCCCCGCTCATCCCGCAGTCAGCGGGAGCGGCGGGTGCTTGTGATTGAGCAGGGTGACATCTTCAGCGGTTTGGTCGTCGATTCAGTGTTGGGCATGCAGTACTTTGCAACCGATAGTTTCAAGGCCACACCCGCGGGTGTACCTGAAAGTGTTCAGCCGTTTGTTGCAGGCGGCTATGAACGAAACGAAGAAGTCTGGAAAGTGTTTTCCGCCGTCGACCTGCTCGAAGACGAACGCTTTCTTGACGTCGCGCAGTGGTAAGGGTGATGACAGTGGCAGGAAAAACACCCTGACTGCCTGAAACCTCATTAAAACAACTTGCCAAATTCCAGATAGAGGCCGGGAGCCAGAAAATGAAAAACAGAGCCGGAAGAATCGGTACGGGTCAGGGGGGCAACAAACTCGTTGCTGGCCTGATTACCTCGCTGATCGCACTCACTGTCCTGCTCGTTGTGGTCCTGTTTATCATCAACAGGGACAGCCAGAACGACCAGGAATACATTGCCAACGCAGCTGAACTCAGGGTGCTATCGCAGGAAATCGCGAAAAACGCGACTGAAGCCGCCGGCGGCACCGCCGAGGCGTTCAACCAGTTGCGCCGTTCCCGCGATGAGTTCCAGCAGCTCTGGTCCAACGTTACTGAAGGTAACCCGGAAACCGGCCTGCCGCCCAGTGAACTGGCCCGCGAAAGTGGTGTTCAACAGCACTGGAATTCGGTACGTGAGAACGCAGACAGCATACTGTCCACCCGGGACGCCGTTCTTGGCCTGCACGAAGTAGCACGCACCCTGAACGAAACCATCCCCCAGCTTCAGGTTGAGTACGACGATATTGTACAAATCCTGCTGGATAGCGGTGCACCAGCCGAACAGATTGCACTGGCTCAGCGCCAGTCACTGCTTGCAGAGCGTATTGTGCGCTCGGTAAACAACGTACTCTCCGGTGACGAAGACGCCGTAATTGCCGCTGACCGCTTTGGTCGTGACGCCAGCTTGTTTGGCCGCGTACTCGACGGTCAGTTGAACGGCAACCCGACAATGGGCACAACCAGGGTTGATGATGAAGACGCAATCTACGGTCTTGAGGCTGTTGATGAGCTGTTCGAGTTTGTCGCCCAGAACGTAGACGCAATCCTTGAAGCCTCTCCCGACCTCTTCAAGGTACGTAACTCAGCCAGCGACATCTTCCAGAACTCCGAGATCCTGCTGTCTGAACTGTCTGTTCTTGCCGAAAGCTTCCGTGCCCAAAGTGGCTCGCGGCTGGTAAGCCCGACTCTGGCATTTATTATCCTGATCGCCATGGTTGCCATGGTTGTATTCATCGGTCTTGCCCTGTACCGGGAAGCCCAGACGCGCCTGTCTACTACCCAGGAACAGAACGAGCAAAACCAGAATGCGATCCTGCGACTGCTGGACGAACTGGCCGACCTCGCTGATGGTGACTTGACCACAGAGGCCACAGTAACCGAAGACTTCACCGGTGCCATCGCTGACTCCATCAACTACGCGATCGACCAGATGCGCGGATTGGTACAGGCGATTCGTGGTACTGCGGTACGAGTAGCCTCCGCGGCCCAGGAAACCCAGTCTACCGCCATGCACCTGGCCGACGCTTCCGAGCACCAGGCCCAGGAAATTGCCGGTGCCTCTGCTGCTGTTAACGAAATGGCTGTCTCTATCGACCAGGTATCTTCCAACGCTGCTGAATCTTCTGCGGTTGCGGAGCGCTCGGTTGCCATCGCCAAGAAAGGCGCAGAAGTGGTACAGAACACCATTCGCGGCATGGACAACATCCGTGAGCAGATCCAGGAAACTTCCAAGCGTATCAAGCGTCTGGGTGAGTCTTCCCAGGAAATCGGTGACATCGTATCCCTGATCAACGACATTGCTGACCAAACCAACATCCTGTCTCTGAACGCTGCTATCCAGGCCTCTATGGCCGGTGATGCGGGTCGAGGCTTTGCGGTAGTTGCGGATGAAGTTCAGCGCCTTGCGGAACGCTCCTCTGCAGCAACCAAGCAGATTGAAGCGCTGGTTAAGACGATCCAGTCTGACACCAACGAAGCTGTTATCTCCATGGAACACACCACCGCCGAGGTGGTACGTGGTGCACGACTGGCACAGGACGCGGGTATCGCGCTCGAAGAAATCGAGAACGTATCCATGAGCCTTGCGGAACTGATCCAGAACATTTCCAACGCGGCACGCCAGCAGTCGTCTTCTGCGGCACACATTTCCAACACGATGAACGTTATCCAGGAAATCACTTCCCAGACCTCATCCGGTACCAACGCTACCGCGAAGTCTATCGGGAATCTGGCGGAAATGGCTTCCGAGCTGCGGTCCTCCGTTGCCGGCTTTACGCTGCCCGAAGAAGATATGGCAGGCCACGACGAAGAGGAAGACAGCAACGTTCCGGTGGTGGGCTGATTTACAGCCCGAGGCTAATGGCGGTTTATGTCTGAACTTCATAACAACCCGTCAACTGCCGAAAGCGCCTGGTTTCTGCGCCGTCTTCCGGAAATGGATGAGGCGCAGTTCAGCCAGTGGCAGACACTACTGGAACACCGTACCGGCATGACACTGCCTGCAGAGCGCCGCTCGTTTCTGGAAACCAATCTGGCTATCCGGATGCGGGAAATAGGCTGCAGCAGCTATCAGGCCTACTACGAAACGATTATCTCGGGGCCGGATGCCATTCGGGAATGGTCAACGCTGGTGGACCGGCTTACGGTGCAGGAAACCCGTTTTTTCCGGGACCCTGACGCCTTCCGGCTGGTCGCCGACTATGTCCTCACACGACCAAGAGAGCAGTTCCGAAAGCGGCCGATTGAGGCCTGGAGCGTCGGTTGCTCATCTGGTGAAGAGCCTTACACCTTAGCCATGGTGCTGAACGAGTGTATGGCTCAACTGGGGCTACAGCCGCTCTATGGCGTAACCGGTTCGGACATCAGCACACCGGTTATCGAGAAGGCCCGGACAGGCCAGTTCAATGCCCGCAAACTGCTGGGCATGGAAGAAGACTTGAAAGCCCGGTATTTCCGCCCGGCCGAGCGGAACACCGTAGAAATTGTCGAAAGCATCCGGGAGCGGGTCTGCTTTACCAGACTGAATGTGCTGGATCTGGATAAAGCGCCCATGCACGGAATGAATATTATCTTCTGCCAGAATTTGCTGATCTATTTCCGTCGCTGGCGCAGACGGGACATTGTCAGGCGTCTTGCAGAGCGGCTGGCGCCCGGGGGACTACTGGTTCTGGGCCAGGGAGAGCTGACCGACTGGCAGCCCCCGGGCTTACAAAAAGTACCCTCGGAACATGTACTGGCGTGGATCAAGCGCCAGACTGACGAAGAATAACCGGAGAGGTTATGGGCAACCACCATGACAGCATCGCCCTCGACTGGGTTCGGGGCGAGATACAGGACACGCTGACCCAGGGTCAGCATGCGCTAGAGGCGTACGTCGAAAATCGCGACGATACTGCACGCCTGCGCTTCTGCCTGAATTATCTCCATCAGGTGCATGGCACCCTGCAGATGGTTGAGCTTTACGGTGCAGCACTGCTGACCGAAGAAATGGAAAAGCTCACCCAGGCGGTGCTGGATAACAGCGTCGCCAGTGTGGACGAAGCCGTTAATGTTCTGATGGAAGCGATTCTTCAGCTTCCACAGTATCTGGAACACCTGGCCAGCAGCCAGGATGATTTCCCCATGGTACTGCTGCCTCTACTGAACGACCTGCGTGCTGCGCGTGGCGACTCTCTGCTGTCTGACACATCGCTGTTCAAGCCAGACCTCGGCCCGTCACGCATGCAGGTTGCAGACAATGTGTCGCAACGCCTGCAGGACCCAAAGGTACTTGGCCACATCCGCAAACTGCGGCAGATGTACCAGTTTGCCCTTGCCGGGATCATTCGCGAAGAAGACCTTGATGCCCAGTTCGTCTACCTGCAGAAGGTTATTCACCGGCTAACCCGCCTTTGTCAGAGAACGCCCCGTGGCGAGCTCTGGAAAGCTGCAGCTGCCTTTGTAGAAACACTTCAGGCAAAAGCCAACCCGGTCAACGCAGCGGTCAAGTCCCTGCTTCGGGAGCTAGATAGCGAAATCCGCCGCCTCACCGACGAGCATGGAGATATCCTCGCTCAACCAGCACCCGATGCACTGCTCAAACACCTGCTTTATTACGTAGCACGGGCGCGGGATCTGGATTCTGAAAATGTAAGGGACCTGCGTAGCCGCTATCAGCTCGTAGAGGCGCTACCTTCAGAAGACGATGTGGATGCAGCCCGAAATCGCGTCTCCGGCCCAGGCCGTGAAGCCATACATTCCGTTGTCAGCGCATTAAATGAAGAACTTGCCAAGCTGAAAGACCAGCTGGACCTGTTCGTGCGCTCAGAACTGCGTAAGAACAGCGAGCTTGAAGACCTTCTTCCCGGCATGGTTCAGGTGGGTAACACTCTGGCGGTGCTTGGCCTGGGGATTCCTCGCAAGGTTATTACCGAACAAATCGAGCTGATTGAAAAGCTGGCCGTCCAAAGCGAACTGGTTGATGACGGTACTCTGATGGACATTGCCGGGGCTCTGCTTTATGTAGAAGCCAGCCTTGCAGGTCTGGATAGCGATCGGCAGCCAGAGCAATCCTCAAGAAACGTCGACAGTCTTCCGGCCTACCAGGGTTCCCGCGAGCTCAGTGAAGCCAGCAGTGCGCTTTTGAGAGAATCGCGCAACACACTGGAGCAGGTGAAATCAGCGGTTATCAATTTCATCGCATCCCAGTGGGACACCCGTGAAATCGAACACGTTCCCGGCCTGCTCCATAGCATCCGCGGCGGCCTGAGCCTGGTACCACTGGATCGTGTTGCCAGCATGCTGGCGTCTGCCGAGCGTTATATTTCCGATGTTCTGCTAAGTGACAAGCATGTACCCGACTGGAAGCAACTGGATACCTTGGCAGATGCCATTACCAGTATCGAGTACTACCTTGAACGCCTTGCTGAAGGCATCAGTGACAACGCGGACATTCTTCGTATTGCTGAAGAAAGCCTTGCAAGCCTCGGCTTTCCGGTTGGTGAAGAGCCCACATGGGGCACTGAACTGGCCCCGGATGAGGTGCCCGTTGTTGAGCCAACGGCGTCAGAAGATAGCGCATCCCAGAGCGGCAGCACTGCACCCAAGGCATCGGATGAAGAGCTTCTGGACGACGAAATTCTCGGCATTTTTGTGGAAGAGGCCGAAGAGGTTCTGGAGACCATTCACGAATTCTATCCACGCCTGCGCCAGAATCACGACGACCGCCCGGCATTGACAGAAGTCCGCCGCGCTTACCACACACTCAAAGGCAGTGGCCGTTTGGTAGGTGCTAACAGGCTTGGCGACCTTGCCTGGTCAGTGGAAAACCTGCTGAACCGTGTAATTGACCAGAGCATCAAGCCAACCGATGATCTGTTCTCGTTTATTGATGAAGCGAATGCCCGCATTCCCGCACTGATTCATGCATTCCGTGACGGCCAAGCCGCCGACGATGTGGAAGAGTTGGTTGCCCGTGGGGAAGCCATGGCAACAACCCGCCGCAGTGACAATGAGCAAGTTACCGCAGCGGAAACGGCCGAAGACACCAGGCCTGAACCAGCACCTGAAAGCACTCCGGCACAGGATTTGGCGGCCGATAGCGACCAGCAAGACGACCTGATTGATGACGAAATCCTCGAAATCTTTGTTGAGGAAGCCGGTGAGGTTCTGGATACCATCCGCGAATACCTCCCCATGCTGCTGCGTCAACACGATGACCGCAGTGCGCTTTCCGAAGTGCGCCGCGCATTCCACACGCTCAAGGGCAGTGGCCGTATGGTCGGTGCGCTGGTAGTTGGTGAGCTGGCCTGGTCTATAGAAAACATGCTGAACCGTGTGATCGACGGCAGCACCTTCATGAATGACGATATTGCCAGCCTGCTGGAAGAGGCCACAGGGGTTCTGCCGGCTCTGGTCAATGATTTTGAGAATAAACAGCCGCCGTCGATAGACCCCTCCCGTCTTGAAGACCGCGCCCGGGCCCTTGCTAACGGTGATATCCCTGACGCAAGCACAATGCCCTCCGCTGACGATGACAGCGCCTTCGCCAGTACTGCTATAGAGCTGCCGGAATCCGACTACGATACGGATGACGATAGCGACGTTGATCCAGTACTGCTGGACATCTTCGAGAGTGAAACAGAAACCCATCTGCAAACCCTTAAAGAGTATCTGGCGGCTGCAGGCGACAAGGTTAGCGTTTCCTATACTGACGACCTGTCACGCGCTCTCCACACTCTGAAAGGAAGTGCCCACACCGCCGGTATCGCGCCGATTGCGGCAGTAATCGCGCCGCTTGAGCGCTTTGTAAAAGAATCCCGCGCCCAGAACCTTCGGGCAGACCGCGACGTGCTGTCACTGATTGAAGCAGCCTGCGATTTCCTGACGCAAGGTTTGGCCCAGATACGTGAGGAGCCACAAGCTTCACTGCCATGCACGGAAGCCTTCCTGGATAAACTGGAACACATCTCCAACGACAGGCTCCGCACCTACAGCGAAGAAACCAGCCATGACGGCACACAGCCAGCGCCGTCCCAGCTGGTCCAGCTGTTCCTGAGTGAAGGGCTGGATGTTGTTCTGGATGCCGACCTTATCCTGGCGCAGTGGGCAGAAAGCCCTGAAGACCGTGGCCCACTCCAACGCCTGACCGAAGAATTGGCGCAGCTTACTGATGCCGCATCTGACGCCGGGCTAGCCGATGTCGCTGCCTTGTCAGAAGCGCTCCACGAAGTTTATGTAGCCACTGCGAACCAGAGCGAGGCACCGGACGAATGGTTCTTCTCATCCGTTCGCAATGCCCACGAGCACCTGATCAATATGATGGATCAGATTGCTGCAGGGCTGGCTACCGAGACCGGTGACGAGCTGGTGGCCGAGCTTGAAGCGCTCACCCAGTCTCTGCTTGGCTCCGAAACTGAAGCCACAAGCGCCTTTGATCAGGAATTCACCGAAGATCTGGAAGAAATCGACCTCAGCTTCGACATGGAAGAGCTGGAAGCCACTACACCCACAGACCTTCCTCTGCCTGAAACTGACGAAGTTGCTGAAGCTTCCGACAGTGATATGGACGACGAGCTTGCGGAGATCTTCCTCGAAGAAGCTCGCGAGCTTATCGACAGCACCGCTGAGGCCCTGCAAAGCTGGAGCGAAGATACCGGAAATCTCGATATTTTGCGCCTGCTGCAAAGGGATCTCCATACCCTCAAAGGTGGTGCACGCCTCGCCGAAATTGCGGCAGTGGGTGATCTGGCCCATGAACTTGAAACCCTGTTTGAGGGTCTGACGGATAAACAACTCTCTGTAAATGACGAGCTGTCTGACCTTCTGTTCCGTTGCCACGACCGCCTCGCCGGTATGGTGGACAACCTGGAAGTCAAGGAGCCACCCCGCCCGGCACCTGATCTGATTAGCGAAATCCATGCCTACATGGACAACACGACCAGTTCGCGACCGGTTACAGATGTGGCAGCTCCGGCAGAGCCAGAACGCACTGATTCCGTGGATGATCTGCCACCTCTGCCCGAACTTGAGGATGCAGAGGAGCCAGAAGTTGCCGAAGTCGGCACCGATCTCTCGCACATGGATCCGGAGCTCACCGGCATTTTCCTTGAGGAAGCTTACGACCTGATCAACTCCACAGGCAGTGCCCTGCATGCCTGGAGTGAAGACCCGTCGAACCGGTCCGTGGCGGCAGAGCTTCAGCGAGACGTTCATACATTGAAAGGCGGCGCTCGCATGGCCGGGGTTGACGCCATTGGCGACCTGACCCACGTCCTCGAAGACCTGTTTGAAAAAGTAGCAGAAGGACAGCTTGCAGCCAGCACTGCCATGAACGATCTACTGTTTGCGTGCCACGACCGACTGGCGCAGATGGTTGAGCAGGTTGCTACCCAGAAGCCTTGCCCGCCCGCCAACGATCTTGTGGATCAGGTTGAAGCGATTCTCCGTGGCGAAGCCGTCCCCACAGAGGCCGAAGCTGAGCCCGAAGCAGATGCAGATGCAAAAGTTGAGTCAGCAGACATTGATATTCCGGCACCTCTTCCGGAAGCCACGCAAACTGACACAAGCCATGACGATGACATCGCCAGTATTTTCCTGGATGAAGGCCATGAGATCCACGACGTTATCAGCGAGTGCCTCGACCAATGGCGTGAAGACCCCCAGGCAATGCACGGTGTTCCACAGCTTCAGCAAGAGCTGCACACTCTCAAAGGTGGTGCTCGACTCTCCGATGTGGACCCCATTGCTGAACTGGCGGAAGCCTGGGCTGGCGCCCTCGAAGCGGTAACATCGAGCCCAGGTAACCAGAGGCTGTTATTGGCTCTGAGCACCCGTGGGCTGGATAACCTGAAGTCCATGCTCGGTGAACTGGCAATTGGTGCGGAACCAGCTGCAGACCCGGATCTTCTGATGTCCTTCAGCAGCGCCCAGACTCTGGATTCAGACAGCTTTGAGATGTCACCAGAAGAAACGGCCATCGCCGATCAGGAAGCGATCGATCCGGAAATTCTGGAAATCTTCCTGGAAGAAGCTGGCGAGATCATGGACCAACTGGAGCACCTTCTTGCAGATTGGCGCAAGGATCCAGCCAGCAAGCACTTCAATCAGGAAGCTCAGCGCGCACTGCATACCCTGAAAGGCGGTGCACGTTTGTCGCAGCTCACACTGCTGGGCGACAAGGCTCACAATTTCGAAACACGCCTGATTGACCTCGCTGGCAAGTTGCCTGATGACACTCAGTGGCAAGCCATCACCGAAGATCACGACAGCATTATTGCCCTGGTTGCTGACATACGGGGACGCTACGAGTCTGGCGCAGCTGCAAGCGCACCTGTGGCCGAAGCCGCACCGGAAGTGCAAGTACCGGCAATAGCAGAGGCACCAGCAGAACCTGCACCAAAGCCTGCGCCTGCCAGGGCCAAGGCCAAAACCTCCAAGCGCGTTGTTGATGCACAGCGTGCTGCACAGGAAACCATTCGGGTATCTGCTCCTTTGCTGGATGACCTGGTTAACCTGGCCGGTGAAACCAGTATTACCCGTGGTCGACTGGAGCAGCAAAGCAGCGACTTCAGCCATACTCTGGATGAAATGGCTGCCACCATCGAGCGTCTGCGGGAGCAGTTGCGCCGGATGGAGATCGAAACAGAAGCACAGATTCTGTTCAGTGCCGAAAAGGAACACGGTCCGGATTACGGTGACGACTTCGACCCGCTGGAAATGGACAGGTACTCCTCCATCCAGCAGTTGTCGCGCGCTCTGACGGAATCCTCTTCAGACCTCGCAGATCTGCGTGAGACCCTTGCAGACCGGGTGCGGGATACAGAAACCTTGCTGGTTCAGCAGTCCCGTATTAACACAGAACTTCAGGAAGGTCTGATGAAGACCCGAATGATTCCTTTCTCTTCCATGGTGCCTCGTCTACGCCGGATTGTTCGCCAGATCAGTGGTGAGCTAGGCAAGAAAGTTGAGTTTGATGTACGCAACGCCGAAGGTGAAATGGACCGCACCATACTCGAGCGGATGATTGCGCCGCTCGAACACATGCTGCGTAACGCCATTGACCATGGAATTGAAAAGCCGGCTGACCGGAAGAAGAGCGGCAAAGCGGAGGCAGGTGCAGTCACCCTGTCTCTGGCTCGCGAAGGTGGCGACGTGGTTCTGCGCATGGTAGACGACGGTGCTGGCATCCCCTCAAATGTCATCCGGGAAAAAGCCATTCGCCAAGGACTGTTGCGGGAGGATGAAGAACTCTCCGAGCGCGAGATTCTGCAGTTTATCGTACAGCCAGGGTTCTCAACCGCACAGAACGTCACCCAGATTTCCGGTCGTGGCGTTGGGATGGACGTGGTCGCCAGTGAGATCAAACAACTCGGCGGCAGCCTGGACATTGAATCGCAGGTCGGCCGCGGCACCGTGTTCACCGTCAGTTTACCGTTTCTGTAAACCGGGCCCTGATGGTATCCACGGGTGAAGACTTCTATGCCATCCCGCTTAACACCATTGAGGGTATCGTGCGAGTCAGCACCTACGAGCTTGAGGAATACTACAAGCCGGATGCGCCGATGTACGAATACGCGGGCCAGGAGTACCGGCTGCAGTACCTTGGAAGCCTGCTGAACAGTGATCACCATCCCAAGCTTCAGGGACAGGCCTTGCCACTGCCGGTGATTCTGGTTCGTGGTGCCGAGCAACCCATGGCTCTGCAGGTCGACAACCTGATGGGCAGCCGTGAAATCGTGGTTAAGTCGCTAGGACCGCAGTTCAGCACCGTTCGCGGTGTGTCCGGAGCGACTATTCTTGGTGATGGCAACGTGGTGGTAATTCTCGACCTGCCTGCCATGATCCGCTCTGACATATTGTCTGAACGCCAGCGTCTGGCCGAACTGGACAAGGCAAGAGAGTCTGCACGCTACGAAGAGCGCGCCACGGTAGTTATGGTGGTGGACGATTCGGTTACCGTACGCAAGGTTACCTCGCGCCTGCTGGAGCGTAACGGCATGGAGGTTATCACTGCAAAAGATGGCCTGGATGCAGTGGCGCAACTGCAGGACCACAAGCCGGACATCATGCTTCTGGACATCGAAATGCCACGTATGGATGGCTTTGAGGTGGCCAGCTTTGTGCGGCACGATGACAACCTGCGGGATATGCCGATCTGCATGATCACATCCCGGACCGGCGAAAAGCACCGTGAGCGGGCATTGGCCATCGGCGTAAACGAATACCTCGGCAAGCCGTTCCAGGAGACGGAACTGCTGAAGACCATTGAACGGCTAACTGGTAAGCAGTGATGGCCGGCCAAAATGGTCGGGCTCAGGTCGGCATTGTGTCGGACGTTGTCCTGCAGCGACACAGACTGCAGGCCGCGGCCGCCAAATTCGGCCTTGAGGTATGCTTTTCTGGAGATCCAGAGCGCCTGCAAGGCCACCGTGAGTTCCCGGAAGCCGGGCTCTGGTTGGTGACACTGGAAGACGAGGCAGATCACCCTGCCCTGTTTGATTACCTTCTGGATAATACCGAGGCTCCGGTTCTGTTCGGGTTGGATCAGGCACCCGGGGCTGGTAGTACAGAGTATTTTCGCTGGGAACGGCGACTGCTGGGCAAGCTGGAACAAGAGTTGGGCGATCTGTCGCAGCTGGATTCCAAGGCCAGCATCGAAGAGCTTGAAGCAGAGCCTTCGGAAAGCCCGGAATCGTCGGAACTTCCGCAGTGGCTAACCCCTGCGGCACCGGGTTCCGTAGCTGAAGACATCTGGGTTTTGTGCGCTTCCCTGGGTGGCCCAGCCGCCGTGAAAGCATTTCTGGACTGCCTTCCGCCGGGCCTGCCAGTGGGCTTCGTTTATGCCCAGCATATTGACGGAAATTTTGCCGAAGTGCTTACCCGGGTGCTTGGCCGCCATGCACATTACAAGCTGCAGCATGCACAAGAGAACTACCGGGTAAAAAACGGCGATGTGGTACTGATGCCGGTTGAACACGAATGGAAATTTTCTGCCACTGGTGCACTGACTGAGCTGGATACACCCTGGCCCGGGCCCTATAGCCCGTCGATTGACCAGGTGTTACTGAATACCGCAGACAACTATGGCTCCCACTGCCATGCCATCCTGTTTTCCGGCATGGGCAATGATGGCGCAATTGCAGCACCTTTGCTCAAGGCCTATGGCAGCCGAATCTGGGTTCAGGAGAGCACCAGCTGTGGCAATAGCTCGATGCCGGATTCCGTGGCTGCCACCGGCTGCACGAGCTTTACCGGCACCCCGGAGCAACTGGCCCGGGAACTGGTCAAAACCATTGAAGAATCCTGCCTGCTGAAAGGCCGGCAGAAACGGGGCTCCGCCTGAGGACACAAGCAATGAATGACAACAGCCAAACCCTCTCCTGCGTCATGATTCCCGTGAGCGGACGGCAACTGTTACTGCCCAACGTATCCATTGCCGAGGTGGTGGACTATGCCAGTGGTGAGGCCGGCGTCGGCGCACCTGACTGGCTTGCTGGCCGGCTGGAATGGCGGGGCCTTAACTTGCCCGTTATTTCCTACGATGCCGCCAATGGCGGAACCTTGTCCGTACCAGGTGAAAACCGGGGCCGTATCGTGGTACTCAACAGCATCACCGACAACAACAAAAAGCTTCGCTTCATGGCATTAATTACACAGGGCATTCCAAGCCAGGTCCGTATTACCGAAGAGCAAATCAAAAAAATGGAGGCAGAAAACGGGCCTGCGGATCTTATGCTCGTCGACGTTGACGGCGAAACCGCCTGGATTCCCAATCTCGATTATCTTGAATCTCTCGCCAACGATTCCATGGTGTAAGCCGTTTCAATTCTTGCCCTTGGCAGTCGGGCTCCTGCGGATGTTATAATGTTACAAATTCTGCAGGATTCCGACCATGTCCGTTCGCGCACTCCCTTACCGTCCTCACAATCACGATGATTGTGTCAGTCAGGCTTTAGCCGAAGCCCGGGCCATCTGCCAGGAGCAACATGCCCGCCTGACACCCACCCGTGAGCGGGTTCTTGAACTTATCTGGGAATCCCACAAACCACTCGGCGCCTACGATGTACTCGCGAAGCTGGCCTCAGAAGGCCACAGTGCTGCACCACCGACGGTCTACCGGGCACTGGATTTCCTGCAACAGTACGGTCTGGTGCATCGCATAGCCTCCCTGAACGCCTTTATAGGCTGTGCCCACGCCGGCGAACACCACACCGGAATGTTCCTTATCTGCCGTTCTTGCGGCAATGCCCTGGAACTGACAGATGCGGCTGTATCCAAAGCTATACACGATGCCGCCAGCGCCGAAGCTTTCATTTCCGAATCCATAACTCTGGAAATAGCCGGTCTGTGCCCCCGCTGTCAGGCGGAGCAGCCTCATGGATGAACCGCTGGTTGACATCAAGCACCTTACCGTCCGGTTTGATGATCGCCCGGTTGTTGATCGGGTCAGTCTTACGCTTTACCGCGGCGATATCATTACCATCATTGGCCCAAACGGGGCTGGAAAAACCACCTTGATCAAAGCCGTCCTGGGCATTCAGGCCGCTACAAGCGGCCATATCCTGCGGGCAAAGGACCTGGTTATCGGATACGTTCCCCAGCACCTGAGCCTGGAATCAACACTGCCCCTGAGTATCCAGCGCTTCATGTTGCTCAGTGGCCAGCCGCTTGCGGCCTGCATAGCTGCACTGGAGCGAACCGGTGTCGGCCATCTGTTGAAGGCATCTGTTCACCATCTTTCAGGAGGCGAGCAACAGCGGCTTTTGCTGGCCAGGGCACTGGTACGGAAGCCGGATCTTCTGGTGCTTGATGAACCGGCCCAGGGCGTGGATATCAACGGTCAGGCGGCACTTTATGATCTGATTCGCCAGTTGCGAGATGAACTCAACTGCGGCGTCATCATGATTTCTCACGATTTGCATTTGGTCATGGCTGCAACTGACAAGGTGATCTGCCTGAACCAGCACGTGTGCTGCAGCGGGCATCCTGCCGACATCTCACACGACCCTGCGTTTATTGAAACCTTCGGCCGGCCGGTTGCCGAGTCTCTGGCGGTGTATCACCACCACCATAACCACAGCCACGACCTGAGCGGCAATGTGGTTGGCACAGGCCACCCGGGTTCAGCCACCGGGCATGGGGAGTGCAACCATGAACATCATTGATACTGTGCTGAATGATTTCTTCTGGCGCGCCCTCCTTGGTGGTTTCGGCGTAGCCTTGATTGCCGGGCCTCTGGGCTGCTTTGTCGTGTGGCGGAGGATGGCCTATTTTGGTGACACCCTGGCGCACTCCGCGCTCCTGGGTATAGCGCTGAGCTTTTTGTTCAGTATTCCACTGAACCTCGGCGTGCTCATTACCAGCGTTATTCTGGCCATGGCACTGTTACTGTTTTCCCGCAACAAAACCCTGGCAACAGATACTCTGCTGGGCATTCTTGCTCACAGCGCCCTGGCCATTGGTCTGGTGGCACTGAGCTTCATGCCCGAGGTGCGGATTGACCTCACCGGTCTTCTGTTCGGCGATCTGCTGGCCATGAACCGCAACGACCTGCTATGGATATACGGCGGCGCAGTGGTGATTCTGACGCTATTATCGGTGCTTTGGCGTGGTTTTCTGATGAGCACCATTCACGAGGAACTGGCGCGGGTGGAAGGAGTGCCAGTTGAGCGCCTGCGCCTGTTGCTGATGTTGATGTTTGCGCTGGTGATTGCTGTTGCCATGAAGATGGTCGGCGTACTGCTGATTACGGCTCTGCTGATTATTCCTGCCGCCACCGCCCGCAGGCTGGCCAATACTCCGGAACAGATGGCAGCGCTGGCTGTTGTTTTCGGATTTATTGCCGTCGCGGGGGGCTTGAGTATGTCGTGGTATCTCGACACGCCCGCAGGCCCATCCGTGGTGGTAACGGCTTTTACCACGTTTCTGATTGTCTACGGCAGCGCTGGCAGGTTTTCCGCAAGCAGCTCAGCCTGAACAGTTGGCCGCCATGACTCACAAAGGCTGAATAACGTCCATCAGGCGGCCGGTTTCCAGTAGCTCAAGGAACTCGTCTCCCAAGCGTTCGCTTTCGGCAATCGCTTTCTGCCACGAGCGCTCCCGGCCACTGTCATTTCCCAGATAGGTTTCGAAATCCTTACGATCCGGGAGCTTGCCATCTGGCAAACGCTCCAGGTAATCGGTGGAAGGCGCTACCAGCAACACATCCTGCAGGCGAGTCGCATCACCGCGACGCCATGGCAAAGTCTTGTCAAACCATCCGGGTACAATTCGATCCGTGAAGTGCGGATACAAAACCACGCCCGGCTGTTCATACGGCAAATCGAGATGGTAATCCAAAAGCCCGCCATCCCTGTATATCCCCTCAGGAGCGCCGGGAATGTTGCGGACCCCCGACATCACCATGGGTATGGAGGCCGATGCCAGCAATGCAGCGTGCAAATTATCGCGGCTGAGCGGCACTTCATGGCTAGGAAAGTCTGCCAGCGCCGACAAGGGTGCCTTCAGCCTGGCATCATGAAGAATCCCCCGCTCCATAAACCGCCCGAGGTGTCGTCGCCCAACAACATTGGCACTTATGGCGCTCATCAAACCAAAGCTCAGGCGTGCTTTCGTATCGGGCTCAAGCATGCCAAGGCTGCGCACAACCATCACATTCAGGCGGTACCAGGGATGCTCAAGAATATGCTCCTCCCGGCCCCCAATCAGTTCTTTCAGGAACTGTACGCTCTGGCGGGTGACCTCCGCCGCAGTCACACCTTTTTCGAAACGCTGTGCCGTGTAGAGTTCTGCAAGCCGGGTAAGTTGCGCCCGCGGGTTGTCCGAGGAGGCAATGGCTGCAAACCGCCAGCTACCAATAGACGAACCAATCAGCGAACGTTCCTGCTCAACCCTGGGCAACCAATCACCAAATATGGCTTTGTCCAGACCGCTGAGCCCAAGTGCTTTAGGCCCCCCAGCCGCCCCGGGTATAACGTGCACATCGTCCGGTGTCAGTGGTTTTTCCTGCAACCTCTGCAGGGTTCGACGGCCTGCCCGGATAGTCAGTGCCGGGGCGCGAGTATGGATGGCGGTCATGGCGGAGTTCCTGTCAGGGTTCAGCGTGAATAGCAATCTGTTCAGACGAGGGGAGGATTTTAACGAAGCGGTCACCATGGGCCAACTTAACAAAACTAATCGTGCCGATACCCGGATACTTCAGCTTCACTGGAGAATACCCATGCTAGACTTAGACACATGCCCGGCTCCAGAAGCTGGGCGATATAACAAAAACAGCCGGAGCTTGCTGTGAGCGCGTTTATCTCGACGGATTCCACCTCAACCAACCCGACCCTCGCGGTGCTTGGTTTCAAACACCAGCTGGTTTATCACCTGCATTTATGGGCATTCATTGCGGTGGCACCGCTGGTGGTCGTGCAATGGCAGCACCACCACTTTCTGCTCTCCGGAATGCTGATCCTCTTCTGCGCCAATGCGCTTGCGGTCATTGTCTTGTTGCGGTTTCGCTCCACCTATTTTCTGAAAGGGCGGCTATTCCCTCTACTCGCAGTGGCTTGCGCCGCCTACTCAACAGCCATTAACGGGCATGTAGGCCTTTACTGGGCTTATCCAGCTGCTTCAGCGCTGTTTTTCCTGCTTCCGCTCCGTGAAGCCATTGCCAGCAATACCATTTTTGTCACTGTTATGGCGGTGGTTTCGTTTATGAAGTTTCCCGAAGCAGATTTCTGGCGCATTACCTTCTCGCTGGGCCTTACCTGTCTGTTTTCCATGATTTTTGCCTGGCTAGTGGGCAAGCTTCAAATGGAGCTCACACGGCTGGCAACCACCGACCCCCTTACCGGCTGCCTCAACCGATCACAACTGGCAGATATCCTGAACGGCCAAATCCAGATGCGTGAACGCTATGGGCGGGTATCCAGCATGGTTCTCCTGGATCTGGATTACTTCAAGCTGATCAACGATCAGTGGGGACACTTGGCGGGAGACAAGGTACTGAAAGAAATGGCACTGCGACTACGCAAGCGCATCAGGGAAAGCGACCAGATTTTCCGGATCGGTGGTGAAGAATTCATGATCGTTCTGCCAGAAACCAACCAGCATGAGGGCAATCTTCTTGCCCATCAATTGCTTACGAGCATCAGCGCGCGCCCGTTTCTTGAGGATATCAAGGTAACAGCCAGTGCCAGTATTGCCGAAGTCAGCAAGGGTGAAACCTGGTCTGTCTGGTTGAATCGGGCCGACCAGGCGCTCTACGACGCCAAGTCCAGGGGACGTAACCAGGTCGTAAGTGCGACCAACCAGGCAGCTGGCGACCAGAATACAGATACCTCTTTAACACCCGTTGCCGGCTAGCGGCTATTTTCAACCCGATCACTGGCGCTTACGAAACTCTCTGTAAGCGCCGAATACTTCCCATGGGCTCTCAAAGTGGGGGTAATGCCCTACATTTTTCAGCTGCACCACATCGGCATCTGAGATCATCTCCTGATAGCGCTGCGCCGTGGCCGCGCCCGACACAGGATCTGCAACACCCGAGATAAGACGCATGGGTTGCCTGGCATTTTGCAGCGCCGAGACCCAACGATGCCTGTGACACCGGCGCTCTTCCATAAAATGAATCAACTGGTGCAAAATCCCACGGCCGTTGTTATAGGTAATCAAATGCCAGAAATCGTCCAGATCCTGCTGATCTGGACGGCTTTTGCTACCAAACAGCTTGATGAAACTGCGCTCAAAGCTGCGCCGGGTCAAGGCCCGACTGATGAGCCCACCCAATGGGCTACGCAACAAATTCTGAATCAGCAAGGGGCTGTGCACTTCAGGAAACAAGGCACCGTTCAGGAAACACACACTGGCAATCTCGAAAGGCAGCGTGCCTTCCTGCTCTCGGGCCAGAAGCTCCTGGGCAACACTGCATCCATAATCGTGGGCCAGAAGATGAACCGACGTGAGGCCAAGGCCCTCAAGCATGCCCTGGATAAGATCTGATTGATCTTCAATGCTGTAGGCGTAATGTCGGGGTTTGTCAGAGAAGCCGAAGCCCAGCATATCCGGCGCCAGCAAATGGTTGCCCTGAACCAGCATGGGCCAAAGGCGATGCCAGTCCCAGCTTGCGGTAGGGAACCCGTGGATCAGTAACAGCGGCTCTCCCTGCCCCGCCATGCGGCTGAATATCGCATGACCTTCATAGGTGAACCACTTACCGCTCTGCTGCCACGCCTCCTGTGCTGCCACCTCACTATCAACGGGCCTTCCCTTCCATGTACCCGATGTCTGCTGATCCATGCGATGTCCCCGATATATTCTTCACAGTCTACGACTTAAGAATAGACCCGACCCTCTGGCCAGGGCCACGCTACTGCCGCCCGTAAACTACTGCCAATGACTGGTCTTTTCCGTGCCCAGCGTCGTAAATCGTAGAGATACCGGACAAATTCACTTAAGCTTTGTCCCTTGTATCTACCTCAGCATTTTCAAGAGAATCGGAAAAGACTATGACCAAACTCCTTGACGACCTCGCGGGCCACTACCGCGCCATCATCAACGGGCTGGGTGAAGACACCAACCGTGAAGGTCTGCAGGACACCCCCATGCGTGCGGCCAAAGCCATGCAATTCCTGACCCAGGGCTACGAGCAAGACCTCAGCGATCTCGTCAACAATGCTGTTTTCGAATCCGCAATGGATGAGATGGTCGTAATACAGGACATCGAACTTTACAGCATGTGCGAACATCATGTGCTTCCCTTTATTGGTAAGTGTCACATCGCCTATCTGCCACAGGGCCGTGTTCTGGGGCTGTCCAAGTTTGCACGCATTGTGGATATGTATGCCCGCCGTCTGCAAATCCAGGAAAACCTGACCCGGCAAATTGCAGAAGCGGTAGAAACTGTTACCAACGCCAAAGGCGTTGCTGTGGTTATCGAAGCGCAGCACATGTGCATGATGATGCGTGGCGTGGAGAAGCAGAACTCGAAGATGAAGACGTCCATGATGCTGGGCCAGTTCCGCAAATCCCAGGCAACGCGCACAGAGTTTTTTAATCTGATCAGCAGCAATCGCTGATCGCAAAAATTGGATGGAGGCGGTATGACCGAGGTTTCCTGCAACCACCAGGCAAGAATACAGATCAAGAATTTACTGCTGCGAGCCTACATCGGCATCAAGGAAGAGGAAATCAACAACCAGCAGGATGTGATCATTAATGTGTGCCTGACTTACGATGCAACGGAAGCAATCAGTCGCAACGAAATTGCAGCGGCACTCAATTATCGCACCATCACCAAGCAGATTATTGGCCACGTGAATGGCAATCGCTTTGCCTTGCTGGAGCGCCTGACCCACGAAGTGCTCAACATCGTTATGGAGCACTCTGCCGTGCAGTGGGCGCAGGTAGAAATCGACAAGCCCCACGCGCTACGCTATACAGAATCCGTGTCTGTGTACCTTGAGGCACACCGCTGACTCCATATCGTTAACTCCATACAAGGGTTCGTCACCATGCCAAGCAACCAACCTGACCAGATGCGCACCATTCTTGAAAGTGTCCGCACCATAGCCCTTGTTGGCGCCAGCGAGAAAACACACCGGCCCTCCTACGAAGTCATGGAATTCATGCAGCAGCAGGGATACCGGATGATCCCGGTGAACCCCCGCCTCGCCGGCCAGAAAGTGTTGGGAGAGACGGTTTACGCAGACCTGGCCTCACTGCCCGAGCCGGTGGATATGGCGGAGCTGTTCCTGGCCCCGGAGCGCACAGATGCAGTGATTGATCAGGCCATTGCGCTGAAGATTCCGGTCATCTGGTTGCAGGTTGGCGTTATCAACGAAGCGGGTGGCGCCAGAGCTGAAGCTGCAGGGCTGACATTTGTGATGGATAACTGCCCGATGCAGGAAATCCCGCGCCTGGGTATTCCTGCAATAGACTCCTGAATAAGGCCCTGCAGATGCCCCAGAAAACAGCTAATGATTTCCGGCCACCAGCCGTTAACCTTTCTGGCCGGTTTTCTGATGAACGGAGCAGCTATTGGAACACACACCTGTAAAAGGCAGGCTTTTCATAAAGCGGATGTTACACCCTGCCTTTCCGGTGGTTATCTTCCTTGTTTTTTTCATTACTGCCTCAGGGCTTCGTTACGGCCTTATCCACCAGTACACAGAGCAAATCCAGGCCAATCTCGAGAATGAAGCCCAGAGTATGGCTCATAACATCGAGTGGGAGTTCAAAGCTCACGCCAGCGCCATCCAGAGAATGGCCATGCGCCTGGCAACAGACCCGAGCACGCCAGAAAGCGAATGGCGCCAGGATGCCCGCAACCACCTCGGTGATTTCCTCATTTATACGGTCATTGAGTGGATAGATCGAGACTATTTTATTCGCTGGCTGGAACCGCTTTCATTGAACGAGAGCGTTCTCGGCTTCAACGTGGCCTTCAATGAACAAAGGAAACAGGCTCTTGAGGCTGCCCAGGCCTCGGGCAACTACGATATTTCTGATGTACTGGAACTCCGCCAGGGCGGAAAAGGCATTGTTATTTATGCACCTGTAGGCACAGGCGCAGACAACAACGGATTTATCGCCGGAGTTTTCAGAATGGAAATACTGGCCCGCGAATTGTTGGCCACCCGGGAACAGGATGCGTTCCGCATCGTACTGAGCAGCAACGGCGACCCTATCTACACTCTGGATGGGCTCCAGGATGCCGACGATTCCATGTCTTATACCGTACCAATCAACTTGCCAACACTAGACTGGCAACTAACTCTAGAGCCCTCTCAGACCTGGGTTGATAAACAGCGCAGCCCCTGGCCCAGATGGACCTTTGTGGCGCTACTTTTCATGGGTCTGGTGACCAGTATCGCAACGCTACTGTTGCAGCTCATGCTCAAACGCAATCAGGATTTGCTGGCAACACGCAGGGAGCTGGATATGGAAATTGCGCAACGCAAAACCATTCAGCAAGACCTGGTGCGGCTGGAGTCTACGGATGTTCTCACCGGCCTGGCTAACCGCCGCTTTTTTATGGAAGACCTGGCTCATGCACTAACTCTTGCAGATCGCCAGGCCCGACAAGTCGCACTGGTGATGCTGGATCTGGACCGTTTTCAAATGCTGAACGACTCTCTGGGCCACCAGTTTGGCGATGAGCTATTGGTTCAGGTTGCCGGACGTCTGAACAAGCTCAGTGATGAGCGCGTATCTGTGGCCTATTCCGGTGGTGACGAGTTCATGATCTGCCAGCAGTATGTGGAAGACATTGACGACGTTATTCACCTGCTGGGGCTTATCAAGCAGTGTTTTGAAGCGCCTTTCAAAGTTCAGAATGAAGTTCACAGCATTACCGCCACCCTGGGTGTAGCCGTGTACCCGCAGAGTGGCATGGATGCAGATACTCTGTTGCGCAATGCCGATATAGCATTGTACCGGGCCAAGGATCAGGGCCGTAATACCTACCAGTTCTATACGGAAGGTATGCAGGAGCGGGAGGTGATGCGTCTGGAACTGGAAAAGGAGCTCAGCCAGGCTCTGGCCAACAATGAATTTGTGCTGCACTACCAGCCACAACTGAATCTGAACAGCGGTGAGATCACCAGCGTGGAAGCACTGATTCGCTGGCAGCATCCCCACCGTGGCCTTCTGGCTCCAGCTGAGTTCATTCCCCTGGCGGAGGAGAGTGGCCGGATTACGGATATCGGCAGCTGGGTAGTGATGGCAGCTTGCCGCCAGCTGGCTGCCTGGAAAGGCACCCATTTTGAACACCTCAGAGTTGCCGTGAATCTGTCCGGGCGTGAGCTGGATAACGAGCATCTGGTGGATCACATACGCGATGCCCTGAACGCTGAAGGTATTCCATCTGAGCGGCTTGAGGTGGAACTTACGGAAGAAATTTTCATTCAGAATATTGAACGCAACCGGGATCAGCTGTCTCGCCTGCACGATCTTGGTGTGCATCTGGCGATTGATGATTTCGGCGTGGGTTATTCTTCTCTGGCGTATTTGAGAGATTTTCCGGTAGATCTTCTGAAAATCGACCGTTCGTTCATTACGGAGGTGACCCTGCGCCATGATGATGCTGTAATCACTCGTGCAGTGATCAATCTTGCACATAACCTTGGGTTGCGGGTGGTTGCCGAGGGTGTGGAAACCCAGGCACAACTGGACCTGCTCAGGGGCCAGGGCTGTAATATGGCTCAGGGGTATTTGATCAGTCGGCCGGTCCCAGCTGCAGAGCTGGAGCAGGCTTTGCTCGGTGGTACGCTAGAGAAGTTTGCGGCGACTGAGCCCGGGTTTGAAATTTGATTTGTCCAGGTAGGTTTTTATGGCCACGGAGTATTTGACACCGGAACAGGATGCGAAGCTTCGCCGGTGGGAGCGTTGGAACCGGAGTTATTTCATTTTTGCGTTTGTGGCTCTGGTTATTGTTCTGATATTCAGCAGTCAGCTTGGGCTTTCCAGTGGTGATGAGTGGGGGCCTTTGGGGCTTTTGCTGGTGGCTTTGGTTACGCCGATTATTATTTTGCAGTTGCGCCTGGCCTGCCCGGCTTGCGGCGTGAAGATTGGCTGGCAGGCGAAGTTGATGGCGCCTGATCAATGTAAAAGCTGCGATACCTTCCTTCGGGCGAAAAGCCCCTCTTCCTGAAAACCATTGACCTGTGAGTAGGTCATAGGTTTTAGGCTATCCTTAAGCTTCAAAATACCCTCGGCTGTCTCGCTTTGGTGATAGCCGCGGCGGTGTGGGAGACCTGTCCGAAAACCGCTGAGAATACGTCCATATACGCTTGCTCTCCGCCTTCCCTGGCTCCGAGCATTTTCGGACAGGTCTCCCACACCACCGCTCATTTACATTTTGCGGTGCTGCTGTCTATGAAAGTTAAAGAACTTGCTACTGCTGCCGGGGTTAATCCGGACACGGTTCGCTTTTACACCCGCGAGGGGCTGCTTAAACCCACGCGGAACCCGGATAACAATTACCAGCATTTCGATGCCGAAGACCTTCGGCGTCTGCGTTTTGCCCGCAAGGCCCGGCAGCTGGGGTTTTCGCTGGTCGAGGTTCGGCAGATTCTCGATCAGGCGGATGACCACCATTCGCCCTGCCCTATGGTTCGGGATGTGTTTCAGCAGCGGCTGGCCGATGTAGAGCGGGAGATTGAGGAGTTGCAGCAGTTGCGCAAGCGGATGCAAGCAGCGCTGGGCGCCTGGCAGGATATGCCAGATGGCACACCGGATGGCCGAACTATCTGCCGCTTGATTGAACATTGGGATGACAACACTCCCGCACAGCATGTTGAGGAGTAGATCGTTATGAGTGAAGCACCTGAGCTAAAGACCACTCTGAGTATTTCTGGCGCCACCTGTCAGGGCTGTGTGAAGAAGATTCGCAATGCCCTGGAACCGTTGATCGGTGATGCGAGCCTGGTTGAGGTTAATCTGAAAGATCAAACGGTCGCCTTGCCAGAAGGCATTGATTCCACCGAAGCTGCCAGGATTGTGTCGGAAGCGGGTTTCCCGGCAGAGCTAGTGGGCGCAGCTGAAAAACCCGCCAGCTGTTGCGCGTCCAAAGCAAAAAAGCAGGACTCAGAGTCTGTTCCAAACGCCGAAAAACAGGCCAAAGCGCCAGAGAGCAAACCTGAAAAACCGGCAGCGCCTGCGCCAGGTGACGATCAAGTGCTGCTGGCGGTAACTGGCGCTACTTGTGCATCTTGTGTGAATACGATTGAGAAGGCGCTGAAGTCGGTGCCCGGCGTTACCCATGCCCACATGAATCTTGCGGACAATACCGCTACGGCAACGGGCGTGTCGGATGCGCAAGCTTTGATCAAAGCGGTAGAGAGTTCCGGTTATGGCGCCAGTGTGATTGAAGATGCTGACGCGGCAGACGACCAGAAGCAGGAAGAGGACAAGAAGCGGTACAAAACCCTGCTGGTAAAAATGGCAATCAGCCTGGGGCTGGGTGTTGCCATGATGGTCTATGGCATGACGTTCGGCTCCATGACCATATCCGAAGCAAACCAGGGCGTGTGGTTTGGGCTCGGCGTGTTAACCCTGTTGGTTATGGCCGGCACGGGTGGGCATTTTTTCACCGGGGCATGGAAGGCGTTTCGGCACCACAATGCCAATATGGATACCTTGATCGCTCTCGGTACAGGTACCGCATGGTTGTATTCCATTACGGTGGTGAGTATTCCTGAGGCTTTGCCAGAAATGGCGCGGCATGTGTATTTTGAAGCCTCCGCCATGATTATCGGCCTGATCAACCTGGGTCAGGCGCTGGAACTCCGGGCCAAGGGGAAAACCTCCGAAGCGGTTCGTCGGCTGCTGGATTTACGGGCAAAAACGGCACGGGTGATTCGTGACGGGCACGAACAGGACATTCCGGTAGAAGATGTACGCAAAGGCGATCACATTCGGGTTCGCCCCGGTGAGAACTTGCCGGTGGACGGAGTTGTTGTTGAAGGCAGCACCCGTGTGGATGAAAGCATGCTCACTGGCGAGCCCATGCCGGTTACCAAAGCAGAGGGTGACGAGGTATCTGCCGGTACTATGAATACTCATGGTGCGATTGTGTACAAGGCAACGCGGGTGGGCAGCGAAACGGCATTGGCGCAGATTATTCATCTGGTTAAAAAAGCCCAGGGCTCAAAACCTGCCATTGGGCGGCTTGCAGACAAGATATCCTCGGTGTTTGTGCCCAGTGTAATGCTCATTGCCGTGGCCGCGGCACTGGTTTGGTACAACGTTGGGCCAGAGCCTGCTGTAGTGCATATGATCATCGCGGCTACCACCGTTCTGATCATTGCCTGCCCTTGCGCGCTAGGCTTGGCCACACCTATGTCCGTGATGGTAGGCGTTGGTAAAGCAGCAGAATACGGCGCCCTGATTCGCCAGGGCGATGCCCTGCAAACCGCCGGCAAGATCGATCTGGTGATCCTCGACAAAACCGGCACCATTACCGAGGGCCACCCTGCTGTGACCAGCGTGCACGCTGTGAGCGGTGATGAAGCGCAATTGCTGGCCCTGGCTTCTGGCTTGGAGATGCATTCCGAGCACCCACTTGCGGAAGCCGTGGTTAACAAAGCCAAAGAGCAAAACATTCAGCCTCTCAACGTCACCGGGTTTGAGGCGCTGAATGGCAAGGGCGTTTTCGGCGAATTTGAAGGTGATGCGATTCGTCTTGGCAATCGCCGTTGGCTGGAGTCCGAAGGCATTGCTCTTCAGGGTCTGGCCGATGCCGAGAAAACCATTACCGAGCAGGCTGGCACACCGCTGTTTCTTGCCCGGGGCACAGAATTACTGGGTGTAATGGGTGTTGCCGATGCCATCAAGGCGGATTCAGAGGCCGCCATCCAGCGTATGCACGACGCTGGAATCAAAGTCATGATGGTTACCGGCGATATTGACGCCACAGCCAAAGCTATTTCTGCAAAAACCGGCATTGATGAGTACCGTGCAGAAGTTCTGCCGGAAGACAAAGCCGATGTGGTGAACGAAATGCGAGCCAAAGGCTACACCGTGGCCATGGTGGGTGACGGCATCAACGATGCGCCAGCTCTGGCCGCATCCGATGTGGGCTTCGCCATAGGAACAGGCACCGACGTTGCGATTGAAAGCGCCGCCATTACCCTGATGCGGGGCTCCCTGCATGGAGTCCCGGATGCGATTGAGGTCTCCCGGGCGACAGTGAGCAATATCCACCAGAACCTTTTTGGTGCCTTTATTTACAACGTACTGGGTATTCCCGTAGCAGCAGGCCTGCTGTACCCGGTTTGGGGCATATTGATGAGCCCGATTCTTGCGGGCGCCGCCATGTCGCTGTCGTCGGTAACCGTTGTAACCAACGCCAACCGGCTGCGCCTGTTCAAAACCAGCCACAAGCCAGCTCAAACGCGGGAACAGAGCCAGCACCAGCAGCAGAAAGAGGAGCGGAACTGATGGAAACTATATTGGTCAATGCTGGAGGGCTTGTTCTGATGGCCGCCATCGTTTGGTGGTTCTGGCTTTCATCATCCAGTACCGACACACCTGCAGAAGATAACAGCCATCACTGAACACCACATTACAGAGAGAGAACGACCATGAAAAAACAGATTCTCGGAATGGCCCTGACAGCCACCCTTGGCTTCAGCACCCCATTATTGGCGGCCGGCGCCGCACAGAGCATCCATGTTTACAAATCGCCCACCTGCGGCTGCTGCACTGACTGGATCAACCATCTGGAAAGCAACGGCTTTGAGGTGGAAGTTACCGACACCCACAACATGAACCGTGTAAAAATGGAAGCCGGCCTTAGCCCCAATCTGGCCAGCTGCCACACGGCTTTCGTGGGTGACTATGTGATCGAAGGTCACGTACCTGCCAGCGACATTCACCGGCTGATTGCCGATGCTCCAAAAGCCAGTGGCCTTGCGGTTCCCGGCATGCCTGCCGGTTCACCGGGCATGGAAATGGGCGACCGCAAAGACCATTATCAGGTGCTTTTGTTTAACAAAAGCGGCCAGACCAAAGTCTTTGCCGAGCATAATTAGCCTTCGGCGAGGCGCTGAATCACAGCGCCTCGCCCCGAAACCTGTGTAACAGCATTCTTTCCGCACAGGTAGCTATGCTGATCTGGCGCAGGTTGCGATAATTTCCTCACGCTCTTTTCTATAATCTTGCCTGCCAGTGCACTATGATTATTCCCGATCCCCCCCTGGAATGGAGACGGAATTGCTTGCGACTTAAAACCCGGTTCCTCAGCATTGCTGCCGGCCTGATCATTATCGCTGCATGTGCCTCCTGGTTAGCCTACCGGGAGCTCTCCGCCGATCTGATTGAGCGCTGGGGGCAACAGGTAGCCGAAATACAGGTGCGCTATGACAGCGCCCGCTTGCTGCAATCTCTGGAGCGTGAGATTGGCCTCGCCCGTCAAATGGCCAGCTCCACCGCACTGATCAACTGGGCAAAAGAGCCAGATAACAAGGCTCTGGAAGCTAATGCCATCCACGAAATGGAAAGCTTTCGCGACAACTTCCGGGACAACAGCTATTTCGTCGCTCTCCGGGAAAGCGGCCGCTACTACTTCAACAACGAAAAAGATGAATACGCCGATCAGCAGTTCCGCTATGTCCTGAGCCCAGATGAGCCCAATGATGCATGGTTTTACCAACTGATCGAAGAAGGGCGAGATTTCCATCTGAACGTCAATCCCGATACCGAACTGGGCGTTACCAAGCTCTGGATTGATGTGCTGATGCGCGGCCCTGACAATCAGATTGTAGGTATGGTGGGCACCGGCATGAATCTCGACAGGTTTCTTCAGGATATTGTGGATATTAACCAGGAAGGTATCACCACCCTGTTTGTCGATTACAACGGCGCCATACAGTTATATCGGGATCGTAACTACATTGATTTTGCCAGCGTCATAAAGCCCGAAGGCCAGAAAAACACCGTCGACCTGCTGTTTGAAGCTCCCGAGGACAAACAGAAAATTCTTGGCATGCTCCAGCTACTCAAGAAAAGCTCTGGCACAGCAGGTCATGTCGAAAGCGGATTTGTCACCGTAGAGGGTCGCCAACACCTTGCCGGAGTTGCTTATTTGCCAGCGATCGGCTGGTTCGAAATCACCCTGCTGGATCTCAACACGCTATTACCCAAAAGCTATCTGTGGCCTCTGGTGGCCGTTTTCCTCGCCAGTCTCCTGATTACACTGATGGTGTTCCACCTGATTATCCAGTCGCGCATCGTAAAGCCCATCGTGGGGCTGGAAGAGGCAGTGGAAAAAGTGCGCAGCGGCAGTTTCATCCTGCCTCGCCTGGACAAGCCGGATAACGAGATTGGTCGTCTTGTAGACCATTTCGAAAAAATGACCGAGAGCTTACGTGACTCCACGAGGCAACTGGAGAACAAAGTTGCCCAGCGTACCGACGAACTGAATCGGCTTGCCCGAATTGATCCCCTCACAGGCCTGAAAAACCGCCGCGGGATAGACGAAGCTCTGGATGATGAAATTCAGCGCTCAGCCCGCTCGGGTAATGGCTTTGGCCTGATCTGGCTCGACATAGATCACTTCAAATCCATTAATGACCAGCTTGGCCATCAAGCCGGCGACGAAATTCTCTGTCGCGTTGCCCTGTGGCTGAAAGCCAGCCTTCGCCCCTACGATTGTCCCGGGCGCTGGGGCGGTGATGAGTTCGTCATACTGCTCTCCCCTTGCGACCCGACAACGTTGAAGCAAATCGCCAGGCGCATTCGTGAAAGTGTTGAGGTGGAGAGCCGTAAAACCGGCACACCTGTCACCATCAGCGTGGGTGGATATTTCTCCGAACCCGGGGACAACACCGACAGGGTTTTGCGAAATGCAGACCAGGCTCTGTATCGCGCCAAGAAAGAAGGCCGCAACCGCGTTTGCATCAACACCCCAGAAGATACGGAAATTAACCCAGCGTAACGGGTCTGACTCGCATCGCCATAACCGTTATACTCCGCCCCATCATTCATTTTTTTAGCCAGGTTAACCCATGCTCAACGCCGACGCTCTCAGCCAGTTGCGCCAGCTAAAGTCTGACATTGAGGAAAGCAAAGTTGTTTTCCCCGGGACCGTTAAATCCACAAACGGCCGTTTCGGATTCGTCGCACTGGATGAAGGGCGGGATGTATTCCTGCCACCGGAAGAAATGCAAAGAGTGCTCCCGGGTGACCGGGTAAATGTTATCGAACAGGAAGTGGAAAAAGGTAAAACCCAGGGTGTCGTGGACGAGCTTCTTGAAAGCCGGCTAAGCACCTTTGTCGGGCGCTACCTGGTAAAGGGCAAAGGCCATTTTGTGGTGCCGGAAACTCCGGGCATCAATCGCTGGATTTTCATTCCGCCAAAAGAGCGCATGAACGCGCAGCCTGACGATTACCTGTACTGCTGCATGCACAAACATCCAATCAAAGACGGCAAAGGTCAGGCCAAGGTTCTGCGAGTCATTGGCAAAGCCGGCGAGCCTGGCATAGAGCGCGCCCTGACTCTGGCAACTTTCGATCTTTCAGACTCCTGGCCAGCGCCGGTTGTTGAACAGGCAGAAAGCCTGAGCGAGGCTTCTATCGAAGCCCTCGGCGACGGCCGGGAAGACCGCACCGACCGGGCCTATGTGACCATCGACAGCCCCGCCACCCAGGACATGGACGACGCGCTTCTGGCCGAACCCAATGTGACTGGCTGGGCACTGTCCATAGCCATTGCAGACCCGGCTGCAGTTATCGACCAAAAAAGCGCAGCCGAGCTTGAAGCCTTCAAGCGCGCCACCGCCATTTATTTCCCGGGCGATCCCCTACCCATGCTTCCAGATACCATCAGCACCAGACTGTGCTCGCTGATGCCAGATGTGAAACGGCTGGCCCTGGTGTGTGATCTGCAGGTTAATAACGACGGCAGCCTGGGTGATTACAGCTTCCATCAAGCGGTCATCAGCTCAAAGGGCAAGCTCAGTTACGATCTGGTCTCCAACCTGATTGAAGGCCGCGAAGACGAAGACATCAAAGCTTTACCGGATTCCGTGTGCAACAGCCTGGATCAACTTCATCAGGCTGCTACCGCATTGCGCAAATGGCGCAGCGAACATGCTTTGCTAAGCGGCGACCGCCCCGAGTTTCGTCTAAGGCTGGATGAAAACCGGCGCATTCGCAGCATCGAACCTTCGGTGCAGAACGAAGCGCACCGCCTGGTGGAAGAATGCATGATTGCCGCCAACCGGTGCGCGGCCGATTTCCTGTCCAAACAGGCGTCTGGCCTGTTTATTCAGCATCCGGGGCTCAGGGATGACCGCGCCGACAACATTCGAGCATTGCTTGAAGCTTATGCGCCGCACCTGGCGGATATAGATGCCACCACACCGGAAGGCTTCAAAGCACTGATGAAGGAAACATCCACTCTGGAGGCAGAAGTGCCAGTGAAATCCATCCTCTCGCGCCAGTTGGCTCGGGCAGAAATGACGTTCACTGCAGCACCCCATCAGGGCATGGGGCTAAACGCCTACACCACGTTTACTTCTCCGCTGCGCAAGTATTCTGACCTGTATGTGCACCGCATGATTAAAGCAGTGCTTTGGGACGCCCCCATGAAAGCCTTGAGCGGGGACGAACTGTTGACTCTCCAGAACGCTCAGTTCAAAGCCCGACAGGCCGCCAACAGTCTGGAAACCTGGCTCAAGAGCGATTTTGCCAAAACCCTGGGCGAGGAGCCTCTGGATGGTGTAATAAGCCGAACCATTCCGGCAGGCTTCTTCGTGCGGCTTGAAGCCAACGGGCTGGAAGGGTTTGTCAGTTGCAAGGATCTTAACGGCAAATACAGCTTTGACCCTGTGACACTTCGCCTGATTCACAACAAGAACGGACGCATATTCCAGCTGGACCAAGCGGTTAAAGTGAGTTTTTCCGGAGTGGACGAAGAGCGGCGGCAGATTAACTTCAAACTGGTAGAAGCGGTTGAAGCGCCAAAGACCACTGCAAAGGAAAGTGCGCAGGATACTGGAAAAAACAGCGACGACAGCAAAAGCTGACGTCGCTCGTCAATGCTAGGGCTTGAGCATTTCCTCCAGGCGGGCGTCCTTGGCCTGCCACTGCTCACCCAACCAGTTCTTCACGTTGCGCCGGTGCTCTGCATCGGTCGCATAATCCCGTCCTTTCAGGTGCTCAGGGATTGTCACGGTATGAATTTCCATTTTCACTTCCTTCATACGACCACAAATAAAGTCCCAGAATGAGGGTGCTCCGCCGGGATAAGCAATGGTGACATCAACCAGCGTTTGTATTGAATCGCCCATGGTATCCAGTACGAAAGCGGCGCCGCCTGCTTTTGGCGTGAGCAAATGCTTGTAACGGGATTTTTGCTTCGCATGTTTTGCAGGGGTAAACCGGGTGCCTTCTACAAAGTTCATTACGCTCACAGGGGTATAACGAAACTTCTCGCAGGCACGGCGAGTGGCTTTGAGATCTTCCCCACGCTTCTCCGGATGCTTGATCAGATATTCCCGGGAGTACCGCTTCATAAACGGGAAATCCAGGCCCCACCAGGCCAACCCGATAACGGGAACCCAAATCAGCTGTTGCTTCAGAAAGAACTTCAAAAAAGGTGCACGGCGATTGAACACCCGCTGCATGGCAAAAATATCCACCCAGCTCTGGTGATTGCTGAGAACCAGGTACCAGCTTTCACGACGCAGGTTTTCCGCACCAGTGACATGCCATTTAGTGCCGTGGGTAAGCTTCATCCAGCCTGTGTTGCAGGCCACCCAGGACTCTGAAATCCAGATAATGATCTTGGTACAAAGTACCCGAAAGCCCTTGTGTGGGATAATGAGCTTCAGCAAGGCCGGGATATAAAGCAGCACACACCAGAAGAGCGTGTTAATTGCCAACAAAATGGAGTTGAGCACACCAATAACGGGAGCAGGTAGGAAACTGAGCATACGGTTCCTGTTGTGATTATTTAGCCAGTGGTGGGCAATCATACCAATCAGCACCGGCTATGGGCAGTGGCTGATTGTGACCGCTCTGCCAACCAAAAGTGACAGTATTGCCATGGCGCTGCCAAGGGTTTGGCATTAGCCTCACATCTTTTATCACGGATCTTCCCGATGCCCAATATTATCAACGCCGCAACCAAAAGAGCTGCCAGGCTGGCACGGCAAACATCACGTTATGCCGGCAATGCCTTTGACCGTGTATTCCGTGCTGCCAGCTTGGTGCAAGCGGGGCAAACACCTTTTGAAACCCTTCATACCGATGGCCTGGTCAGCTTGCGCTATTACCCGCCACTGAAAGAAGACATCATCGAGCTTGATGGCATAACCATTCCCGTTGAGACAAACAGACACCGAACACCGGTGGTGATTATTCCGCCGCTGGCAGTAAACATGTTGATCTACGATCTTTTCCCCCAGCGTAGCCTCGTTAGATTTCTGCGGGCGAAAGGCTTTGAGGTGTACCTCATAGACTGGGGCATCCCCACGCGGGCACACAGTCATTACAACTTACATACCTATGTGGCTGAGCTGCTACCCGCCTCTCTCGACAGAGTTCGGCAGCACAGCGGCCAGCAGGAATTGTCGCTGCACGGCTGGAGCATGGGCGGCATGTTCACCCTGTTTTATACGGCTTTGAGCAAAGACCAACATATCCGTAATGCCATCATTCTGGGCTCACCCATCGACAGCCACGCGTCTGGCATTCTGGGTTTGTTGAACCAGCGTATGGCCGATGTTGCCGGAGCCATTTACCGGCGCACCGGGCTTCAGATTCACGACCTGAAACCACACTGGTTCCACAGCCCGGGCTGGGCGAACACCATCGGCTTCAAACTAACCAACCCTATCGGCAGTATTATGGGTTACTGGGAGCTGATTATCCGCCTGGGAGACCGGGAGTTTGTTAGCAGTCATGCCACCACCTCCGCCTTCCTGGATCGCATGGTCGCCTACCCCGGCGGTATCGTTCAGGACGCGGTGGTTCGGCTCTGGATCGATAACGAATTATCCCGCGGCAAGGTGCAAATTGGTGACGATCACGCACAGCTGATCAACGTAAACGCCAACCTGTTTGCCGTGGCAGGCAGCGAAGACACCATGGTAACGCCGGCTGCGGCCAGGAGTTTGATGGACCATATCAGCTCCGTGGACAAAACCTTCCGCGTTACTCCCGGTGGGCACATGGGCATTCTGGCCGGTAGCAAAGCGCCTCGGGAAAGCTGGCTGGAAATCGCTGAATGGTTGGGCCAGCGTTCAGATTAATGACGAGCCCGGTTCCGGGATCGGCAGTTGTGGATTACACTGCTACCCATGAACCTTATTGATACATTCAATCTTGATATCCGCGCGCTCCACACCTTCGTTGCCGTTCTTGACGAAGGCAGTGTTTCCCGTGCTGCGGTCAAGCTTGGAGTCAGCCAATCCGCCGTAAGCCACACGCTCGACCGCCTGCGTAAAGCCCTCGGGGACCCCCTGTTCGTCAAATCCGGGCGCGGCATCACACCCACGCGCTACGCAATGCAGGCCGGCTCCCACATTCGCCAGATTCTGGATGACCTGCATTCTCTGGCCTCTGGCCCACCCTTCACACCAGAAACCACCGAAATCTCGTTCACCATCGCCGCCAACGACTACGAGCGGGATTTACTCCTCCCGCAACTGATGCAACGCCTACGCCTGCAAGCGCCTGGCGTTACACTGCAGGTCATTGCCTCCGGCATTCCCACAGCAGACATGCTGCGTAAAAACATCTGCGACCTGATCATCTCCCCCCACGCCCCGGAAGCCACCGACATTATGCAACGAGGGCTGATGGGGGATCACATGGTAGTTTTTTACGACCCCAGCCAACGCGAAGCCCCTGAGACGGTTACCGATTACCTGAAAGCCGACCACATCGCCATGGTATTCGGCACCGGAGAAAAACCTGCTCTCGAAGCCGGCTTATCTGCACGCGGCCTAACCCGCCGTAACGCCATTACCGTCTCCAACTTCTCCGGCCTGCCGGAATTCCTCCGGGGCACAGACATGCTGGTTACCGCACCTGAGCGCATGAGCAAACACTTACTTCGGGATTTTGCCTGGGTGCCCTTACCCTTCAATTTCAAGCCATTTACCCTGCTGATGGTCTGGCACCGCCGCAACCAGAACGACCCCGCGCACCGTTGGCTGAGAAACCAGGTGAACGCTGTAGCCGCCACCATGAATGGCCTGAACGACTAACCCATCTGTTTTGTTCATATATCCTATGAGCAGCGCCCCTGTTATTTTTTCGCAAGGCACCCCCTAGAATCCACTCCAAAGTTTGCCACGAGCGTGGGGGCGAGCTTTCCAAAACCCTGCGGAGCCATGGATGGCGGAGCGGAGCCTACAGGGACGTATTCACGGCGTGTTTTGGAAAGCTCGCCCCCATGCTCGCCTCCTCCAACGCATGGATGATAGATGCTAGCACTCACCAGTATATGGACAACCATACTGCTCGCCGCCGCCGTAGCTCTTGGGCCGCTTGCCACCGATATGTATTTGCCGGCATTGCCGCAAATCGGCAGCGACTTTGGCACAGGCACCAGTCAGGTTCAGCTAACCCTGAGCCTCTACATGGTTGGCTTTGCCATAGCACAACTGGTGTGTGGCCCCCTGGCGGACCGATTCGGCCGCAAACCCATCATGATTGGCGGCTTTGTAGTCTTCGCCCTCGCCAGCATTGGCTGTGCGCTGGCCAGCAACATCGAAACCCTGATTCTTTGCCGATTTCTGCAAGCCTTGGGCGGATCAGCCGGGCCCGTTCTTGGGCGCGCAGCCATTCGGGATATCTACACCCCCCGCGAAGCCGCAAAAATCATGGCGCTTCTGGCCAGCATCATGGCGCTTGCCCCTGCTGTGGCACCCACATTGGGTGGCATCATGGTGGCCGGCTTGGGCTGGCACTCCATTTTTATCGTACTTGGGGGCTATGCCCTGATCATGGCAGTGGTCGTCGCCTTCGGCATCCCGGAGCCCATGCGGCCTGAATACCGCCAGCCCCTTAAACTGTGCAGCCTGCTACGGAACTATCGCGCTATAGGGACAGACATCAGCTTTTTAGGCTATACACTAACTAACGCACTGCTATTCTCCGGCCTGTTCGCGTTTCTCTCCGGCTCTTCATTCGTGTTGATCGACTTTCTCAAAGTGCCACCGCAACAGTTCGGCCTGTATTTCGCGGGAATTGTTGCCGGTTATGTCACCGGAAATCTCTCGGCAATCCGCCTCGGCAGCCGCCTGGTGCCAGATCAAATTCTGGTTCGCGGTTTAATCATTGCCGTTGTGGGTGGCAGCTTAATGGCGGCTTTGGCGCTGGCAGAAGTCTTCAGCGTGTGGGCAGTGATCCTTCCGCAAGCCGTGTTTATGGCAGGCACGGGCATGGTCATGCCCCAAACCATGGCAGGTGCCATGGCCAACTTCCCGCGCATGGCCGGGTCTGCGTCTGCACTGTTCGGCTTTGCGCAAATGGCTGTCGCCGCCTTCGCAGGCATGCTTGTAGGTTACCTCCACGACGGCACCTCACTGGTTATGGCCGCCACCATCGCCATCTGCGCCGTCGCATCCCTGGCAGGCTACCTGCTTCTGGTTCAACGCCACCCGGCTCCAGGGTTCGAACCACAGACTGCATCCAGCCGCTAACCCTGCTCAAACACCCCGAAGGGATGCAATCTCAACGAAAATGGACTAAACAGGGTAAGCGGTTTCAACTTATTTCTGTTTTGCTATTTTTGCATCACCTTCTGTATCACCAAAGGAGCACTCCATGAGCACAGTCACTTTTGACGGCAACCCCATTGAACTGAGCGGTGAATTTCCAAAGGCCGGCGACACAGCACCCGCCTTCACACTCACCAGCAGCGGCCTCGAAGAAGTAACCCTCGACAACTGGGCAGGCAAACGCAAAATCCTGAACATCATCCCCAGTATCGACACAGGCGTGTGCGCCACATCTACCCGTAAATTCAACGAAAAAGCAGGCTCCCTGGACAATACCGTGGTTCTGGTTGTCTCCGCCGACCTGCCCTTCGCTGCATCCCGCTTTTGTGGTGCCGAAGGCCTGAAAAACGTAGAAACCCTATCCACCTTCCGGAACTACAGCTTTCAGCAGGATTACGGCGTAGCTCTTCAGGGCGGCCCACTGGCGGGACTCTGTGCCCGCGCAGTGGTGGTTCTGGATGAAACCAACAAGGTTATCCACAGCCAGTTGGTCAGCGAAATCCACGACGAACCGGACTACGACGCAGCACTGAAGGCTCTATAACCGCGAACCTTCAATCAGCCTGAAACTGGCGTAAGCTCGTCAAAGAATAGTGTTCTGCAGGCCATATCAGAGCACGGAGCCTAGCGGGCGAGCCAACCTCATCAGACTGTGCATTGCCATGGATGGCAATGCCAAGCCCCCAAGGACGGGTTCACGGCGTGTCTGGTGAGGTTGGCTCGCCCGCTAGGCCACCTCCGAACTCAGATCACAAACCTGTTAGACTCAACCCCCCAGCCCAACACCAAGGCAATCCCAAAACCCGTGAGCAACACCACCCAAACCGCCAGCCTACCCCGCCAGCTCTACACCATGACCTGGCCCATGCTGTTTGGCGCTCTCTCACTCATGACCTTCCAGCTCGCCGACAGTGCATTTATCGGCCAGCTTGGCCGTGACCCGCTGGCTGCTTTGGGCTTCACACTCCCCATGCACCAGCTCATCATCGGGTTACAAGTGGGCCTTGGCATTGCCACCACCGCCATCATTTCGCGCACACTTGGGGTAGGTGACGAACTCCGGGCATTTCGCCTGGGTGGTTTGGTTATCACCGTTGGCAGCACACTGGTCTTCGTACTCTGCATCGTCTTGTGGCTTTTCCAAACCCCAATCATGACCGCCCTCGGCGCAGACGACACCCTGCTCCCCATGGTGCGTACTTACTGGGTACCCTGGCTATTTTCCGCCTGGATCGGCGCCTTTTTGTACTTTGGCTACAGCATTTGCCGCTCCCATGGCGACACCAAACTGCCTGGCTACATGATGGTAGCTACCAGCCTCGCCAACATAGCTCTCGACCCACTCTATATCTTCGTATTCGGTTGGGGACTGCCCGGTGCCGCCTGGGCCACCGTAACCTCCTTCGGAATCGGCTGCCTGTTCATCTATCCAAAACTGCTGAAGCGCGGCTGGGCCAGATTTGATCTTCGTGAACTCGCCTTGGGGCGCGCCCTCAGACAACTCAACAGCATCATGGCACCCGCCATGGTCAGCCAGCTTATGCCGCCGGTTTCCGCCATGCTGGCAACGGCCATGGTTGCGGGTTTTGGTTCGGCCGCGGTTGCGGCCTGGGGCCTGGGCACGCGCCTGGAATTCTTCTCCATTGTGGTGGTACTCGCACTCACCATGTCCATGCCGCCGATGATTGGCCGCCTGCTGGGTGCCGGGGATATAGAACAGATCCGCAAACTGGTGCGTATTGCGGTGCGCTTCGTGGTGGGCTGGCAACTGGCCATTGGCCTGCTATGGCTCATTGCCTCCGGCCTGGTATCTGACCTGTTCAGTAGCGACCAACAGGTGCAGGAGATTCTTGGTGCCTATCTTGTGCGGGTGCCACTCAGTTACAGCGGCCTGGGGGTGTGCATGTTGATGGTGTCCATCTGCAACGCCCTTGGCCTTGCCGTGCGGGCGTTGCTGGTTTCAATGCTGCGGCTGTTTTTGTGCTTTCTGCCCCTGCTTTGGCTGGGCAGCCAGCTCAACGGCATTTACGGCTTGATGAGCGGTGCGCTGGTGGGCAACCTGCTGGCCGGCATTATGGCTTACAGCTTCTATCGCGCCGGTATGAAGCAGCTCCGTGAGAGCGCGTCAGGCAAAGCGTGACCGGAAGCTTTCTGGCACAGGGGTTACTTTCTTCTGGAGGTAATCAAAAAACACGAACCCGTACTTCGCCAGGGCAACCGCCTGACCACTCTCAGCTTTGGTGACCCGGAATACGAAATCCCCGCCGTACTTATTAAAATCCATCACCCCCACTTCAAAGCGCAGCATTTCCGGGAAGAAGGATTCTGACTGATACATGGTCGCCAGGTCCGTGACAATAATGCCCTGGCCGCTGCTGTTACCCTCAGAAATACCATGACTGATCAAAAGCTGGGCTCGCGCTTCCGACAGCATTGAAACCAGCGCATCGTTACCCAGGTGGTTAGCACCGTTGATATCCGTTGTTCTAACCTGCAACAGGGTTTCAAAACAGAACACTTCATCGGGGAAAGAAAGCTTGATTCGGGCCACTTAAGGTACCTGTATGGCAAAGGGTCGTGTGCGACACTGAATGATACCCTCTTGTGCAACGACCTTCATCTCAATGATCTTGTTGCAAAAATCGGTTATCGTCTTTGTTGGTCTTTTAGCGCTGGATTCAGCCTTTGCGCGCTGGTTGTAAAGGCAAGCGGAGGTTACGGCTTTGAATAATGGAAACTCTATGGAAATTCGCCCTGCGGCCACTCTGGCACTGGTAAGAGATACCCCCGAAGGTATCGAGGTACTGCTGTTACAACGCACCTGGAGTGCCGTTTTTCTACCCGGCTTTTATGTTTTCCCCGGCGGCGCGGTAGATCAGCAGGAATCCCTCGGCCGCAAACACACCGCTGGCCTGAAGGACACCGAAATCAGCCATACCATGAGCCTGAGCGAAGGCGGTGCGGATTACATGCTGGCCGCCGTCCGCGAGTGCTTTGAAGAAGCGGGCGTGCTAGTAGCTATTGATAGCGAGCGGAAGCTCATCGGCGGAGATCACCCAGCCCACGACGACCGCAAGGCGGTGTTCAAAGGCGAGCTGCCCCTGGCCGAACTGTGCCAGCGCCACCAGCTTACAATCCCACTGGACAGGTTGGCTTACCTGAGCCACTGGATTACCCCTCCCGGCCCTCCCCGGCGTTTTGATACCCGGTTCTTCGTAACCGAAGCGCCAGAGAGCCAGTACGTGAGCCACGATGGCGAGGAAACCATCGATCACGTGTGGATTCAACCGGAGCAGGCCCTGCAGGAACACCGTGCCGGCACACGCCTGATGACGCTGCCAACCGTAGGAACCCTAAGAGTCCTGCGGGATTTTGATTCTGTGGAAAGCCTCATGCGCTACGCCTGGGCAAACCCTCCCGAACCTTACCCAAGCCAGCCCTGGCCGGCGATCCGTCGTGGCAAGCCGGTGTTTCTCGAGCCGGATTCGCCCGCTTACGCGGAAGCCGTCAAACTGGACCCGGAAGGTGAAGGCAGCACCAGAGCAGAAATTGTTCCCGGTGAGCCGGTGGAAGTTGCGGCAGGTGTGATTCGCCTGACAGCCCCCAACCCCGGCATAATGACCGGCCCGGGCACCAACACCTACATTCTTGGCCACGAACGGTTTACCGTGCTCGACCCGGGCCCAGACAACGCGAGCCACATGGAACGCATTCTTGAGGTGACTGGAGGCAAGATTGATTCGGTGGTGGTCACGCACACCCACCTGGACCACTCCCCGGGCACCCGGGCGCTTAAGGAAAAAACAGGCTGCCGGATTTATGGTCGATCTGCGCCGGACGGCCCGGGCCAGGACCATAAATTCGCACCGGACGAACAGCCTGAGCACGGGGATTTGATCGAAACCGATGCAGGCACTCTCAAGGTTCTGCACACACCCGGACACGCCTCCAACCATCTGTGTTTCCTGTTAGAAGATCAGCAGTTGCTGTTTTCAGGGGATCACATCATGCAGGGCTCAACGGTGGTTATAAACCCACCCGACGGCGACATGAAGGCTTATCTGGAATCGCTTTACGATCTGCTGGCAGAACCCATTCGCTTCATCGCGCCGGCCCACGGCTTCGTGATGGGACAACCGCAAGCCATCATCGACTACCTGATCACCCACCGGATGGCCAGAGAGCACAAGATTGCGCGCGCACTCGCCAAACTTTCACCGGTCAACCTGAAAGACCTCACCAGCAAAGCCTACGGCGACGTGCCAGCGGCCATTCATGGCGTTGCAGCCCGTTCAGCACTGGCGCACCTGTTGAAGCTGGAAGCAGATGGCCGCGCTGTGCAGGAAGATGGGCTCTGGCAAGCCACTAAGACTACCTGAGCCCAGCCCACTGGCAGGCGCGCAAAGTGCCTGCCAGTTTCTATTTTTTGGCGATAATGTACACCGCATGCACGATACCGGGGATGTAGCCCAGAATCGTCAGCAGTATGTTGATCCAGAAGTGTTTTCCGATGCCTACCTGCAAAAACACACCCAGTGGCGGTAACAGAATGGCAATAAGAATTCGCAAAAAGTCCATATAGTTAACTTCCTCAGTCGGATATAACTGGATAGATCAGGCTCGCATGTACTCTGCGACCATAACTATTATTGGCAACCTTGTTCATGACTGCATCATGAAAATGGCATTAAACCTGTGTTATTGCCATATCCATGACCCTCGGCCAACCTTTATCCTTGGGCCTTCGTGAACAACCCGTGAGGAATCATGCTGTTTTACAGGCTGAAAATGCTGACCGCTCTTACAACCCCCTTTTGCTTGCTCATGCTGGCCCTGCCTGCCGTATCACTGGCAGATCCACCTGTAAGCAAGGCTCAGACACCGGCTGCCCAGGAAATTCTGCTGGCAGAATTGGCTGAGGACGAAAACGTTGAAGATGTGGAGCACTCAGAACCACGGCGAAGCTCCCCGGAGGCGCCAGCGCCCGATGTGGTACCAGCAGCCGAAGAGGTGACACCAGCACCCAAACCAAAACGTTCATCAAAGCCGAAAAAAGTAGCGCCTAACATTGACCTGAAGGAAGTTGCGCCTGCCCCTACCCCTGAGCCGCCGAAAGATCCTGCCGCTCAGAGCAATCCCGGCACTGAAGAGCCGATCGCAATCGACATTCCGGAAGACAAGGCACCCGAACCGCAAGTTAAAGGTCCACAGCCTGCAAAAAACCTGGTTCTGCTTGGCAGCGAAGTCTTGCCTGGCACATCAACACGCCTGTCCTGGTCATCCGGCATTCAGATTGCCGGCTTGTCGCAGCCCACACCGGTATTGGTGGTCAACGGTGTGAATACCGGCCCAACCCTGTGCCTGACAGGCACCATTCATGGCGACGAGCTCAACGGCATCGAAATTATCCGCCAGACAATGTACGACCTTGATCCGGAAAAGCTCAGTGGCAGCGTGGTAGGCATCCCCATTGTGAACCTGCCTGGCTTCCAGCAAGGTAGCCGCTACCTGCCAGATCGCCGCGACCTGAACCGGCACTTCCCTGGCCGCCCGAATGGCAGCCTGGCAGACCGGATTGCCTACTCACTTTTCGAAAATATTATCCGGCATTGCGACATGCTGGTGGATATACATACCGGTTCACTTAAGCGAACCAACCTGCCGCAACTTCGTGCTGACATGAACAACCCAACAGTTGCGGAATTTACCCGCGGGTTTGACCGCATGGCAGTGGTACACAGTAGTGGATCGCCCGGAATGCTGCGTACCGCTGCGGTAGATGTGGGCATTCGTTCAGTGACGCTGGAAGCTGGGGAATCCCATCGTATACAGGAACATCAGATCAAGGCAGGCGTAAACAGCCTCACCAGCCTGATGGAAAAGCAGGGCATGATTTCGCGGATGTTCGTATGGGGCGACCCACAACCTGTGTACTACAACTCTGCGTGGGTGCGCGCCAATGACGGCGGCATTCTGTTCAGCAAGGTCAAGCTGGGCGCGAAAGTAACCAAGGGGCAGATTCTTGGCTATGTTGCTGATCCGATCACCAACGCCCAGTACCCTATCCATTCCAACAGCGATGGCCGAATCATTGGCATGGCGGTAGATCAGGTGGTCATGGCGGGCTTTGCCGCCTACCACATAGGCACAGAAGCCAAGGTTCCAGGAGAGTAACGCTCAGGGCTATGGCTGGCGGCCACTCAAAGCCGATTCGATTCGCTGCAGCACCTCGGCCAGCACAGCCTTGGGGCAGCCGATATTGAGCCGCATGAAACCGCTGCCCTGTTCACCAAACGAGATGCCGGGGTTCATACCCACTCCGGCGTCCTGCACGAAAAACCGTTTCAATGCCGCGTCATCCAGCCCCATATCCCGGCAATCCAGCCACACCAGGTAGGTCCCTTCTGGCGCACGGGTTTTAATGCCGGGCAAGCGCGCGTTAACCGTGTTGACTACAAAGTCCCGGTTCTTCTGCAAATACGCCATCAGATCGCTCAGCCAGGGCCCACCAAAACGGTAGCCGGCTTCAAATCCTGCAATGCTGAACGGATTGCACTGGGGCAGGTGCAGGGAATCGAACACCGCTTGCATGGCATTGCGTTGTTCCCTGTCCGGAATGACAAGGGCAGACAGTCCAAGCCCCGGTATGTTAAAGCTTTTGCTGGGCGCGATGGCCGTAATCAGCGCATCGCCGGGTTGCGCTAGTGTTGCCAGCATCCGGTGCCGGGGCATATCGGCAAAGGTAAGGTCGCAGTGGATTTCATCTGAGATGACCACCAGATCATGGCGCCGTGCAATATCCAGAACGGCTTCCAGTTCTTGCACCGACCAGATGCGCCCAACAGGATTATGGGGTGAGCACAGCATCAGCAGGCGGGCATCCGGGCGCGCAGCGCAAGCTTCCAGGTGCTCCAGATCCATCCGGTAGTAACCGGTTTCATCGCAAACCAGTGGATTTTCAATAATCTCGCGCCCACTCAAGCGAACCGAGCTGAAAAACGGCGGGTACACCGGCGGCTGAACAATCACGCCTTCACCCGGGGCTGCATAAGCCATACAGGCGGCATGCAAGGACGGCACAACCCCCGGCGCCATCAGTATCCAGTGGCGCTTGATTTCCCACCCATGTTGCTCACGAAACCAGTCCTGTATTGACTGGTAAAGGCTATCGGGGAAAAGCGTATAGCCATAAGCCGGATGTGCGGCACGCTCTGAAAGCGCGCGAGTAACGGCCTCTGGCGCGGCGAAATCCATGTCTGCCACCCACACTGGAATCACATCCTCTCGGCCAAATACCGCCTTGCGGACATCGAGTTTTACCGAACAGGTATCTTGGCGATTAAGAGGCTGATCAAACGGGCTTGTCACTGGTAAACTCCATAACCGATTAGCAATCCAGGTATCCGGGCTATTGTGGTCGGGTAACACTACCACCGCAACCAACCTGCGGCGCCTATTGGAGCTTTCGATGATTGGCCAGATTCTCTCGACCCTTCTACCGGTCTTTCTTATAGCTGGCTGCGGTGCCCTTTACGGTCGGTTTCGCACCCCGGATATTCGCGGCTTAAACGTTCTGAACATGGAACTGTTTGTGCCCATGCTGGTGTTTGCAGTGCTGGCCGACCAGCAAGCGCCGCTGCAGGATTACGCCGGGCTGGCGCTGGCTGCGACGGTGGTGGTGCTGGGTTCGGGTATTGTTCTGTATCCGCTGGCCCGGGTTCTTAACCTGAATCTGAAAACCTTTTTGCCCCCCATGATGTTCAACAACTCCGGCAACATGGGAATCCCACTGCTGGTTCTTGCCTTTGGTGAGGCGGCTCTACCCGCAGCCATCGTGCTCTTCATTGTAGAAATGCTGCTGCACTTTTCCGTGGGTCTATACATGCTGGACCCACATACCTCCATATTACAGCGTCTGAGACTGCCCATTGTATTTGCCAGTATTGCGGGGCTGGCCGTTAATCTATCGGGCGTCAGCCTTCCCGACTGGCTGCTTCACTCCCTGAACATGCTCGGGGAAATCTGCATACCGCTAATGTTGTTTACCCTCGGCGTGCGTATGCTGGATATCGACTTCAGTGACTGGAAACTGGGCATGCTGGGCGCCATTGCCTGCCCGGTCAGTGGGCTATTGCTGGCCTGGCCGATGATTGCACTTCTGGATCTCCCCGGCCTTCAAATTGCCTCTCTCTGGGTTTTCGCGGCCCTGCCCCCTGCGGTGCTCAACTACATGGTGGCAGAGCAGTATCAGCAAGAGCCCCATAAAGTGGCCTCTCTCGTACTATTAAGTAACCTCGGCAGCCTTATTGTTATGCCCATTGTGCTCGGGCTGGTTTTTGCCGCCGGTTACATCTGAGGAAATAGTGAATGTCTGAAACCATTGCGGTGGTTCGCGCCTCCCGCCCTAACTTCCTGATTCTTGCGCCTTTGTGTGTCGGGCTGGGCGTTGCCGTGGCCTGGCACCAGGGCGAGCCACCGGCGCTGCTGGACACGCTGCTGGTTTTTGTGGGCGCACTGCTGGCCCACGCTGCAGTAAACCTGCTTAATGAATATGAAGATTTTGTGTCCGGGCTGGACCTGATTACCACCCGCACCCCGTTTTCCGGTGGCAGCGGCGCTCTCCCGGAGGTGCCGGGCGCAGCAAAGCGTGTACTGGCTGCTGCTCTTGGAACCCTGGCTTTGGTTATTCTTATTGGGCTCTACTTTCTCTGGCAGCGCGGGCTTCCCATGTTGATTCTGGGGACCGCCGGCATTGCACTTGTGGTTACCTATACCCGCTGGATTACCCGCTCTCCGTTACTGTGCCTGTTTGCTCCGGGCATAGGTTTCGGGCCGGTGATGGTTCTTGGCACACTGGTGGCGCTCGGGGCCCGGCTTGATGCCACCGCCATTACCGTATCGGTGATCAGCCTGCTTCTGGTGAGCGAGTTACTGTTGATCAACCAGATTCCCGATGTCGAAGCCGATCGAAAGATAGGGCGCCGCCATCTGGTGGTTACCCTTGGCACCAGCGCCGCTGCCCGGCTGGTATCCGCATTGTTTCTCTCGGGTTATGTCGTTTTGGTAATGGGCATACTCACTGGCTGGTTGCCATTGCCGTCTATACTGTCATTAGCAACGGCGCCCTTCGCGTTCTGGCTTGCCTGCAAACTGCCAGGTGCCCTTGAGCAGCCAGATACACTGAACACCTTGCTGGGTACCAACGTAGCCATTCTTCTGGCCACCTTGGCCCTGCTGATTGTTGGCCTGAGCCTGTAGCCAGAGGCGCCGGCACAGACCTACCCACGCGCAGCCCTTGCATGTGGGGGGACTTTGGCCGAAGGTTAAACTGAAATTCGCTGAATTTTTATCCACGATATGGAGGTCTGCCCGTGAGTGTACTTTTACTGCTCATCAGTGCCCTGGTTCTTATCTATGTGGGAGTTGGCGGCACCACAGCCGCTGTGGTGATGTCTGCCGCAACCCTGATTGGCCTGATCCAGGACGAGTGGCACATTGCCAGCATTCTGTTTGGCGGCCTTTTTCTGGCTCTTGCCCTGATTCTGGTTATTCCCAGCGATATGCGTCTTGATAAATTCAGTCGCCCACTACTGGGGTGGGTTCGCAGCCGCCTTCCCAAGCTGTCTTCAACCGAAGAAGAAGCCCTCAAATCCGGCTCTGTGGATTGGGATGGCGAACTGTTCTCTGGCAAGCCTGAATGGTCGAAACTGCTGGATGCAAAACCTGCACACCTGACCAGCGAAGAACAGGCCTTTCTCGACGGCCCGGTAGAAAAACTCTGCGGCATGCTCGATGACTGGAAGATCACCCACGAAGACTATGACCTGCCGGACAAGGTCTGGAAATTTATCCGAGAGAACGGCTTTTTCGGCCTGGTGATTCCGAAAGAAGACGGCGGCATGGGCTTCTCCAACACGGCCCATTCTGAAATCGTCATGAAGATTTCTACCCGCAGCGTATCTGCTGCGGTTACCGTGATGGTACCCAACTCCCTCGGCCCGGGTGAGTTGCTGATGCATTACGGCACCGACGAACAGAAAAAGCACTACCTGCCAAGGCTCTCCGGCGGTGAAGAGATTCCCTGCTTTGCCCTCACATCGCCCATTGCGGGTTCCGATGCAGGCGCCATTCCCGACAAAGGCATCGTATGCAAAGGCCAATGGAACGGCGAAGAAGTTCTGGGCCTGAAAGTTACCTGGAACAAACGCTATATCACCCTGGCACCGGTGGCGACGCTGATTGGCCTGGCCATCAAGGTGTACGACCCGGAAAACCTGCTGGGCGATAACGAAGATATAGGCGTGACCTGTGTTCTGGTGCCACGGGAAACCGAAGGCGTGCACGCAGGCGCCCGACACCTGCCGATGAATACTGTGTTCATGAATGGGCCTACGTGGGGCACCGAGGTGTTTATTCCCATGGATCAGGTCATCGGTGGCCAGGACATGCTCGGCAAAGGCTGGACCATGCTGCTGGAATGCCTGTCTATCGGACGCTCCATTTCCCTGCCCGCGCTGGGCACAGGTGCCGGCAAGGTTGCCAGCCTGGCAACCGGTTCCTACGCTTATACCCGCGAGCAATTCGGCCGTTCCATCAGCCAGTTTGAAGGTGTTCAGGAGGCTCTGGAACCCATTGCCGGCTACACCTACATGATGGATGCAGCACGCTTGCTGACCTCCGGCATGCTGGACAGAGGCGTGCGGCCAGCGGTGCCGTCTGCCCTGCTGAAATACCGCAACACCGACCTGATGCGAATAGTGATCAACCACGCCATGGACGTAGTCGCTGGCCGCGGCGTTATTACCGGCCCCCGCAACTTCATGGCCCGCGCCTATAACGCTGTGCCTATTGGCATTACGGTGGAAGGCGCAAACATCCTGACTCGCAGCCTGATGGTGTTTGGTCAGGGTGCGATCCGCTGCCACCCGTTTATTGTTGATGAAATTGCAGCGGCAGATATGAAAGATGAAGATCAGGCGGCAAAGACGTTCGACGGCATCTTCTACAAGCATCTGGCTCACACCACACGGAACGCATTGAGGGCCCTGGTTCTTGCCCTCTCCGGCGGGTTGTTTGAAACCGTCCCACGGCAAGGAAACATCCGCTCATATTACCGCCAGCTTGCCCGCTTCTCGGCGGCGTTTGCACTGATGACCGATGTAACTCTGCTCTCCGTGGGCGGACGGTTAAAAGCCCGACAGCGCCTCTCCGGGCGCATGGCAGACTGCCTGGTGCAGCTGTACTACGCGACGGCCGTAATCAAGCAATGGCACGAGGAAGGCTACCCTGCCGACCAGCGCCCGCTGGTGGAATGGTGCCTGCAAACCTGCCTGCAGGACTTGCAGCACTCTATGCGTGAAGCCATCACCAAGTTCCCTGTACCTGCTTTACGTTGGCCAATGCGCCTGTTGGTGTTTCCGCTGGGTGCGACCGGTCTGAACGGGCCGGATGACAAGCTTGGCGCCCAAGTGGCTGCCAGCATCGTTAAAGACACACCACTGCGCCAGCGCATCAGCCGCGGCGCTTATACCACAATGGATCCGAAGGACCCTCTTGGTCGGGTTCTGAATGCCTACAAGCTGGCAAACGAAACCGCCGATGTACGTGGCCGCATGCACGAAGCCATTCGTAATCGTGATAAAGACGATCTGGACGAAGTGACACTGCTGATGGGCCATGAGCGCAAAAAGCTGGTGGACTGGGCCTGCGCAGAAGGCGTTGTGAAAACAGAAGAACGCGAGAAGCTTGAGGAAGCTCTGACAGCTTTGTACGACGTTATCCGGGTGGATGCTTTCGATGAAGAAGGCCTGAAAGCTCTGTCCCGATGCGCCAAGGGTAAACGCAAAGTAGTTGAGCGCCCCGGCACCAAGTAAGCTCACAGGCTGTGGCCAGCGTTTTCAAATGCTGGCCACTGGCCTTATGGCTCACTGGCTATGCCCGGGACCCGTCCTGGTATACCGGCCAGTGATCAACAATCTTGCCATTACGCATAGCCAGTATGTCGCCAAACTGCAGCAATACTGCCTCACTCTGTTGCGGACGCAAAAACACCTGATCGTTCACTTCAAGCCCCACTCCCGGCGAGGCCGTCACCAGCTCCTGGTTCGAGCTTCTGCCGTACAGGCTATTGCTCTGCAGCCCTTCTGGGGCAACAAAGTCTGCCAGCCAGTTACCGCCATACATAAAGTAGCTGGCGCGTTGGTTAACATCCCACCAAGAGAAGATTCTGGATTTCCCATCAAGCGCTGGAATATTCACCGGCCCCGTGGATTTCAGCACCGGGCTGGCAATAAAGGCCGCGGGAATGTGATCACTCAATGAAGGCAAATCAAAGTGGGTGGGCATCACCATGGCAGAGCCCACCGCCAGCTCTGTACTCAGGGTTTCAGTTTCGTGCAGCCGATAACTTGGACTGCCAGCTGTATTCAGTGCCAAGCCATCCCGCCATAATGCCGGGTAGTGATTTTTTGTGAAATCAACAAAGCCCTGATAACGGGTCATCACCTTGCCTAGCAGCGTTTCCGGAGAACCAAGAACCGAGGGCAATTCCATACCTACAAACGGGTCGTAACCCATAAACCCCGAGAACTCGAGATGCTCCGGGTTATCGGCAATCAAACCAAGTAACGCATTCAAGGTATTCATATCGGCCACACCGCCGCGGTGCAGGCCTACGTCCAGCTCAATGTTGATCCGGAACCTGCTGTTGCGTGCTTGTGCTATCTGCAGGTACTCCTGCAAGCGCTCAGGCGCATCAATCAGCCACTGGATTCGCGCTGTGGGATCAGCCTGCCCCTGATGCTGCTGGTAGAACACCTCAACGGATCGGGCTGGCAGCGGCTTGCCCAGCAATATATCGGCTTCGGGAAAGTATTCCGCAGTCTGATTCAGGAAGGGCTGGTGAAACGACATCAGCTTGTCTGTGCCGGTACGCCTGACAATGTACTCCAGCAACCCGCGCGCCGGCAGCGACTTTTCAACCAGGCGCAAGGCCTTGCCGCTGCGTTGCAGGGAGGCTTTAACCACATCAATGTTGTGATCCAGCCTGTCCAGATCCACCAGTAACACCGGCCGCATGGGCCCGGCGCGCTTCAGCTCCGCGTTCAACGCCTCAAAGTAAGCCGTGTAAGGTTTGCCCTTGTCAGCAGGTCGCAGCAAGGCAGCGCCGGTCAGTATGGCCGCACCACCGAGCAGGCCGGTGAACAGAAAACCACGACGATTCACAATACCTTCTCCTTCACTATCTCCTTCACGCGCCCAGAATTGAGCGCAAGTGGGCATTCAGAAATCTGCCCTGAGGGTCGAGGCTCTCGCGCAGCCCGGTAAACTCGCGCCACTGTGGGTACAACTTTTCCAGATGCCGTGCATTCAGCGTATGCAGTTTGCCCCAATGGGGTCTGCCGTCGTACTTCCAGAAGATCGGCTCTATGGCCGCAAACAGGTTGTGATAATCCATGCTGTAGTGCTGGTGCACAGAAATGGCGCAACTGTCGCGCCCCTGGAACATACTCAAAGGCACATCGTCAGCCTGCACATAACGGTATTCCAGCGGGAACCAGGTGGGTAAATCATTGCGCTCTATCAGTTGCAGAATCTCCCGCAGGCAGGCAGGGCCATGCTCAGCAGGCACTGAGTATTCCATTTCGTTAAAACGCACCGAGCGCACGTTGGAATAGATCTCGTAGGACTCGCCAATGCGCTCATCAAAGGTGGCAAAGTGCCGCAGGTTGTTCAGCAAAAACCGGCGGGCCGAGGGGAAGTCGCTGCCATATTTGTCGAGTTTCTCCAGCAGAGTCACAAACTCATTGCCACCGCTTTCAGCCTTGTTTACCGGCGGTGTAGCCGGCTCTTCAGTTTCGTTCAGGGCAATCGCCAGCGCATAGTCTGAATGGGTAATCACCAGCATTTCCCAGTGCTGGTTTTCAGACACATGCTTATCAATATCCGCCAGCAAGTCTTCTGTTTTGGCCACCCACATGGTTTCCCGAAGACGGTAGCCTGGCCGGTTCTGCATGGTCAGCTTGGTAATTACCCCGAGCGACCCCATGGATACGCGGGCAGCATGGAACACCTCCGGGTTACGTGTGGCATCGCAGTCCAAGACCTCACCGCTCGCAGTTACTAGCTGCAACCCTTTGATGTAGCTGGAGTACGAACCGTATTTAATGCCGGTACCATGGGTGGATGTAGCAACGGCGCCACCCAGCGTCTGGTGATCAATATCCGCCATATTGATAAAGCCCTGGCCAACATCGTTCAGCGCCATGCCCATAAGGGCCATGGAAGTGCCCGCACCAAACTCCGCCTGGTGGGTTTCTGAATCATGGCTTAACATGCCGCCGAAATAGCCCAGGGAAAGCAGGGTGTCGTCAGTGGGCACAAGCGGGCTGAATGAATGCCCTGCTCCAACCGGGCGAATAGTTCCCGTACTTTGGGCAATAACACTGACCAACTCGTCGAGTGATTTGGGAGTTATCTGCTGTGCTGGCAAGCAGGTTTGCACGCCCGACCAGTTGCGCCAGGGCTGCATGCGTTGAGGGTTGAGAACTTGTGCAAGTGCGGCCTGGCTGCCAAGCGCACCCAAAGCACCGAGGGCGCCGGCGTATTGGAGAAACTGGCGACGATTTAAAGACATGTTGGGTTCCTGTTTACAACTTCTGCGTGAGGCGCAGTTTTATTTCTGTTGATGCAAGGATACCCGCTGCAACATCATTCTCCGATAGCACCAGCGCCGGAAAGGCCGACACAAAGGGTCAATTTTACATCATTGTGACCTGAGTCCCCCTCTGACGGCTTCATCCACCAGCCAACCCCTCAGCAGCTGAATGCTTCGTTCCCTTCGCCGGCTGGTTTTCCAGGCAAAATAGAACCGGTCGCCGGTCACCAGCGGGTGGCAAGGCAAGCGCACAAACTCTTCTGAATCCTTACGGGTACTCAACATGTAGTCGTTGGTCAGCGCTATACCCTGGTGATAGCGCGCCGCCTCCAGCGCCAGCAGCATGTGGCTGAAATGCTGTACGCGAGCGCCGGAAGGCAGGGATTCATCCACGGTTTGATACCAGGCTTCCCAGTCGCCAGCGGCTTTGTCGTAAATACTGTGGGTAGATAACAGGGGGAAGCGGGCTATCTCCGCCTGAGTCATGGCTGGTTCATCATGGCCGGTCACATCGGTTTCCCGCCCTAACTCTCTGCAGATGCGCTGCCAATAATCCTGACTGCACACGGGGAAAAGCCGCTCCACATACAAAAGCTCGTAACTGTATGCCGGGGAATCCCTGTGGATGGTAATAAAGCAGTCTGCTACCCGATCAGACAGCACCGGGTTTTCACTGGTCATTTCCAGCGCCAGTTCTACCTGCGGGTGCTGCCGTTGCAAGTCTGGCAATCTTGGTACCAGCCAGCGCACGGCGAAGGAACTGAACAGCGCGAGCCGTAACCGGGACTCTTCATGCCCCAGCAGTTTTTCACTGGCCCGCTCGATTTGCAGCAACGCGGTACTGACGGCATCCAGATACTGCCGCCCCTCATCGGTCAACGCGAGTGTGCGCCCGCTGCGCCAGAACAGCCGTTCCCCCAGATAGGTTTCCAGCTGCTTTATCTGATGGCTCACCGCACTCTGGGTTACCGACAATTCCTGAGCAGCCATTGAAAAGCTGTTGAGGCGAGCAACCGCTTCAAATACGGGCAATGCTTTGAGAGGGGGCAGCTTCATTATCTATTTTTCTAATACTTGGTGAATATTCATCATTTTATCGGATATTAAAACCCATGTAGGCTACAACTGCCACTTCCCACGTGTGCGTTTTATTTCACCCCGAGTTTCAGGATAAGAAAGCATGTCAGGTAAAACCGTAAACAGCGCCATTCTTTTGCTTGTGCTTGGCAACGCCATGGCGCTGATATCTGACGTGTTTATCAAGCTCATGGAGCCGGGCGCACCGATTCTGCAGTTCGCATTTCTACGCTGCCTCATCACCCTTGTTTTCTTGCTGCCTTTGGCCCGCAAGATCGACCGGAAAAACCTGTTCTCCGGCATCAAAGTACACGCTATCAGGGCGCACGTTCATCTGGTAGGCCTGCTGTGCATGATTGTTGCCTTGAGCAACCTGCCTCTGGCCACGGCCAACGCCGTATTTTACGCGGCACCGATTCTGGTGATGGTGTTTTCGGTGGTTATCTTCCGGGAGTCACTGTCGCCACTGAGTGTGCTTGCAGTCTTCAGCGGTTTTGCAGGCATCATCGTTATCCTGCGCCCGGTGGAGTTCAACTGGGCGGTTGTGGCGGCGCTGGGATCTGCCCTCACACTGGCAATCAACGCGGTGATGGTGCGCAAGTTACCCAAGGGCCAAAGCACTGTGCACAAGCTGTTTCTAAACTATTTACTGGTCATTCCCGCAGCCGGTCTGCTCGCTATATGGGAATGGCAGCAAGGTGCTACCTGGCATCCAGAGATTTTGTTTACCGCGGCGGCTTCAGCATTTTTTATTCTGGGCTACAACATCACCGTTCTATTGGCCTACCGACAGGTAGATGCCAATCAGGTGACCAGCGCCGAATACACAGGGTTGATTTGGGCAGTAGCTATTGGCTGGATCTGGTTTAACGAGGTGCCCGACTGGTGGTTCCTGGTGGGCAGCTTGATGGTTGTTGTGCCGCTGGTGATGATCGGCCTGAACCAACGCCGCAAATCACCTCCCAGAGGCTTTAATCCTGCTACCCGGGATGATCACCAAGCGGCCACCGCCAAAGCCTGACGCAACTGAGGGCGGGGCACCTTCCGAAACTGTGCGGAGCCAGGGATGGCGGAGCCAAGCGTACACGGACGTATTCACAGCGTGTTTCGGAAGGTGCCCCGCCCTCGGTTGCTTCCCCGAAGCCAAGGCTCTTGTTCAGGAGGTTTTCTTGAGGCACGACTCAATTGCGAAAGTATGAGCACACTCATCACCCAGTGCGCGCAACGATTCAGCGAGCCTGAGCAGGTATTCGGAGTTAGGACCACTCGGCCCAACCGCAGAAGCAATCTGCCGCGCTATATCTTCATCCGGCGCCTCGCCAAGGAAAGCTTCGTTATCCTCAGTGGCAATGTAAACCAGCCCCTCACCATGACTGCCGTTATCGAACGTCAAGGTTGTGGTGAAACGCAGGTAGCCATTCTTTTCCCGGACATCCAAATGCTCGAACACTTTCGGTGATACCCGGAACGCCATGCCTTTGCAGGTAGCTCCGGGAGTCTCAACAAGCGTTACCACCCTGCCCGGCGCTTCCGGCGTACCCCGATGATCGTGAGAACCCTGCCAGAACCGGCGGGCCCAGCCCTGAATAGAGGCGGGGCGTTTTTCCAGGTACGGGAAATCCACTTTGTAAATCAACGAGCCATAACCAAACAACCAGATCGAGTCGATACCGGAGAAATCCTGTCGGTTGCGGTTGTGTTCTATGGTATCAGCGGACATTGAGCCCCCTTATGCTCCCATTAAACCCGAACTGGCGATAAAGCCTGTGATGCCTGTCAGTACAATTTCAGCAGCCATGGCTGAGAGTACCAGACCGCTGATTTTGGAGAGAATGTTTAGGCCGGTTTTGCCCAAGGCTTTTTCCAGATACCCGGACAGGTGCAGCAATATGCCCAGAATCAGCAAACCAGAAAGCAATCCCAGCAGGCCTCCGGCAACTTCCGGCGCATGCTTGAGCTCTGCACCATAAACCAGAATGGCACCAATGGTGGCTGGCCCAATCATAATCGGCACCGCCAGGGGCACCACGGCTACATCATCACGCTCTTCTTCGGGCAGGCCGGTGGCATGGTTGCGGGTGCCGCTGGTGACGAGGCTAATGGCCGTGAGGAACAGCAGGGTGCCGGCACCAATACGGAAGGAGTTCAGAGTAATGCCAATGGCACTGAATAGAACCGGGCCGCCGAAGAACAACAAGACACCCATTATGGATGCAGCAATGCACGCCCGGCGAATGATCGAGGCTTTTTCAGCTGCGGGCAAACCGCGGGTCAAGGCGATAAACATGGACACCGCAAAGAAAGGCGCCAGCAGAAACAGAAAGCGAATGGTGCTGCTGATATAGGTGCTGAAAAACATCTCAATCATCGAAAAAATTCCGGTATGTGCAAAAACGCAAAGCATAGCGCCTTATCCGGATTTCTGCCGTACGCAACAGAACGTATGGCAGGCAAAGTCCTGAGCTTGCACTAGGATGAAGGTAGTTCTCCTTCCTTTCATCGGTTCAAACACAGGGCGTTTGCATCATGAAGATTGGCATTCCAAAAGAGATATTCACAGACGAACGGCGAGTTGCAGCCACACCGCCTTCCGTGCACAAACTGATCAACCTGGGCTATGAGGTAAGAGTTGAATCCGGCGCAGGCGAAGCGGCGCACTATCGCGACGAAGCTTATGAAGCCGTTGGCGCTTCCATTGCCGCGGATGCTCAATCCCTTTGGCGCGAGGCAGATATCATTCTGAAGGTTCGCGCACCCATGCTGAACCCGGCTCTGGGCAAGCATGAGGCCGACCTGATGAAGGAAGGGGGCTTTCTCATCAGCTACATTTGGCCCGCCCAGAACGCCGAGCTTCTGAACCAGCTGGCGGCCCGTAACATCACCACCTTTGCCATCGACAGCCTGCCCCGCATAAGCCGGGCCCAGAAAATGGATGCTCTGAGCGCCATGGCCAACATCGCCGGGTATCGTGCGGTAGTGGAGGCCGCCAATCACTTCGGGCGCTTTTTTACAGGCCAGATAACAGCCGCAGGCAAGGTGCCGCCAGCCAAAGTAATGGTTATTGGCGCTGGTGTGGCAGGGCTTGCGGCGGTGGGCGCAGCCAATAGTCTGGGGGCCATCGTCCGGGCCTTCGACACCCGGCTGGAAGTGAAGGAACAGATTGAAAGCATCGGCGCCGAATTTCTGCAGCTGGATTTTGGCGAGGAAGAAGGCAGTGGTGCAGGCGGTTACGCCAAGCAGATGAGCGACGAGTTTATCAAGGCGGAAATGGCGCTATTCGCAGAACAAGCCAAAGAGGTAGATATCATCATTACCACCGCCCTGATTCCAGGTAAGCCCGCGCCGAAACTGATCACGGCGGAGATGGTGAAATCCATGAAGCCCGGCAGCGTGATTGTGGATCTGGCATCGGAACGAGGCGGCAATTGCGAGCTTACCGAGCCCGGAAAAATTGTCGAGCAGCACGACGTTACGCTGATCGGCTACACGGATCTTCCCAGCCGTATGGCCAAGGTGGCCAGCGATCTCTATGCCACCAACCTGTTTCATCTGGTGACTGAACTGACACCGGAGAAAGACGGCCAGCCAAAAGTGAACATGGAGGACGACGTGATTCGTGGCCTCACCGTGGTGCTGGGCAAGGACGTAACCTGGCCGCCACCGCAGCCGCAAACACCCACCAGCCCCAAGCCTGCACCAGGCACAGAAGAACCTTCGGCAGAACAAAAAGCGGCGGCACACAAGGAATCCCAACGCCGTAGCCTGATCGGTAAGGGGGCCGTGTTGGTCGTCACCCTTGCGGCTCTTTATGGCGTTGGCGCCTATGCACCGGAGAGCTTCCTGCGGCACTTCACCGTGTTCGTGCTGGCGTGTTTTATCGGCTGGCAGGTGGTGTGGAACGTCACGGCTTCCCTGCACACACCTCTGATGAGTGTCACCAACGCCATCAGTGGCATTATCGTGATTGGTGCCATGTTGCACCTGGCCCAGGCAGAGAACGCCGTGGTCGGGGTTCTGGCGTTTGTGGCGGTGCTGATTGCCAGCATCAACGTAGGGGGTGGCTTCCGGGTTACCCATCGCATGCTCAAAATGTTCCGCAAGTAGGAGGCGACCACCATGAGTACAGGACTCGTTAGTGTGGCCTACGTGGTCGCCAGCGTATTGTTTATCCTCAGCCTGGGAGGCCTGAGCAATCAGGAATCCGCACGCCGGGGCAATCTTTACGGGGTAGCCGGCATTCTCATTGCATTGGTCGCCACCATGACCAGCGTCAGTGACAGTGGGCTTGTTGCCATCGTGATTGCGGTGCTGGTGGGTGCCAGCATTGGCATCGCCATTGCCAACAAGGTAGAAATGACCCAGATGCCACAACTGGTGGCATTGCTGCACAGTTTTGTCGGCCTGGCGGCAGTATTAGTGGGCTTTACCGGTTATATAGATCCGCTGATTCACAGCACGGGTGCCGAGCACACCATCAAACTGGTGGAAGTGTTTGTGGGTATCTTTATCGGCGCCATAACTTTTACCGGCTCCCTTGTGGCCTGCGGCAAGCTGGATGGCCGTATCGACAGCAAGGCTCTCACCCTCCCCGGCCGGCATCTGATGAATCTGGCTGCGATAGCGGTGTCTATTCTGCTGGGCGCCTGGTTCCTGGGTACCGAAAGCATGGCGCTGGGCATACTTGCCCTGGTGCTTATGACGATCGTGGCGGCAGTGTTGGGCATTCACCTCATCATGGCCATTGGCGGTGCCGACATGCCGGTGGTGGTGTCCATGCTCAACAGTTATTCCGGCTGGGCCGCAGCCTCCATCGGGTTCATGCTGGGCAACGACCTGTTGATCGTGACCGGCGCACTGGTGGGCAGCAGCGGTGCCATTCTCAGTTACATCATGTGCAAGGCCATGAACCGGTCGTTCATCAGTGTAATCCTCGGCGGATTCGGCCAAACCAGCAGCAGTTCTGCAAGCGCAGACCCTGACGATCGAACAGCATTGGAAGCCAGCGCAGACGAAGTGTGCGAGGAGTTACGCAATGCTGATTCCGTCATTATCGTACCGGGTTACGGCATGGCGGTGGCGCAGGCTCAGAGCGGGGTGAGCGACATGACCAAACTGTTGCGGGAGCGTGGCGTGGATGTGCGCTTTGGCATCCACCCCGTTGCCGGCCGTCTACCCGGGCACATGAACGTATTGCTGGCAGAAGCCCATGTGCCCTACGACATAGTGTTGGAGATGGACGAAATCAACGAGGATTTCCCAACCACAGACGTGGTGCTGGTTATTGGAGCCAACGACACGGTGAACCCTGCCGCAGCAGAAGACCCGGGCAGCCCGATTGCGGGTATGCCGGTACTGGAGGTGTGGAAAGCACGGCAAGTGGTGATTCTTAAGCGGGGCATGGCAACGGGTTATTCCGGTGTGGAAAACCCGCTATTCTTCAAGGACAACGCCCGCATGCTGTTTGGAGATGCCAAAGACAGCATCGACAAGCTTGTTAGTGGGCTGAGGGACTAAGCCCGCTTACTCGGTGGTGTTAAAAACGTAAGAAGCTACGGTTCCGTCGGGATTGAACCGAACTACCAGATCCGTAGTTTCTGCATCACCGAAGGCAGACCAGCGGTACTTGCCGTAAGTCCAGGTGCGCTTGCCGTCTTCAACGCCTGTGCGCCAAGGCTCCCCAAACATTTCCTGAATCTCGGCCCGGGTGGTTTCACCCTGGGTGATCTGGTCAATATTGTGTGTGGAAAAATCCTTACCCACCGTCGCACAACCTGCAAACGCCAGCAGGCTCGCAAGCATCAACACTGACAGACTGTTCTTAAAAGACATTACCGTTCCTCCCGTGAAATTCCACCCATAAAAAAACACCCCCATCATACGCTCAGACAATGGGGGTGTGCTGTTACAGACAGGAAATATTCAGTCCAGTCTCAGTAAAGTTTGGTGAGGGATTTACGGACGAAATCGTCTACTTCGCCAAGTCGTCCTTCCTGCACTTTGGTCAGCCATTCCGGGTCCTGTAGAAGTGCGCGGCCCACGGCAATCAGTTCAAATTCGTGGTTGTTCATGCGCTCTACCAGCTCGTCGATACCCGACTGCTCTACCGACTCTTGCTTGCTGGCCATGGTGCCACTGATGAAATCTTCGGTCAGGCCAACGCTGCCTACCGACATGGTGGGCTTGCCAGACAGCTTCTGCGTCCAGCCTGCCAGGTTAAGGTTGGAACCTTCAAACTCCGGCTCCCAGAAACGGCGGGTTGATGCGTGGAAAATATCCACACCGGCTTCAACCAGCGGCTTCAGGAACTGTTCCAACTCTTCCGGGCTGTTAACCAGTTTTGCTTCGTAATCCTGCTGCTTCCACTGCGAGAAGCGCAGCATGATGGGGAACTCCGGGCCTACTCGGTGGCGAACCGCTTCTACTATTTCTACAACGAAGCGCAGGCGATTTTCCATGCTGCCGCCGTATTCATCATCCCGCTGGTTGGTGCCTTCCCACAGGAACTGGTCCAGCAGATAGCCGTGAGCGCCGTGAATCTCTACGCCGTCAAACCCGAGTGCTTTGGCATCCTGTGCGGCATCTGCGAATGCCTTGACCACATCCGCAATATCCTCTTTGCTCATCGCCTTACCGTTTGGCTTTCCTGGCGCAAACAACCCTGATGGGCTGTAGCCGGGAACGGCAGGATCTGGCTCTGTACCTTCTTTACGCACCGCACCCACGTGCCAAAGCTGCGGAAAAATGGCTCCGCCAGCTTCGTGTACAGCATCTACCACGTTTTTCCAGCCAGCCAAGGCTTCTTCACCATGAAACTGGGGCACATTGGGGTAGCCATTGGCACCGGCATGATTCACCGTTGTGCCTTCCGTGATGATAAGGCCAACGCCTGCTTCGGCCCGGCGCTGGTAATAAGCCACTACGTTCTCCCCCGGCACGCCTTTGGGCGAGAAATTGCGGGTCATTGGCGCCATGGCGACCCGATTGCGCAGCGTGAGGTTGTGAATATCAAAGGGTTGAAACATAGGGCCCAGGTTGGTGGTCATCTGTGGCTACTCCGCAAAATTTGATGTTGGTGATGACTATTGATTAGTGTGGCATGGCTGCATGGTAGCTACCTTACTAATCTGGTCTCTTAACGCAACTTTATTTAATCTGGTTTTAAGATGCAACCTTATTATGTACACTTCTTGTCATGGCCAGAAAACGTTTTGATGACTCCAACTGCTCCGTCGCCCGCGCCCTGAACCAGGTAGGCGATTGGTGGTCCCTGCTTATTGTGCTGCACGCTATGTACGGTACCCGTCGCTTTGTGGATTTTCAGCAGGAGCTGGGTATTGCCAAAAATATCTTGTGTGACCGCCTGGCCAGACTGGTCGATAACGGCGTATTGAAAAAAGTGGATGTGGGCGAGCACGGCTCCCGTTTTGAGTACCGCCTCACCGAAAAAGGCCGGGATCTGTTCCCTGTTGTTATTGCTCTGCGCCAATGGGGAGACAAATGGAACCCGGCACCCGACGAGACACCTCTGGACCTTAGGGACAAAGCGACAGGGCAGCCTATACAAGCCGTTCAGGTGCACAACGCAGAAGGTAATCCTGTCACCGTGCGGGATGTGTTTGTTTCCGGTGATGCTGTGCCTGGCAGCAAAAAAGACACCGCCTGACAATCCGCAAAACTACACTCCCGTACCTTTTCTTGAGTTACGTCAATCAGGCGCTGTAACACAGATCACCTACCCGCAATTATTGCGCTATATCAAGTTCTCTATCTCCATGATCTTTAATCTGAACGCAACAACGATTCAGGTTCTCAGGAGATATATATGTCCCGTACGTTCAAACTTAGTGTTATGGCAGCTGCAGTTATGGCCGTTGCGCCCGCAGCCCAGGCTTTTGAAGCTGGCGATTTCATTCTGCGTGCAGGTGCTGTGCATGTAGCACCGGATGATTCGAGTGCATCAATCACAGTAGGCGGCGCACCGCTTCTGGGGCCAGCGGTAGATTCAAAAGTTAGCGTTGACACCAACACGCAGCTCGGCCTTCGCGCCACTTATATGTTCACCAACCATCTTGGCATTGGTGTGCTGGGTGCAACACCGTTCAAACACAACATAAATGGCGGAGGTGATATTCCAGGCAGCGTAAAGCTGGGTGAAACCAAGCACTTGCCGCCTACGCTGACACTGCAATATTTCCCGATGCACAGTGCATCTGCGCTACAGCCTTTTGTAGGCGTGGGCGTCAACTACACTACATTCTTTGAAGAGAAAACCTCTGCAGATTTGAACAATGCCATTGGCGCCGCTTCTAGCGAGCTCGAGCTGGACGACAGTGTTGGCGTTGCATTTGAAGTAGGCGTTGACTACATGCTGAGCAAAAACTTTGGCCTGAACGCAGCTATCTGGTGGGCAGACATCAATACGGATGCCACTGTAAAAGTCTACGACGGCGCAGGAAACTACGTGGCTCAGACCGACAAGTTCGAAGTCGAAATCGACCCGATGGTCTACATGGTAGGCTTCACCTACAAGTTCTGATCCCCGAAAACAACAATGCGGAGCCTAAGCTCCGCATTGTTTATTCAGTTTGCTGAGGCCTATCGGGCTTCACGCACTCTGGCTTGAACGCCCACGCTGACCACCGCCATTCTGGCTGCGACCACCGCTACGCCCACCAGGCTTATCGCCAAAGCTGCGTGGCTTACTGCCAGGCCGTCCGTTACCACCACTGCGATTGCGAGCCTTGCTCGGGTCTGCCTTGGCTTTAGGCTTCATGGCCACGTGGTTCTTGGGCTCGAATCCTTCCACTTCCTTGCGCGGCAACTGCTTCTTGATCAACTTTTCGATGCCAACCAGCATCTTGAGCTCATCAGCGCTTACCAACGACAAGGCATGGCCACTTTCACCCGCGCGACCGGTACGGCCGATGCGGTGAACATAGTCTTCCGGCACGTTGGGCAGCTCGAAGTTAACCACCTGGGGCAACTGTTTGATGTCCAGGCCACGGGCAGCAATATCCGTCGCTACCAACACGCGCACTTCTCCGGCTTTAAAATCGGCCAGTGCACGGGTACGAGCACCCTGGGACTTGTTGCCATGGATGGCGGCAGCGGTAATGCCGTCATTTTCCAGCTTCTGGGTCAGGCGGTTAGCGCCGTGCTTGGTACGGGTAAACACCAGCACCTGTTCCCAGCTGTTATCACGCACCAGTTTGCTCAGCAGCGCGGTTTTCTGGCTCTGGTCAACGGTGTACACCGACTGTTTTACTGACTCAGCAGTGGTGTTTCTGACCGCCACATCAATCTGAACCGGATTATTCAGCAGGCCTTGAGCCAGTGCACGAATCTCACCGGAGAAAGTAGCTGAGAACAGCAGGTTCTGACGCTTGGCTGGCAACAGCGCAAGAATCTTTTTGATGTCGCGAATAAAGCCCATGTCGAGCATGCGGTCGGCTTCGTCCAGCACCAGGATTTCCACTTCATTGAATTTCACAGCATTCTGCTGATACAAATCCATCAAACGGCCAGGTGTGGCAACGAGTACATCCAGGCCTTTACGCAGCTTCATCATCTGCGGGTTGATTTTTACACCACCAAACACCACGGCGGCTTTGGTGGGAACATATTTGCTGTAAAGATTTACGCTATCGTGAACCTGCGCGGCCAGTTCCCGTGTGGGCGCTAAAATAAGTACACGGGGGCCTTTGCCCGTGCGCGGCTTCTCAGCCAGGCGCTGCAGCAATGGCAGTGTGAAACCGGCGGTTTTCCCGGTACCCGTTTGGGCTGCAGCCATAACATCCTTGCCAGAAAGTACGGCAGGAATGGCCTGAAGCTGAATGGGTGAAGGGGTATCGTAACCTTGATCGGCGGTTGCACGGACAAGCTGCTCAGACAAACCGAGTGACGAAAAACTCATATATGATTAACTCTTGATTGTTCTGCCTCCACGAACACCGTTCTCGGCGAATGCGGGCAGATGCCATGAAGATTCATGGAATATTAGACGACTACAGTCACGCGCCGGTAATCGGGGTGACGTCCTCTGACAGGTCGTATGGAGGTTCGCAACGCGGCTTAAAGCCGGAAACTGCAGAATCCTTAGAGGCAGGATGCGTGCACAGTAACAGAGGCCTCACCAATTAGCCATAAGGAATTGCAACCGGCAATCCTGTAGTTTACGTCAATTGAAGACCGCTAACCCACAACAAGGAATGCGGCCCGGCAAGGGGTCACACACAATTATGCTAATACGAATCCTATCCTGTTTTCTCCTGCTCGCCCTGGGTCTTTCCAGCCATGCGAAGGCCCAAGACCAACCCCTCAAAGTTGGCATCACCAAGGTTCCGCCGTTTGTCATGCAAACAGAGGATGGGCGCTGGGAAGGCATCAGTATCGATCTCTGGGAAGATATAGCCGCAGGCATGGAGCGGGATTTTGAATGGGTTCCCATGAGCTTTAACGAGCTGCTTGTCGCGGTGGAAAACGGTGACATTGATGTGGCCGTCGGCGCCCTGACCATGACGGCCGACCGGGAAGCACGTTTTGATTTCAGCCATCCTTTCTACCAGACAGGCCTGTCGATTGCGGTTCCTCAAGTGCCGGAAACAAGCCTGCTTAGCAGCCTGAAGGCGCTCATAAGCTGGAAATTTCTCAGCGTTATTCTTGGCCTGGCCGGGCTCTTGGCAGGTGTGGGTTTTCTGCTTTGGCTGGTTGAGCGGCGCCGCAACCCGGAGCAATTCGGAGGTTCCGCCGCAGAAGGTATTGGTGCCAGTTTCTGGTGGGCGGCCGTTACCATGACAACGGTTGGCTATGGCGACAAAGCACCGGTATCACTGGCCGGCAGGTTGATCGGCCTGGTCTGGATGTTTGCAGGATTGATAATGGTGGCCAGCTTTACCGCTGCCATCACATCCTCGTTGACCGTGAGCAACCTGCGCTCCGGCATTCAGGGCGCGGATGATCTGCCCGGAAAAGTAGTGGCAACCATTACCAAAACCGCCAGCCAGCGCTATCTGGAAGAGCAGCGAGTTCGGTACCAGACCTACCCGGATCTCACCTCCGCTATGCTCTCCGTGGCCAATGGCGACACCGATGCCATAGTGTACGACCGCGCCCTGATGCAGTATCGCAACCTGCAGCTGGGCCAGGATAAGCTGACGGTGCTTCCCGGTGTGTTTGCCGAACAACTCTACGCTCTGGCTCTGCCAGACGGCAGCCCGCTCAGAGCCGTCATCTCGCAGCATGTTCTGCGGGTAACGGAAGAGAGCAACTGGGCCGATATTCGGGCTTCATACTTGGGTAAGGATTAACAACTCGGGGTGCTGCACACTTGCCGCACCCCGGCTTTGATCAGTCAGGCCCCAAACAGTGCAGAACGCAAAGGCTGGAAAAAGCCACCAGGTTTGCGTTCACGAGCCCTGGTTTTCTTGCCATCAAACTCGATGTAGCCATCTTCAATAGGGTCAAACCGCAGCACTTTTACATCCGCCAGATAATTCTGTGACGCTTTCCATGGGCCGTGAGTGCCCTGCCGCGGCAGGCGATCCGCGGCGCGATTGACGTAACCGGAATCCAGGGCGCCCATTACGGTATCCTCGCCCAGACTGTTTTCGTGATCTCTGGCGACGGCCACGCGCATCCCGCGTTGGTCCATGTGGTTGATCAGGCGGCACAGGTATTCGCTGGCAATATCGGCTTTCAGGGTCCAGGAGATATTGGTGTAACCAAAGATCATGCCCGCATTGGGTACGCCTTCAACCAACACATTCTTGTAAACAATCTTGTTTTTCAACACCACTTCCCGGCCATCTACTTTCGGCTTGATGCCTCCGAGCATCTGAATATCCAGGCCGGTGGCGGGAACGATGATGTCTGCATCCAGATGCTCACCGGATTTAAGGCGAATACCGGTTTCTGTGAAGCGCTCAATATGATCGGTTGCCATGGATGCCTTGCCCGCCTTCAATGCGCGGAAAAGGTCACCGTCTTTCACCACACACAGGCGCTGATCCCAGGGATTGTAGCTCGGGGTAAAGTGGCGCATGTCGGTTTGGTCGCCCACCTGATGCTTGATAATGCCCAGAAACAGGCGGCGCATGAGCTTGGGGTTCTTGCGGGAACGCTGGTACAGAAACCGGGACACCGTAATATTGCGCGCCCGGGTCAGCCGGTATGCGGCCTTGGCAGGCAGCACCTTCTGAATGCCCAGGGTTACCTTATCCGTCGACGGCAGGGGCATCAGGTACGTGGGCGAGCGCTGCAGCATGGTTACATGCCCGGCTTTCTCCGCCAGCGTGGGCACCAGTGTGACCGCCGTGGCGCCACTGCCAATCACCACAATTTTCTTGCCGGTATAATCAAGGCCTTCCGGCCAGTGCTGCGGATGGACAACCTGGCCCTTGAAATCCGCTTCGCCGGGAAAATCAGGCTTATAGCCCTGATCGTAGTTGTAGTAACCAGTACAACCAATCAGAAAACTGGCCGTATAGGTTTCGCTTTTACCGGTAGCCTCATTCACCGCCGTCAGCTTCCAGCATTTTTCTGCACTGGACCAATCCGCGGCTTTTACGGCAAGACCATAGCGAATATGCTGCTCAACGTTGTGTTCTTTTGCGGTTTCGCTGACATAGTTCTTGATGGAAGCGCCGTCTGCCAGCACTTTTCCGCCAGTCCAGGGGCGGAAATTATAGCCAAAGGTAAACATGTCAGAATCGGAACGAATGCCCGGGTAGCGAAACAGATCCCAGGTACCACCGAGTGACTGACGCCGCTCCAGAATAGCGAACGACTTGCCCGGACACTCACGCTGGAGATGGCAGGCCATACCGATCCCCGACACCCCGGCACCGATGATCAACACATCAAAATGCTGCTCGCTCATATCCGACCTCTCAAAGTCATTGTCGTTCTTCTGGTATCCATGAGAGTTACGATAGCGCAGCCGGGTATGCGGGGTGGTTAGCTAGCGGGGTCTAAAACTACTGATTTTGGGCCAGTTTGCGAATACTGGCCGCGGAATGCTCAGCCCAAACCCTGTAAGCATCCACGCCGGGATGAAAGCCATCCGAGGCCATGTAGCCATGTTCCAGGGGAAAGGACACACACAGATATTCAAGGCGCCCTTTCTCGAAAGAGCCGGTATTGCACAGGCCTTTCATCAATGTGTTCAACTGTTTGGCCCGCAGGCCCAAGTACCAACGCAAAGGCTGAGGCAAGGCGGGAAAGAGATGCATAGGCGGGATGGCGGTGAACAGTACGAGTGTTGCCCCCGTGCTATTGATCAACCGGTCCGACAACTCCTTCAAGGCTGACACCCACTGCCCGTTGCGGGTGCGGCCCGTCACATCGTTTACGCCAACAGACACGAGGACAACATCGTAATGGGCTTTGGGTGCGGCTTTGAGTGCCTCGATAACACCGGCTGCCGTGCGACCGGTTTCTGCCAATAAATTCCAGCTCACGCAGTGATCCCTGGCGAGTTCCCTGACCAACTGGCCTGCCAGTGCATCCTGCTGATGGCTCACACCAACGCCCGCCGCGGCAGAGTCACCAAGAATCAGCAGCCGCAGCTCCGGCCCGGAGCCCAGGGTACCGCAACGCTCACCCTCGGGTTCCGGCAAGCGCGGGGTAACCTTGCGCACATAGCTTCCCTGCCCGATAAGAACCGGAGCCAGTGCAAGCGTCGATAAGGGGTACAACATTGTCTTTACGCCCGTTCAGTCATGGTGGTCCGTCTGGTTTTTAGCATATTTTCATGCGTGTACAATAGCCCACAGCACACCGCTTAAACACTCGGGTTTCGTTTGAGCCACTGCAAATCCTGTGGCACAGTCAGCTGACAAATCAACCTGGATAGTGCTCCATGAAAACTGTTTTCTCACCCCTGCACAGCCTCCGCTGCGTTAAAACCGAACTGGACGGCGGCATTCTGATTGAACCCCATGAGAAGCCATCACGGGCAGAGACCATACTGGCCAGAGTGAAATCACAAACCCTGGGTGAGGTGATTGAGCCTGAAGAGTTTGGCCTTGCACCCGTAAAGCGCGTGCACACGCCGGATTACGTGGCTTTTCTTGAGCACTGCTGGGCCGACTGGGTGGCTGAAGGCAAACCGGGAGAAGCCATTCCCGCTGTATGGTGTGGCCGTGGTATGCGCCCCCGCATGCCTAAAGATATAGACGGTCGCCTGGGCTACTTCAGCTTTGCCGCCGAGACTTCCATTTCTGCTGGCACCTGGGAAGCGGCCTGCGCCTCTGCCAATGTCGCATTAACCGCCCAGAAGTTGGTCGCAAACGGCGAACGTGCCGCCTTTGCCCTGTGTCGCCCTCCCGGCCACCATGCCCACGCTGATTTATTCGGGGGTTACTGCTTCTTCAATAACGCCGCTATTGCCGCACAGGCATTTCGCGATCAAGGCTACGAGCGTGTTGCCATTCTCGATGTGGATTTTCACCACGGCAACGGCACCCAGGCCATTTTTTACGACCGCAGCGATGTACTGACCATCAGCCTGCATGGCGATCCTGATCTGGTATTCCCACACTTTCTGGGCTTTGAGGATGAAACAGGCGAGGGTGAAGGAGAAGGCTATAACCTCAACATTATTTATCCTCCTGGAACGCCCTACAGCGAGTGGAGCAAGGGGCTGGAAACCGCCTGCAAGCGCATTGCAGATTTCCAGCCAGGCGCTCTGATTATTGCGTTGGGTGTGGATACCTTCGAGGAAGATCCGATTTCGTTCTTTAAATTGAAATCAAAAGACTACTTTTCTCTGGGCCAACGTATAGAACAACTAAGGCTACCTACAGTTTTCACTATGGAAGGCGGTTACGATGTGGATGCCATTGGCGTAAATGTGGTGAATGTGATGCAGGGTTTCGAAGGAAGGGCCACCAAACACCAGACGACCGATCTACGTTAAACTTCAAGATTCAACATTAAGGATTCCATGTGAATAACTTCAACTTTTACAACCCAACCCGTATCGCCTTTGGCGAAGGTAAAATTGCGGAGCTCGACAAACTGGTACCCAAAGACGCCAAGGTACTCGTTCTGTTTGGTGGCGAAAGTGCACGCCGCACAGGTACGCTGGATGAAGTTACCAAGGCACTCGGCGACCGGACGGTGACCGAGTTTGGCGGCATTGAGCCAAACCCGAGCTTCGAAACCTTGATGAACGCGGTTATACAGGTACGCGAACAGAACATAGATTTTCTGCTCGCCGTAGGCGGCGGGTCGGTCATCGATGGCACCAAATTTGTTGCGGCAGCCGCCGTTTTCGAAGGTGACGAGTGGGATATCCTGCTCAAAGGTGGCCGCAATATTAAGCGTGCCCTGCCCTTTGGTTCGGTGCTCACGCTTCCTGCCACTGGCTCTGAAATGAATAAGGGCGGCGTTGTAACCCGTCGCTCCCTGAAGGCAAAGCTACCGTTCCAAAGCGACCTTGTGTTCCCGCAGTTCTCAATCCTTGATCCAACGAAAACCTACACCCTGCCGCTGCGTCAGGTGGGCAATGGGGTTGTCGATGCATTCGTTCATGTGATCGAGCAATACCTGACCTACCCGGCTCAAGCGCCGGTGCAGGATCGTTTTGCCGAAGGCCTGCTGCTGACGCTCACCGAGATTGGCGCGCAAGCTCTGGCTGAGCCAGATAATTATCAGGTCAGAGCCAGCCTGATGTGGACCGCAACACTGGCCCTGAATGGTCTGATTGGCAGTGGCGTACCCCAGGATTGGGCCACGCACATGCTGGGCCATGAGCTGACTGCGCTGCACAACCTTGATCACGCCCAGACTCTGGCCATTGTATTGCCGTCGATGCTGCGTGAGCGCAAGGCATCCAAACTCGACAAGCTGGTTCAATACGGCGAACGGGTTTGGGGTATTCGTGAGGGGAGTGCTGAAAAGAAAGCCGAAGCCGCGATTGCCAAAACCCAGGACTTCTTTGAATCACTGGGCGTTAAAACCCGCCTTGGCGACTACGACCTTGGCGAAGAGCACATTGAGCCACTGATCAAGAGCCTGGAAAGCCACGGCATGACAGCGCTTGGTGAGCATGGTGATGTCACGCCGGATGTGTGCCGCCGGGTGCTTCACGCAAGCCTGTAAGCTAACACTGTTTCCTTTTTGCGGGGCCCTGAAACGTCAGGTGCCCCCTTTTTTTGCCCAATAGACCGGCAGACTCAGCCCTTGAAGCCCTTGCCCACAACGTACACTTCCCGGGAACGGGCGCGGGAAGAGTCCGGCTTGCGCACCACCACCTTGTCAAAGACCACTCTGGCCGCTTTCAGGTACTCGTCGTAACCTTCGCCCTGGAACACCTTGGCTATAAAGCTGCCCTTGGGCTTCAACACCTGGCTGGCCATATCCAGTGCCAGTTCCACCAGGTACATGGAGGAGGCCTGATCAGTCACAGTAACGCCGCTGATGTTTGGAGCCATATCGGAAATCACCACATCCACCCGGCTGTCGCCGAGCGCTTCCATAATGGCCTCAAAGACCGAGTCTTCGGTGAAATCTCCCTGAACAAACTCCACACCGGCAATGGTATCCATCGGCAGAATATCCGAAGCCAAAACTCTGCCCTTGTGGCCCACCAGGTTGGCCGCCACTTGTGACCAGCCGCCCGGCGCAGAGCCCAGATCCATCACCACCATGTTGGGGTGAATCAGCTTGTCCTTCTTGTTGATTTCAAGAAGCTTGTAGCTTGCCCGTGAGCGATAGCCGTCTACCTGCGCCTGCTTCACGAAGGGATCGTTTACGTGCTCATCAAGCCAGCGGCCACTGCTTTTGGAACGTGCCATAAGAACTCATCAAAAAAGGAAGTCGACCGCCCATTCTACGTGGCTGGCCCGCTTGCGGCAAAACCCTGACATCCGGGCCCGGCGCACGTACAATTACCGCAACACGTTCCGATCCCTTTATACCCGGCAAATGATCCGCCCACAGCGGCCTACCCGGGCAGGACAGACTATGATCCGCCTTACCGAACTGGCACTGCCATTGGACCACCCCGAAAGTGCCTTGCGGGCCGCCATCCTTGAACGGCTGGGCATCGGCGACGCCGATTTGGTGGACTTCACCGTATTCAAGCGCAGCTACGATGCCCGCAAGAAGAATACCGAGATCAAATTCGTTTACATTATTGATCTGAGCGCGCGTAACGAAGACGCCATTCTGGCCCGCTTCGAAAAAGACCAACACGTGCGGCAAGCACCCGACACCGCCTATTATCCAGTCGCTCAGGCGCCCTCTGACCTGACCGAGCGCCCAATCGTGATAGGCCTGGGCCCATGCGGCCTGTTTGCCGCCCTGATTCTGGCCCAGATGGGCTTCCGGCCCATTGTGTTAGAGCGCGGACCCGACGTTCGCCGCCGCACCAAGGACACCTGGGCCCTCTGGCGGAATAAAACCCTGTCGCCAGAATCCAACGTGCAGTTTGGCGAAGGCGGCGCAGGGTTGTTCTCGGATGGCAAGCTCTACAGCCAGATCAAAGATCCCAAGTTCTACGGCCGCAAGGTAATGCATGAATTTATCCGGGCCGGTGCACCGGAAGAAATACTCTATGTGAGCAAGCCCCATATTGGCACTTTCCGGCTGACCGGCGTGGTGGCCAAAATGCGTGAGGAAATCATCCGTCTTGGCGGCGAAATCCGCTTCGAAAGCAAAGTCACCGACCTGCTCATACAGAATGGCCGCGTTGAAGGTGTGGAACTGGCCAGCGGTGAACGGCTGAACAGTCGATACGTGATTATGGCCCTTGGTCACAGCGCGCGGGATACCTTCCGCATGCTCCAGCAAAACGATGTGTTTCTTGAAGCCAAACCCTTTGCCATTGGCTTTCGCATCGAGCATCCGCAATCGCTGATTGATAATGCCCGCTTGGGCAAATACGCCGGGCACCCCGCCCTGGGGGCGGCAGACTACAAACTGGTGTACCACGCCAGCAACGGGCGCGCCGTCTACAGCTTCTGTATGTGCCCAGGGGGCACGGTGGTGGCTGCGACTTCAGAACCGGGCCGGGTCGTCACCAATGGCATGAGCCAGTACTCCCGAAACGAGCGTAACGCCAATGCCGGCATAGTAGTGGCCGTGCACCCGGAAGAAGACTTCCCCGGCGGCCCGCTGGCCGGTGTGGAGTTTCAGGAAGCGCTGGAATCCCGGGCCTATACACTCGGCGGCAGTGATTACTGTGCCCCCGCCCAGCTGGTGGGAGATTTCATCAAACGCATACCTTCCACCGAGCTGGGCGAGGTTGAGCCTTCCTACAAGCCCGGCGTCAAACTGGGCGATCTGGTGCCATCCCTACCTCCCTATGCCATCGAAGCCATCCGCGAGGCTCTGCCAAATTTTGGCAGGCAGATCCGGGGCTTTGACCGAAAAGATGCCGTTCTCACTGGCATAGAAACCCGCACCTCCTCACCAGTACGCATCACCCGGGATCGCACCAGCCTGCAGAGCCTGAACACTCGTGGCCTGTACCCTGCTGGCGAAGGCGCAGGCTATGCTGGTGGCATTCTTTCAGCCGGCGTGGACGGCATCAAGGTTGCCGAAGCACTGGCACTGGCCATGCTGGACGATCTGGAAAGCAACAGCGGAGCCGTTTCGGGAACCCCATCGTGAAGCTGGACGATATTAAAAAACTGCACCAGAAAAAGTACCGTCAGGCGCTGGGTCATTATCTGGTTGAAGGCGAGCATCTGGTGCTGGAACTGCAAAAGGCTGCCACCAGTCAGCCCGCGCTGAGGGCATCAGAGCTGTATGTGACCGACGCGTATGAGCATTGGTCTGGCCCGTTTAAAACCCATCTCATTAACGACCGCCAGATGGCCCAGCTTGCCGACACCCGCACGCCCCAGGGGATTTTAGCGGTCGTGCCCATGCCGGCTAACGCAGCTGAGCCCGTTACCGAGCCCGGCGAACAAGCCATTTACCTGCACGAAGTTCAGGACCCGGGCAACCTCGGCACTATTTTACGCACCCTGGCCTGGTTTGGCGGGTTTCGCTGCCTGCTCAGCCCCGGCAGTGTCGACCCCTACAACCCGAAAGTGGTGCGCGCCAGCATGGGTGCGATCTTCCACACAGCTCTGGAAACCGAGGTACCGCTGGCAAGCCTGTCCAGCCGCTATAGCTCTATCGCCTGCCTCGATCTGAACGGCGACAGGCTCACCACAGAATCATTCCGCCAGCACGACTGCTACCTGTTCGGCAACGAAGCCCGGGGGGTGCCGCAGGAAGCCCTGACACAGATGGCCGCAAAACCCTACACCATTGCTGGCAATGGCGAGATCGAATCCCTGAACCTGGCCTCTGCGGTCAACATGTGTGTCTATGAACTCAGGCGAGGCCAATAAGCCAAGAAAGGAGTGAATCATCGAAGGCTAGCGAATGATCCATTTGGGCACTCAGGGTGATGGATATCGTTATTGCGTGTAGCAAGCTAATCAGAGATGATCGGAGACCTGTTACCCAACTGGATAGACAACAACAATGGAACGCTACCTCCAGCCCACAGAGTATTTCGATTACAACCAGCCCGAACTGAAGGCCTGGATTGCCACCCAATTGGAAGGCGTACCTGACGACAAGGTAGAGCAAGCGAAAGCCCTGTATCTCGCCGTTCGGGACAGCGTAAGCTACAACCCTTACGTTTTTCGCCCGGAGCCCGAAACCTTCAGTGCCAGCCATGCTTTGAAAACAGCTGAAAGCTACTGCATTCCCAAAGCAGTATTGCTCGGCGCCGCTACGCGATCCGTTGGTATACCAAGCCGCCTGGGCCTTGCCGATGTGCGAAATCACCTATCAAGCCCAAAACTCATTGAATGGCTGCGCTCGGATATTTTTCGCATGCACGGATTTATCGAGCTGTACCTCAACGGCAAATGGATAAAGGCCACCCCGGCTTTCGATAAACGCCTGTGCGAGCTGATGAAGGTTGAGCCTCTGGAATTTGATGGTGTTAACGACTCGATTTTCCAGGAATACACCGAAGCCGGCGAAGCCCACATGGAATACGTGAACGATCATGGCGTTTTCGACGATGTTCCCCACGAATTCATTCTGTCTGGAATAAAAGCCGCTTACGGACACCTGTTTCCGGATGGTAAAGCGCCAGATGCCATCGAAGGCAGCCTGGTGCAGGATATTTCAGGGAACTGAAATGCAAAACGGCACTCGCCTATCAAAGCGAATGCCGTTTACAGAGCTTGTCAGACCATAGCCGGGGCATAGACCCCGGCTATAGCTTCCCTCTTATTCCACAGAGTTGCGGATCAGGAAATCAAAAGCACTCAGTGCTGCTTTTGAGCCTTCGCCCATGGATATCACAATCTGCTTGTAGGGCACTGTGGTGGCATCACCTGCCGCAAACACACCCGGAATCGAGGTTTCATTGCGGTCGTTAATGATGATCTCGCCGTGCTGGCTCAGCTCAATGTCGCCTTTCAGCCACTCAGTGTTTGGCACCAAGCCAATCTGAACGAACACACCTTCAAGTGCTACATGGTGATTTTCACCTGTCTTGCGGTCTGTGTAGTTCAAGCCGCTTACCCTGCCATTCTCACCAACCACTTCAGTAGTCTGGCCAGAGGTAATGATGTCCACGTTCTTCAGGCTGCGCAGCTTCTTCTGCAACACTTCGTCTGCGCGCATTTCATCGCCAAACTCGATCAGTGTTACATGGCCAACCAGGCCAGCCAGGTCGATAGCGGCTTCCACGCCTGAGTTACCACCACCAATCACTGCAACGTGCTTGCCCTTGAACAGGGGACCATCACAGTGCGGGCAGTAGGCCACACCCTTGTTGCGGTATTCGTCTTCACCGGGAACACCCAGCTGACGCCAGCGCGCACCGGTAGACAGCACAACGGTGCGAGCCTTGAGCGATGCACCATTGGCCAGACGAACCTCATGGGGCTCACCACGCTTGGCTGCCGGAATCAGCTTCTCCGCCACCTGCATGTTCATGATATCCACGTCGTACTCTTTAACGTGCTGCTCCATAGCCGCAACCAGCTTCGGGCCTTCGGTGTAAGGCACAGAAATCAGGTTTTCGATGCTCATGGTGTCTGCCACCTGGCCACCAAAGCGCTCCGCCGCGATGCCAGTGGAGATACCCTTACGAGCGGCGTAAATAGCAGCGGCTGAACCAGCGGGGCCACCACCAATCACCAGTACTTCAAAGGTGTCTTTCTCGTTGATCTTCTCAGCTTCACGCTCGTCCGATTTGGTATCCAGCTTTGCGACAATCTCTTCCAGGGTCATACGCCCCTGGCCCCATGGCTCACCGTTCAGGTAAACGCTGGGTACCGACATAACCTCACGCTTTTCCACTTCGTCCTGAAACAGGGCGCCGTCAATAGACGTGTGGCGAATATTCGGGTTGAGAACGCTCATCAGATTCAGAGCCTGAACCACATCAGGACAGTTCTGGCACGACAGCGAGAAGTAGGTTTCAAACTCAAACTCGCCATCCAGCTGCTGAACCTGCTCAATCACATCCTGAGAAGCCTTGGATGGGTGGCCACCAACCTGTAACAAAGCCAGAACCAGCGAGGTAAACTCATGGCCCATGGGAATGCCCGCGAACCGGACACCCATTTCGGTGCCCACGCGATTGATGGCAAAGGACGGACGACGTACGTCATTCGACTCGTCCGTGCGCAGGCTGATCTTCTCGGACATAGTCTCTATTTCTTCCAGGAGTTCCCGTAACTCCTGTGATTTGGCACCATCATCGTATGCTGCTACCAGCTCAATCGGCTGCTGCAGTTTTTCCAGGTAGGCTTGCAGTTGCTGCTTGATATTTGCATCCAACATATAGGAATTCTCCTTTTGAAATCTTTCAACTGATACTTCGGATTTAGAGTTCGAAGTAAGCTTTGTTTGGGGTATGACATAACGATACGGCCTGGCAACAAAATGCTCAAATCAATTGATCCAAACTGATTGATAGCAGAATACTATTGACTGATTATCTTGAAACGCACTCAAAAACGCCTGATAGCGTTTCTGCCAAGGCGAATGGACAAATAGCGCATACCCATACGCGCCAGACCCCGGTACCATGCTCCAAGACGTTGTGGCGTTACCCATTGCACTCAGGACCAAGAGCACATGTTTCCAGACCGCTTTTATACAATTCAGGACGGACGCGTACACATCTCCGCATCTCAGGCCAGCCAGTTTGCCAAAGAGGTGGCCGAAGATTTCAACCCGATCCACGATCCCGATGCGCGCCGGTTCTGCGTTCCCGGAGATCTGCTTTTTGCCGTAGTGGTGTCGCGTTTCGGCCTGTCCCGATCCATGACCTTTCACTTCCGTGCCCTGCTTGGTGACGGTGTGCCCCTGGAATTCCGGGAAATCGGTGATGAAACCATCGAAGTGTGTGACCAGAATGGCAAGGTCTATATGGAAGTCACCCGCAGCGGCGAAACAACCAGGGATGAGCAGGTTATTGAGGAGTTTATCCGCTGCTACGTGGCAGCCTCCGGTAAAAACTTTCCTCACACGCTCAAACCACTGATGGAATCGAAGGGTGTGATGTTCAACCCGGATCGCCCCATGGTGATGTACGAAAGCATGAGCCTTGCTCTGGATAGCCTGGATGCATCATCACCCGAACTGGAACTGCATAACGCTGATTTGGAAGACAGCGGAAAACGCGGGAATGTCACCCTTGAGTACCGGCTGAACTCCGATGGCAAACCAGTAGGTGAAGTATCCAAGCGCCTTGTTTTAGGGGGCCTTCGCCCCTATTGCCCAGATGCCATGGCGGGTGTTATTGAAGAGTTCTATCGACTGAAAGCCCGCGGCTCCCAGTATGGCGTTGATACAGTAGAAAACTAGACCAAATTCGTACGCCGCAGATACAGAAAACCCCGGGTTCTTGAACTGACCCGGGGTTTTCTTTTAGTTACAGGCCCTTATAGATAGAGCCTGAACTTTTCGCTTCCCGGTTAAAGGGCTGCTTAGATCTTACCAACCAGATCCAGTGAAGGAGACAGAGTAGCTTCGCCTTCCTTCCACGCTGCCGGGCACACTTCGCCTGGGTTGTTGCGAACGTACTGAGCGGCTTTAACTTTACGCATCAGATCGTCTGCATCACGGCCAATACCTTCAGCAGTGATTTCCATTGCCTGAATGATTCCATCCGGATCGATCAGGAAAGTAGCGCGGTCTGCAAGGCCCTGACCTTCACGCATTACACCAAAGTTGTTGGTGATTGTGCCGGTCTGGTCGCCAACCATGTAGTAGTTGATCTTACCGATGGTCTCAGAGCTGTCGTGCCATGCTTTGTGGGTGAAGTGAGTGTCGGTAGACACAGAGAATACTTCAACGCCCAGCTTCTGTAGCTCTTCGTAGTGATCTGCTACGTCGCCCAGCTCAGTAGGACATACAAAGGTGAAGTCGGCTGGGTAGAAGAAGAAGATCGCCCACTTGCCTTTCACATCTGCTTCAGAAATTTCAACAAACTCGCCCTGTTTGAAGGCGGTTGCGTTAAACGGTTTGATTTCGCTGTTAATCACGCCCATGGAATTTTCTCCTTTGGTTCGTTTGTATGTTGATGAATCTACGGTATTAATACTAACCAACGCGGAAACTTAAGTGAAATTGATTAAATTCAATCTCGCGATAGCATTTACCTATAGCGTCCAATTACTTGGCTAAACCTGCCTTTTACCAAGGCCCAACTACATAGCCAAGCTGCTCTGGAAGCCAGAGCGCGATGCCAGGAATGAGCATGACCAGCAAAAGACTTACGCTCATGGCAGCAATAAACACCAGCGCCCACCCAATGGTATGTTCCAGGCGAATATTAGCAATACGTGTTGTAACCATCAGGTTAACCGCTACCGGCGGCGTAAACTGGCCAATGGCGATGTTCATAGCTAACAGAATGCCAAACCATACAGGGTTCCAGCCAAAGTGATTCATCAAAGGCAGTACGATGGGGATAAGAATCAGGTAAATCGATATGGCATCCAGCAGCATACCGGCAATTAACACCAGTACCATAACCAGCCCCAGCAATACCCAACCGTTTTCAGAGAGCGATAAAAGTGCATCGGCCAGATGCTGGAAGGTGCCCAGCGTTGTCCCTGCCCAGGCAAAAATCCCCGCCAGCGCAATGATTAGCATAACCACACCGGATGTCACCGCCGCATCGGTCATCAAATCAAACAGGTTACGGAAGCTAAGGTTACGGTAAACAAGCGTGCCTACAATTACGCCATATGTTACCGCTACCACCGCGGCTTCGGTGGGCGTAAACAAGCCAGAGCGCAAACCACCCAGAATAATAACAGGCGCAAAAAGTGCTGGCAGTGCCGCTTTGAAACTGGGCCAAAAAGGCGGGCGCTCAGATTCCTCGGGGTTTTCCCAACCGTATTTACGGGCGAGGTACAGTGCTGGCACCAGCAGAGACAAGCCCGCCAGAATGCCCGGGAACAAACCCGCGGCAAACAAGGCACGCAGATCCACGCCCGGTACCACAATGGAGTACAGAATCAGGGCTATGGATGGCGGAATCAGTATCGCAGTAGACGACGAGGCTGCAATAAGTGCAGCAGAAAATGGCTGTGGATAACCCGCTTTGCGCATGCTGGGTAGCATAACCATGGCCACAGCCGCCGCATCTGCAGGCCCTGAGCCGCTCATGCCGCCCATAATCAGGCAAACCAGTACCGCCACAACCGTAAGGCTGCCATGCCGCGGCCCTATAATCGCTTGGGCAAAGCGCACCAGGCTGGCAGCCACACCCGCGCGCTCAAAAATGAGGCCGGTGAGAATAAACAAGGGGATCGCAATCAGCGGGTACTTGGACACACTGTTGTAGGTGTTGGTGCCAAAGGTGGCAAGCATATCCGGAGACAGCCCGGATACTATGCCCACCAACCCACCCAATCCCAGAGCTATAGCAACCGGGACACCCAAAAGCAGCGCCAACAGAAAACTGCCGATCATCAAAATATCAGGACTCATGAATCACCTCCGGGTCTTTTTTTCCGCGAAGGCGATCAATAAAGTTTTGAGTCATGCGAATAATGATTGCACCCGATAACACAGGCAACCAGATCACATAAATCCAGTTCGGCAAGCCCAATCCCGGCGACAAGGACTCCCAATCGTATTCCTGCATCGCAAAAATACTTCCGTACCAAGTGGTAACACCCATGACCGCAACACCCGCAAGCCATTGCAGAACAAAAAGCCCTTTTAACGCGGCGGGCGGCAAATGGTGTTCAATCAATTCAATGCGAATGTGCTGATTGTTGCGAGCCGCAACCGCAGCTCCACCAAAGGTAAGCAACACCAACAGAAACACCGAAAATTCCTCGGTGAACGCAAAGGAAGCATCCGTGGTGTAACGAACAATCACATTCCCAAGACTGATCAGGCAAATGGTAATCAGGGCAACGGATGCCAACCAGGCTTCCGGTCGGAACTTCGGGGGTCGGGACGGCATGAATACTCCGGTTCCGGTATCAGCACTCGCCACGCACAGGCGAGCGCTGATACCACAGGCTATTACTGTTTACGGTTGGCTACGGCCGCTTGAGCCTGTTTTACCAGGTCTTCACCAATGCGCGGTGTCCACTTTTTATAAACAGACAGTGTGGCGTTCACAAATGCATCGTGCTGTTCCCGGGTCAGCTCGGTAACCGTCACTCCGCGATCCTTGATGGCTTGCAGTGTATCCGCCAGCTCAGCGCGGGATTTTTCAATTTCCCACTGACCTGCGTCCACCGCCGCCTGCTTCAGCAGAGCCTGGTCTTCTGCACTGAACTGAGCCCATACACGGTTGCTAACTGCAAACACCAGCGGGTCGGCCATGTAATGCCACAGTGTGAGGTGCTCCTGTCCTACCTGGTCGATACGTGCCACATCAAACACAGAGAGAGGGTTTTCCTGGCCATCTACAGCACCCGTAGTCAGTGCTGGCTTGGCATCTGCCCAGCTCATTTGGGTTGGGTTGGCACCCAGGGCTGTAAACGTATCCTGGAACAAAGGCGAGCCCACAACCCGAATTTTCAGGCCTTCCAGATCGGAGGGTTCACTAATCGCAAGCTTAGAGTTAGACAACTCCCGGAAGCCATTCTCGCCCCAGGCCAACGGCGTTACACCACGCTTTTCGATGGCCTTGAATACAGCTTTGCCCGCCTCACCCTGAGTAATGGCATCAATGGCGGCGTTATCGGGCATGAGGAACGGAAGGGAGAAGAGGTTCAGTTCAGGCACCTGGGGCGACCAGTTAATGGTTGAACCCACGGCCATATCAATCAGCCCCGAGCGCATGGCTGAAAACTCTTTGGTCTGGTCTCCAGATACCAACTGGGAGTTGCTGTAAATCTTCATGTTAATGCGCCCTTCCGAGCGCTCTTTTACCAGCTCAACCCATTTATCGGCAGCCTGTCCCCAAGGGAACGCCGACGGCAAAACCGTAGAGACCGTGTACTCATCTTTGTATTGAGCGTTCGCCGCAGAGCTGAGCAACAAAGTCGCTGCAGCAACAGCCATCAAAGAGCCAAATTTCAACATTTTGTATTCCTTTTTTTATTTGCAAGGGAGAGCTCAAGGTGAGATGCCGATCACATCACAGTAGCGAGGATTATAAGAGGGGGTGTTATCGCGACGCAAAACAAAAGCGTTCTATTACAACTCTGTTGCTTTTGCTCGCGCGCCGCTGCAGCAGTCTACACTTAGTGGAATCTAAAACTGACAACTCTCTCAATGGACACTATGGCACGCGACGAACAGAGTAAGTTCAGCCCGAGTAATGCCGACATCAACGAAATACCTGCGAAGGCACTGATTGAGGCCGTAAACATTCGCAGCATATCGCTGGTTGTGCTCACCAGCATCGCCTCACTCTTTTTTATTAGCTGGGCCCAGGCCGTGCTGCTGCCACTGACGGTGGCTGTGCTGATCAGTTACGCCCTGGACACCCTAGTTTCAGCTCTCGACCGTTTCAGAATTCCCAGGCCACTCAGTGCCGCTATCATTCTGGTTTCACTATTGAGCGTTATCGCGGCTGCAAGCATTCCCCTGCAACGTGAAGCCATGGCCATACTGGATAAAGTCCCCGTGGCCATTAGTGACTTTCAACGTAACGAGGCCCGGTCTCCAAAGCAAGAGGAGGGCCTCATTGACAAGGCCCAGGCGGCAGCGAAGAAAATTGAAGAGTCTGCTGCACAGGGGCAAAGCGACGACCACCCGGCACATCAGGGCATCACACCCGTGCGGGTGGTGGATCAACCCATGGATGTTGAAGAGTACGTTCTGCGGAACTCACCTGCTGCACTGGTCATGGTTTCCCAGTTTTTCTCCGTACTGTTACTGGTGTATTTCATTCTGGCGGTGGGTCCCCTGTACAAGCGCAAGATCGTCAAAATCTCCGGGCCTTCATTTGGACGAATGCGCAAGGCCGCGCGAATCATGAATGATTTTCACCACCAGGTACGACGTTTTCTCTTCGTGATGCTGCTTGGCGCGCTGTTTGTGGGCGTACTGACCTGGCTGGCTTTCGTAGCCCTGGGGGTAGAACAGGCCATGCTCTGGGGCGTGGTTGCGGGTGTTGCCAGTGCCGTGCCCTACCTGGGGCCTTTTCTGGTATTTGTGGGCACCGGTATTGCCGCCTTTATCCAGTTTGGCGAGGTTAATACTGCCATCATTGTGGCGGGTATTTCTTTGGCCATCACCAGCATTCAGGGGTACTTGTTAACACCCTGGTTAACCAGCCAGGTTTCGAGCCTCAACCCGGTAGTGATTTTCATCGGGCTTCTGTTCTGGGGTTGGCTTTGGGGCCCTGTAGGGCTGATCATCGCCACCCCCATATTAATGATCATAAAATCCCTTTGTGATCACGTGGTAAACCTGCGCCCGGTGGGAGAGTTGCTGGGCAAGTAAAGCGCCGGGTATTAGCCGGAATTAACGAGTACAGCCATTCCGATAACCAGGTAAATGACGATAAAACCATAAAACAGAAAGGGGTTTTCGTTTCGGTGGTAGTAATTGGTTTTAAAACCTCTGGTTCCGGCTGGCACCTTACCAGTGAGCAGCCCGAATACAGCCATACCAATGGCGAGCAAGCCAGCTATTTTCAGGAAAACCGGTGACATTCTCGCACCCTCTGTAATCCGTTCAGAAACAAGCCGGACAGCGCACCGGCTTTACCGAACGGTTTTCAGTGCCAGGGCGATCATTACATACGCCCAGCCGTGGAAGATCATTTCAATGGCAATCAGCAGGCCGATCACCCAGAGCGCGGACATGGGCCACTGAAAGAAAATCATGCCGCCCAGGACCAGCGAGACAACGCCAGCGAATACCATCCAACCCCAGCGCAGACCAGTGCCCTTCAAGTGGTAGCCCATTACAATCCGCAAAAGACCGGTCGCAACAAAAACGCCACCCAGTAACGCCGTGAGCACCAGGGAGCCAGCCACTGGCTCGGTTATCATACTAACGCCGGCAACTATATAGAGCAGCGCTATCAGAACGTGCATCAGAATACTTTTCCAGCCCCGGCATTTAAACGCCTCAATAATCTGGAAAACACCACCAATCGCCAGCAGCACACCAAAAAAGAGCACTGTTGCAACCGTTACGGCAACACTCATTCCCAGAGCAACGGTTCCCAGCACTATAAATAAAATACCCAGCGCCAGGAGCCACCCCCAGTGCTTGCTCAAATCTCCGACAACACCCTGCACAACCATGAGTTGGCTTTTGGTGTAAACACTACCGCCTGATTGCGACATATTCTTCTCCAGCCTGTTTATTGACACTGCAAACCCGGAACAAAGCTAATACATCTATTATCATGCTAAGCTAACAGCATATTCAAACCTTTGTCACTCGCATACAGACATGGGTCTCACGTTGTTATCTGGTCACTACTCAATAAACTTTACTCACGCCCTCGGGGCGGGATTTAAAGCGCTTGTGCAACCACAGGTACTGATCAGGCAGTTTGCGAATAGTGTCTTCAATATATCGGTTCCAGACTTCCGTATCCTTGCGGCTATCGACCCCAAAACCCTCCTGTATTGGCGAGAACACCACGCGGTAGCTTCCATCAGGCATCCGAAGGTGGCTTACGCAAATAACCGAGGCACCGGAAACCTTGGCAATATAGCTCGGGGATGTAATGCACCCGGTTTCCACTCCAAAAAAGGGCACATACAGCTCGGTTTTGTTGCCAAAATCCTGGTCACAGGCAAACCAGACTTCGCCTCCCTTCTTCAGGAAAGTCACCATTGGCCGCAACTCGCGCTTGGTAAACGGGCGAATACCGAAATGACGACGACGGCCCTTTTCGATCATACGATCAATAACCGGATTATTATTAGGCCGGTATACATAACCCGGGTTGCTCAAGTGGCAGGAAACAAGCGGTAACGCGAAATCAAAAATGCTGTAGTGACCACCGATCAGTAGCACGCCTTTGCCCTTTTCCTGGGCTTCCCTGAGATGCTCCAATCCCTGCACCTCAGTTTTTCCATAACAGGGAGACATATCCCGCCACCATGCATGCGTGCTTTCCAGAAAGCCGCGGGTGCATGCTACAAAATTATCTTCCACCAGCTGTTTGCGGTCGGTCTCATCCAGTTCAGGAAAACAGACCTCGAGATTCCGGTTAGCGACCCGAGCCCGGGATTTAAGTTTGCGGCTCAGAAACCGACCTAGGCGCGCGCCAAAGCGTTGCTTGGATGCCATGGGCAACAAAGACATTAGGTACAGCACGAATACGATCGCCCACGAGGGCCAAAATCGTGGATGCCAAAGGGCGGAACTCTTTTTCTTGGTCATTCGGGCCATACTTCCTTGCCTGCATATTCGGCCGATGAGCCTGACACAGTTCGCCCATACAACATAGGTGAGACTACGAATTAATTGGTTTCTCCACTATTTCCTCATAACAACTCCTTTCCGTTGTTCAGCATAGAGGCCATACTGATATCGCTGCATAGCAGCTTGCATTGAACTTCAGTGCATCGATTATTGAGGTATATGTCATGAGTAAAGGACAAGACAAGAAAAAGGACACCAAGAAGAAACCGCTTTTAACTGCAAAGGAAAAGAAAGCGGCCAAAAAATCCAAGAAAAATGAAACAAATGTTCTAGGGAATTAACCCAGCAGGCTTGGGGTCAACCCCAGTGTGTTTACCTTCAAGCCGCCAACCTGTTTACTGGTAAGGTTACTGTGCTTTCGCCGCTGAATAATGTTGTCTTGATAGGAATGCCCGGCTCGGGCAAAAGCACCCTGGGCGTTCTTTTGGCCAAGGCTGCCGCCTTGGGGTTTGTGGATACGGATCTTTTGATCCAATCACAGACTGGCAGTACGTTACAGGCCATTGTTGATGGCGAAGGCTACCAGGCCTTGCGCCGCATCGAAGAGCAGGTGTTGTGCAGCCTGGATGTGACTGGCCAGGTAATAGCAACCGGCGGCAGCGCCGTATACAGCGACCGCGCAATGCGGCACCTCAAGCAAAACAGTATTGTTGTATTCCTCGATATTTCTCTCACTGCGGTGCGTCAACGCATCGGCGACTTCAGCCTGAGAGGTATTTCAAAGCGCCCGGACCAATCCCTGGAAGACTTGTTTGCCGAGCGGTACGAGCTATATACCCGCTACGCAGATGTGATTATTCAAGGCGAGCATAAAAGCCAGAACCAGGTTTTGGAAGAATTACTCAAGGTCACTGCTGAGATTCAGCGCGACTTACCCGCCCTTCATAAACAACCGCATTCTTAAACTTCATAGCGTACTTACGACTTGAGACCGCTGGAAGCCAGCGCGTAATCAATCCCCGCACACACCGTTGCCACCTGTGCGGCATTGCATTGCTCAGGGGTCACGCTGGCGCTGTCGGGATAGACTTCGGTGGTGGTTTTGTAGGGAGCACTAGTAATACTGGCGCACAATCCCAACTGTGTAAGCGGATACTGAATAACACCCCGGGCAACCACTGGTGAACCGAAAATCTCGCCTTTGGCATCAGCCGGAGCAATATGGGTAACCTGCTCCACCGCCTTGATCAACGCCTGCTGGAATTCTGGCTGCGGGTTCTCGCTGTCATCCACCAGGTAGAAGCCATCGGGAATCTCACCCCGCTCGAATGGTTTGCCATCCCGGGCTGCCAACGCAGGGCGAAACTCGCTTTCGTCGGTATCGGTCGTCTCGTGCAAGTCCATGTGCAAAACCACACGGTCGCGGATCGGCTCCACCAGCTGCATAAGTGCTGCCGACTCCCCTGCTGCGCTGTTTTGATGGAAGGAGCGGTTCGGGTCGATGGCATCTGCGTTCCAGCGATGAATGCGCTCGTATGCCCAGGGGCTAACACAAGGGGCGACCAGCAAGTTGATGCGGCCCGCGTAATCTTCCCCGTGCTGATCCACGAACTGCAGCGCGCCATGCACACCGCTGGTTTCATAGCCATGGACCCCGCCGGTAATCAGGACAACTGGCAAATCGTCGCGCCAGTCGCGGCTTCGGATCGCCATCAAGGGATAGCTCTCAGAGCCATAGTTCAGGCGGCCATACTCTTCCACATCGAAGCGGGAGCCCAGGCCTTCGATCACACTCAACACCTCAGCTTCATAGCTGCGTTGATGGCTCTGTCGGGACAACCACTCGGCGCGTTCCTCATCACCCCAAGGCGTGCCGGGGGTTCCGATGGGATAGGATTCAGGGGCTGTGTTCATCTTACGCTTATCCTCCTTTGGGGTGTCGCTTGGAAATATCACCAACTCATCGCCTTCCTGCCAGGGCTGAAACTTGACCATGGCCTGCAAGAATACCGGGTGTTCCAGCCAGCCTCTCAGCCATTGCTGCAGACTTGGATATGGCAGGCTGTAAAAAACGTCCCGGTCTACATGGGCGAACTGGCGCACAAAGGGCATGATGCCCACATCTGCGATACTGATGCTATCCCCAAGCAGATAGCTATTTTGGGCCAGTAAATTCTCTAACGCCTGCAAAAACACCTCGCCCTGCTGCCGGTACTCCAGTTGGCTCAATTCTGGATGGCGATCGGCGTATTTATAGCGATCTAACCAATGTTTGAATTCGTTGTCGTTGCGGTCGATCAGAGCGTTAGCACTGACCAAATCGGTGCCTAGCAAACCTTGGGGATCATTCTGCTGCAGAGCCCATTCAAGTATTTCCCGGCTTTCCTCGATAACCGGCCGGGTAGAGCTGTCATCTGCTGCCAGCTCCAGTACGGGAACCGTACCTTTAGGGCTGATAGCCAACATCTGCGCTGGCTTGTTTTTCAGCACTATCTCGCGCAGCTCCACCTTCATTTCGGCAAACAGGATTCCGAGCCGGGCACGCATGGCGTAAGGGCAACGTCGGAAGGAATACAAGCGGGGTAGTGAAACAGTAATAGTGTGCCTCCAGGCTGAATGAACCAGGGCACACATTATAGAGGAATTTACAGCGATCAAGGATTTGGCTGGCCAGGTGGCTCAGCCGCAAGGTGCTTGGGCCATAATTTCCTGCCCGCGTGCCTGCATCAGTGTTTCAAGGTGTTCCCGCAACCACACAATGCCCGGGTCACGGTCGTGGCGGTTGTGCCAGATGAGGTAAAGACTGGTCGGGTCCACTGAAAATGGCAGCTCGCCCAGCCACAGGCCGTCCAGAAAGCCGCAATCCTGAGTGATCAGCTGTGGCACGGCCGCAATCAGGTCGGACTCCCTGAGCAACTGAGGCACAATGGAAAAGTGGTTTACCGTGGCCGCTATACGCCGGCCAAGCCCCTTCTGATCAAGATAGCTATCAACAAATCCGTGAGCATCGCCCGACATGCTCACCAACAAATGCCGTGCGCTGGTGAACTCCTCCAGAGTGATCGGCCGACCCGCCAGCGGATGATCATACCGCATCGCCAGAGCATAACCACTCTCTAACAGCCAGGTGCTACGCAGGCTGTGGTCGTGATGACTGAGCATGCCTATGGCCAGATCAACATGGGCCTCACGTAAATCCTGGTGGGTGCGCTCCATAGTGTAGGGTACCGCATGCAGATCAACCCCCGGCGCCTCCTGCTCTAACAGCTGAATCAACTGTCGCCAGATCATTTCTGTAATCACATCGGTGACGGCTATGCGAAAAGTACGCTTTGAGCTGGCCGGATCAAACTGGGTGGCGCTAACCGCGTTAGTGAGCGTGTACATAGGCTCACTCACCTGGTCCCAAAGGCTAAGCGCATAAGAAGTTGGCTCTATGTTGCGGCCTTTGCGAACAAACAGTGGGTCGTTCCAGATCTGGCGCATTCTGGATACCGCGTTAGACACCGCAGGCTGGGTCATGGCCAGCCGTTCTGCCGCCCGGGTGATCGAACGCTCAGTCATTATGGCATCAAAAATGTACAGCAGTTGCAGCTCTTGCGTTCGCATTCTGGCTTCCCGGCAATCCGTATCCGGTAAGTCTGGCCTGCGCGTGGCTTCACCGCAATCACTTACGGGCATTGATTTCTGCATTACAAACGCTTGCTGAACACCAGGCCACCCCAGGCCAGGGTACGGTCGCCGGTACCCTGCTTGATTTCCGAGCTTTGCACGCGCAACACGTAGCTCAGCTCGATGCCAGCCACAAAACTGTGGGTGTATCCGGCCCAGACTTCCGCCAGCAGCACATTGAGGTCGCTGGCGCTCAGCTCATGCTCTGAATCCCGGAACTGCCCTTGCAAAAAAGCGTTATAGGCACGAGCTTTGACCGATAGGCCTCCCCAGAAGTAATTTTCCCGCCCGCCATGAGCCGCCACCCCCGGTGCGCGCTCGCCATACGCCATCAGCTCCGGGTTGAATCGATTATCCGGCGACGAGATCAGGCCACTTCGGAACACCAGCGCGGCACCAAACTCCGTTAAGTAACCCACCGAGCCGAAATAGGTCACCTTGAGCTGACGGTCTGGCACGCTCGCATCCAGGTACTGATGGTAAGCGGCAGAATAACGGAAGGTAGGCTCACCGCCGTTTGAAATCTGATGCTCCCAGCCGTTCGCCCGGTCGCTGCCTACCACTTTGTGAACCGCGTTCTGAGCAGACTTGAACACATCCAATCCGAGCATTCCCACCGTGAGCGAGGTTGTCCAGCCGGCATTGCCGGCAGCCGCCCGATAGCTCTGGCTGGAAGACAAATACACAAGGCTGCTGTATGGACGGTCGTTCCTATCAACCGCTGACGCCTTGATTTCCTCTGGCGTAAAACCATAGGCACCAAACTCCAGCGCCTGACTCTCTGGCTTTTCAACCTGTGCATCACTATGAGGAAGCACGAGCTTATCCAGGCTCTGGCTCACCCGAGCTGCCGGGTTGTTGAGAAAGTCCCGGGAATTTGACGAGTAGGTGACCGCCAGCCCGGCGGTGTAGTCCCGGTCGGTTTGGGTCGGAGCAAAAAGATCGTTATCGGAAGACACCGCCAACACAGAGTCAGCAGATTGTGCCGGAGCTGAGAACGAAAAAGCGGCGGCAGCCAAAAGAGATGTGATGTGTTGAAAGCGCATAGCCAACTCCGAGAAGTGATGAATCGGAACCAAGTTGGCTTGTATTTTTATGAAACTGCAGGAACAGGACTAATCAAAGCATCGTATTCAATACATCACTCAGAGTTATGTATAAGCATTAATTCGTATAATAGAGATCGTTTTGACGGCTTCAACACCAGATAAACCAGCCCTCACATCAATCTGCGTGATGTAGGCTATACCGTTTACCAATTATTCAAGCTTGCTCCAGAGCCGCATACTTCGCTGCATCTGATCCCGGAACACCCGGAGATTCAGCGAACTGTTCAAACCTACTTACTCTGGAGATACAGACATGCGTAAATTTGCACTTATTACACTCGCCTCCCTGTTTGCCGTGGCCGCTCTGCCCGCAAATGCCAGCCTGGCTGACCGTAAATCAGACCAGACCGACATGGAGGAGGCCAAGCCTTCACCTTACAGCGGCCAGATAGTCATTCGCGGTGAAGTACAGAAAGAAAAGCTTGGCTGAGTGTTCTGAATGTTGGTGGCGAAGCGCATGGTTATGCTTTTATCGGCCTTGCCGATGGGGGTTTGGCTTAAACAGCTTAAACCATGCGATTAAGCCAGCAACAGTCCCAAGGCCAAGGAATATAAAGAAATCTGCAACGCTGAATTGGCCAACGTTATACATCAGCCCCAAGACGACGAGAAAAAATGTCCCAATGCTGCCGGTAAGCCTTAAGTTCATGTTTAAACCCTTTCATGGAATTTTTTAGAGCGCAAGGCTGACGAGAGAGTGCAAAATGATGCTGAATGGTCTTGTTATGCATCTCGTATTGATAATACTAACTTTTCCATACTATCAAGAGTATTTGAAAACGAGCTTTCTATATCAGAAAGCGCCACCCTGATCATGGAGAGGGATTCAATACATTTTTGTTTGTCTAAATTACGGTTAGCCTCGGCCAGCTCACGCAATAGAGCATCAATAGACTTCACTGTTCCGTCAGTATTGGTACTCCATTTATTAATATCGATAGATTCCAGGATCTCTGAAAAGTCTTCTTCCAGCGCTTCACTATCTGCTTCGGATGGGCCTTCAAACCTTCCTGCAGCTAAGCGGAGTTCGGTTAATAGATCTTTGTATATAGTTAAATCCATCCGCTTTCTCTTGTAACTTTTTTAGCTTTCTTGCCTATTCCTTAGCTTCTTTCGTGTGATGGTAGGTCAAGCTGGCAGCCCCTCGAACGCTGGGACCTCCCCTAACGCCTCATCCCAAACAGCTTTGCTGGATGAAAAAATGTGCGCTGTCGGTGCCATAGAGATTTCACTGTCCAAGCACCCTGCGGGAACAACAAGCAAGCCAGGGGTCTGGGTGCTGGGCAATGCTGAGCCACACAACTTACAAAAGCTTTTGTTATGACGAGTGCCTGGAAGCGTATACGAGGTCACAGCATCTGCACCTGTCCGCCAGACCAATTTAGCTGACTGGGAGAATAGATTTGCTGCATGAGCCGAACCCGTATCTTTTTGGCAATGCTTGCAATGGCACAGGTAAAAGCAATCGAAGCCCCCTGTTACCTCAAAGCTAGCGGTGCCGCACAGACAAGAACCGAAATGATGAGTCATCTGAATCCCTTCTATGGCCTGTGGAGAAATACACACAACGCCGAGCGCACCGGTGACTTTGACGCAGCGAAGCGGAGGCTAAGGCATCTGAGTGTCGCGCTTGGTTAAATTGCTATCGTTCACCTTCCAAGCCATGCCATACCCGAAGAATAATGATGGCGCTGGTATGAACCGAATATCGAACGACGTACTTGCCGAAAACCATATCTCGGACAGAGTCAGGTACCGGAGCCATTTCAACTGGTGTGCCGATTTTGGAGAAACCTGGTAGCAACTCGATCCTACCAACCAGTTCAGTGGCTATCCTGGCAGCTGCTGACGGATTGTGGATGGCGATAAATTCCCTGAGGCGCTTCAAATCTTCAATGGCTTCGTCCGTATAAACCAGTTTCACTTACACGACCTCGGTGCATCCTGCTCGTTTTCAGTTCCCCAACTATTGAGCCAGCTATGAACTTCGCTGGCATCAACCACCTTACCTTGGGCAGCAGATTCCATTGCCTCCAGCGTTTGCTTCCAACGCTCTTGTTCAAGCTGTTGCTTTGCTATGTACTCCGACAATGCCTGATTGATCACCCAACCTTTGCTCCGGTGGAGCCTACTGGCGATCGCATCAAGATTTTTCTCAACTTCTGCCTGAAGGCGAACTGTAGTGACGCTCATGGCTGGACCCTCAAATTTGATGACTACAATGTATTACATCATAGTCGACAAAGGTGCGCCAAAAAAATTTAACGCCCGCAGCATGCGCGGCTTTGGAATGGAGGCGAAGCCGCAATGGAAAAGACGTCGCCGTGCCTGCGATGGTTATGCTTTTTACTCATACTGAGCGGCCTCATCTCTCAGGCATTGCGCCAAGTCAGCCGGTTCCATAACCCAGAACACCCACTCTTTATTCGGAAATACCGCGACCTTTACATTGTCAGCCTCAAAGGTTGGCAGCCAATGAGATAGAAATTCTTCAAGTGGTATCTCTACCGCATGATGGCCAGGGAAATGCTCATCTACAATCCTTTGAGCATACTCAGGGTGCGGCCAAACGGGGAAATACTCTAAATCTTCGGGAGTGATGGGAACCAGCCGGTGTTTTTCAAGATAGTTGACACTGTTTCTGTGTTTAAGCCGCGTCTTTTTCTACGGCGCATTTTTCCGGATTCAGTGTCGTTGGCCCAACGGGCTCGCAATTTCTGACCTGGCGACTT